>NZ_JBFBDW010000002.1:0-319649 GCF_040683455.1 Kitasatospora sp. NPDC093679
CGGGGCACGCAGCGTGCGTGCCCCGCCCCTGCCGCGTCCGGGCCGGTCAGCGGCCGCGCCAGACGGTGGTGATGTTGCAGAATTCGCGGATGCCGTGGCCGGACAGCTCCCGCCCGTAGCCGGAGCGCTTCACGCCGCCGAACGGGAACGCCGGATGCGAGGCCGTCATGCCGTTGAAGAACACGCCGCCGGCCTCGATGTCGCGGGCGCAGCGCTCCTGCTCCTCGTGGTCGGTCGTCCACACGTTGGAGCTGAGGCCGAACGGGGTGTCGTTGGCCAGTTCGATCGCCTCGTCCAGGCTCTCCACCCGGTACACGGTGGCGACCGGGCCGAAGGCCTCCTCGTGGTGGATGCGCATCTTCGGGGTGATGCCCGTCAGCACGGTCGGCAGGTAGTACCAGCCGCCGTCCAGCTCCTTGGGCAGGCCGTCCGGGCGGGCGCCGCCGCACTCCACGACGGCCCCGGCGGCCACCGCGTCGTCGACCAGCTCCTCCAGGTCGGCGCGGCCCTGGGAGGTGGCGAGCGGGCCGATCTCGGTCTCCTCGGCCAGCGGGTCGCCGACCTTCAGGGCCTTCATCCGGTCGGTGAACGCCCTGGTGAACGCCTCGTAGACCTCGGCGTGCACGATGAAGCGCTTCCCGGCGATACAGGACTGCCCGTTGTTCTGGGTGCGTGCGGTGACCGCCCACTGCACGGCGCCCGCCAGGTCGGCGGAGGGCAGCACCAGGAAGGGGTCGCTGCCGCCGAGCTCCAGCACCGACTTCTTCACCTCGTCGCCGGCGATCGAGGCGACCGAGCGGCCGGCGAGCTCGCTGCCGGTCAGCGTCACCGCGGCGACCCGCGGGTCCCGGACGACGCCCTCCACCGCGGCGGAGCCGATCAGCAGGGTCTGGAAGCAGCCCTGCGGGAAGCCCGCCTCCAGCAGCACCCGCTCCAGCGCCAGCGCCGTCCGCGGCACGTTCGAGGCGTGCTTGAGCAGGCCCACGTTGCCCGCCATCAGGGCCGGCGCGGCGAACCGCACCACCTGCCAGAGCGGGAAGTTCCACGGCATCACGGCCAGCACCACGCCGATCGGCCGGTAGCGCACGTGCACCGAGGCGCCGCCGGAGTCCGCCACGTCGGCCTCGGACGGGTGCTCGTCGGCCAGCAGCTCCGGCGCCCGGTCGGCGTACCAGCGCATCGCCTTCGCGCACTTGGCGACCTCGGCGCGGGCCGCGACGACCGGCTTGCCCATCTCCACCGTCATCGTCCGGGCGATCTCCTCGCGCTCGGCGTCGAGCAGGTCCGCGGCGCGCTTCAGCAGCGCCGCGCGCTCCTCGAAGGAGGTCGTCCGCCAGGACCGGTAGGTCTCGGCGGCGAGGCCGAGCCGCTGTTCGAGGGCGGCGTCGTCGTACGGGGTGAAGGTCTCGACGGTCTCCCCGGTGGCCGGGTTGACGGTGGCGATGGGCATGGCGGCTCACTCCTCGGTTCTGGCACGCGGGTGCCGGTCGGGCCCGGTCGGATCCACCCTCCCCCCGATCGGGGCGGGGCGCAGCCGCGGCGGCCGCCCGGGGTGCGGGCGGGGCCGCCGCGGCGTGCCCGCCGTGCGGAAGGATCAGTGCGCGGCGAGCGGGTAGTGGTCCGACAGGTCGTTGTACGTGTAGCTCTTACCCCAGCTGCTCACCGTCCACGGCGTGCTGTGGAAGCGCACGACCTGGTTGGTGTACTGCTGCGGCCGGGCGTGGTCGGCCCGGTACAGCACGTAGTCCAGGTCCTCCGCGGGCTCGCCCGGGTAGCGGTAGGCGGCGATGGAGTTGTCGACCGTGTCGAAGGAGTGCGGCCAGCCGGTGCGCTGCGAGGCCGGGGCCAGGTTGCCGTTGTCGAGCAGCGCCTGGTACTCGGAGCCGTGCGAGTCGACGTTGAGGTCGCCGGCCAGCACGATCGGCTCGTCCGCCGGGATCCGCTTGGCGTCGAGGAAGGCCCGCATCGCGAGCAGCTGCTTGGCCCGGACGGCGGCCGGCTCGCCGCTGGAGCAGCCGGTGTCGGTGGACTGCAGGTGCGTGCCGACCACGTGGGTGCGCAGCCCGTCGACGTTCAGCACGGCGTACACGAAGCCCTTGTTGGACCACCAGTCGGCGCCGCAGGCGTCCTTGAAGACGTACTGCTCCTTGCGCAGGATCGGCCACTTGCTGAGCAGCGTCACCCCGCCGTCCTCGGGGGTGGTCGAGCTGTAGCTGCCGGAGGTCGCGTCCCAGCCGCCGGTGGAGCGGCCGACCACCGGCGTGTGGTACGGGTACGCGGCCGAGGCGCGGGCGGTCAGCGCGTCGGAGGCGGCGTTGTCGAACGCCTCCTGGAGGACCACCACGTCGTGGCCCTGGAAGAAGTCCGCCGAGGCGATCGCCTGCGCGCGGAGGTCCTGTCCCCAGTTCGGGTAGAGCGACTTGCTCATCAGGAACACGTTGTACGTCAGGACGTCGAGCGCGGGCGCGGTGACCGGCGCGCTCTCGGCCGCGGCGCCGGTGGCGGCCGCCGCGGGGGTGGCGGCGAGCGTGCCGAGCACGGCGGCGGCGACACAGGCCGCGGCGGCCGTTCTGGTGGCGCGGCGGACGGACGACAGGGGCATCGAAGCTCCGTGAGGGTGTGTCGTGAACCCGTCGGGTTGCGGGATGTTGTGCATCCAACTTCGGCGCCCGCACGGCGTGCAAGACATCGGGCGAGCATTCGGTGAACTCGTCCGAAACAGTGCTACCGATCGGTAGTCGGATGGGCCCGGGACGCACGGCGGCCGGGCCGGGTGCGCCTGCACCCGACCCGGCCGCAATGGCCGACCGATCGTCAGTTCACCCCGCGGGAAGCCCAGAAGTCGCCGCGGGCCAGCACCGAGGTGTCCGTGTTGTCGGTGAAGAAGCCGTCCACGCCCAGGTCGTAGAGCCGGCGCGCCCAGCCGATCGAATCGCCGTACGCGTTCGGGTCGGTGCCCCGGCGGAAGTCGACCGGCAGGAAGGAGTTCTCGTTGCGCACCGTCCACGGGTGCAGCACCAGGCCGGCCGCGTGCGCGTCCGCCACCAGCGTGGTCGGCGGCAGCAGCCTGCCCGCGGCGTCCACCGGCGCGATCAGCTGCGTGGTCGGGCCGATGCCGTGCGAGAACGACGCCAGCCAGCGCAGCCCGCCCGGCGTCACCAGGTCCGCGACCGTCCGCCGGTCGCCCGCCAGCACGAAGTCGTACGGCTGCGTCGTCGGACCGCTCAGCAGCTGGATCCGCGGGTTGTCGACCAGCTTCGCCAGCCGCTGCAGGCTGCTCGGCTCGAAGGACTGCAGGACCGCCCGGCCGTTGCGGCCCGCCAGCCCGCCGCGGCGCAGCTCGTCCGCCAGCCGCTCCTCCAGCGGCAGGCCGATCGAGCGGAAGTAACTCGGGTGCTTCGTCTCGGGGTACAGCCACACCGGGCGGCCCAGGGTGCGGGAGCGCCTGTTCGCGAACTCCACCACCTCGCGGAAGGTCGGCACCGGCCAGCGGCCGTCGTACGGGGTGTTGCGCTGGCGCTGCTGCGGCAGGCGCTCCTTCGCGCGCAGCGTGCGCAGCTCGGCCAGCGTGAAGTCCTCGGTGAACCAACCGGTCAGCGCGGTGCCGTCGACCGTCTTCGTGGTCCGCCGGGCGGCGAACTCGGGGTGGTCGGCGACGTCGGTCGTCTCCGCGATGTTGTTCTCGTGGCGGACGACCAGGTGGCCGTCCTTCGTCGGCACGACGTCCTGCTCGATGACGTCCGCGCCGAGCTCCAGCGCCAGCTCGTAGCTGCCGAGGGTGTGCTCCGGCCGGTAACCGCTCGCACCCCGGTGCGCCACCACCAGCGGGTGCGGCAGCCGGTCCAGGCCGGTGCCCGTGCGGACGGGCGGACGCGTCCCCGCGGCCCGCTGCGCGTCGCCCCGGCCGTCCGCCTGCTCGTCGTCGGCGGCGGACGCGGGGGTCGCCCCCGCCGCGGTCAGCGCGGCCGCACCGAGGCCGGCCGCCCCGGTCGCCCGCAGGAACGTGCGGCGCGAGGATCCCCCGCCGATCGGACGCTGCGTCATCTGGCCTCCCTGCCAAGGGTTTCGGTCGATGCCCGGCACCCTAGGCGGCCGGTGCGCACCACGCGGTGAACCGGGAACGAACCACCTGCCAACCGCCGCCGAACGCCCGCCCGGACGCCCGTCCGTACGGCACTGCGGCTCGGGACCGCCGCTGAGGACCGCCGCACACGGGCACCGCGCTGCTCCCTCCGGGTGGCGGCCGGTGCGGAACCCGCCCGACCGGGTACGGCGTCCTCGCAGCGGACGGCGACAGGGCCGAGGACGGAGGTACCACGGGGTGGCACGGGGCGACGGCACGGCGGTGGAGGAGCGGACGTCCCGGGAGGCACCCGCCCGGCCGCCCGGACGGCCCCGCGGCCGGGTGACGGCCACCCTGGCGGCACTCACCGCACTCCTGCTGATCGGCCACCGGCTGGTTCCCGACGGAGGCTGGCACCTCGGCAGCCTGCTGGAGGCCTTCCTGCCGTGGGCCGGGCTCGCCGTCCCGGTGCTGCTGGCGGCGGCGCTGCTCCGCCGCTCGCCGCTCGCCCTCGCCGCGGTGCTGCTGCCGGCCGTCGCCTGGACCGGCCTGTTCGGCGGACGGCTGCTGCCCGGCGGCGACGGAGGCCGCTACGACCTGACGGTGGTGCAGCACAACGTCGCGGACGAGAACACCGACCCCGAGGGCACCGCCACCCGGCTGGCCGGGACGGGCGCCGACCTGCTGGCCGTCGAGGAACTGACGGAGCCGGCGGACGGGGTGTACGAGCGGATCCTCGGCACGGTCTACCCCTACCGGGCACGCTCCGGAACCGTCGGACTCTGGTCCCGCCTCCCGCTGACCGACGTCCGGCCGGTGGACCTGAAGCCCGCCGAGGTGCACGAGTACTGGAAGCGCGGGGTCCGGGCCACCGCACGGACGCCCAAGGGCGACCTGGCGGTGTACGTGGCGCACCTGCCCTCGGTGCGGATCTCGCCGACGGCGGGGTTCACCACGCCCCGGCGCGACGAGAGCGCGCGGCTGCTGGCGGCGGCGATCGACGCCGAGCCGCTGCGGCGGACGCTCGTCATGGGCGACATGAACGGCACCCTCGACGACCGCGGACTCGCCCCGGTCACCTCCCGGCTGACGCCCGCCCGGGGCGGCTTCGACTTCAGCTGGCCGGCGGGGTTCCCGTTGGCGCGGATCGACCAGGTGCTGGTGCGGGGGGCCACGCCCGTCCGCACCTGGACCCTCGCCCGGACCGGCAGCGACCACCTGCCGGTGGCGGCCCGGATCCGGCTGTGAAGGGGGCGGCCACCAGGGGCGCGGAGGGCGCGCCATCCGGGGCGCGTGGGGGAGGTGCCCCCACGCGCCCCGGGTGGCCGGCCCGTAACCAGGGCGGGGGCCGGGCGGTTACGCCTCGGAAAGTAGGGCGTAACCGGTCCACAACAAAGGGCGGATCCAATGTCCTCCTCGTCACCGTCCGACCTCCCACCCCGAGGTGCGTACAGATGAAGTTGACCCCCCGCGAGCAGGAGCGCCTGCTCGTCCACGTCGCCGCCGACGTCGCCCGCTCGCGGCGGGCCCGCGGTCTGCTGCTCAACCACCCCGAGGCGGTCGCACTGATCACCTCGCACGTGCTGGAGGGCGCCCGGGACGGCCGCAGCGTCGCCGAACTCATGGAGTCCGGGCGGCAGGTGCTCACCCGCGAGGACGTGATGGAGGGGATCGCCGAGATGATCCCGGACGTCCAGGTGGAGTGCACCTTCCCGGACGGCACCAAGCTCGTCACCGTCCACGGGCCGATCCAGTGAACGCGCCGGGCCCCGTGACGCCGGGCGGGATCCTGTACGGCGAGGGGGAGATCGGCCTGAACGCCGGCCGGCCGGTCACCCGGCTGACCGCGGTGAACGCCGCGGACCGGCCGATCCAGGTCGGCTCGCACTACCACTTCGCCGAGGCCAACCCGGGGCTGGAGTTCGACCGGGCGGTTGCCCGCGGGCAGCGGCTCAACATCCCGGCCGGCACCGCCGTCCGCTTCGAGCCGGGCATCCCGGTGGAGGTCGAACTCGTGCCGATCGGCGGCCGCCGCGAGGTGCACGGCCTGCGCGGCGAGACCGGAGGTGCCCTCGATGGCTGACCGCGGCGACCCGTCCGCCCCCGCGCTGCGGCTGAGCCGCGAGCGCTACGCCGACCTGTACGGGCCGACCACCGGCGACCGGATCCGGCTCGCCGACACGGCGCTGCTGATCGAGGTCGAGGAGGACCGCTGCCGCGGCGGCGACGAGGCGGTCTTCGGCGGCGGCAAGGTGATCCGCGAGTCGATGGGGCAGGCCCGGACGAGCCGGGCCGAGGGCGCCCCCGACACCGTGATCACCGGCGCGGTGGTGCTCGACCACTGGGGTGTGGTCAAGGCCGACATCGGCATCCGGGACGGCCGGATCACCGCCCTCGGCAAGGCCGG
Source organism: Kitasatospora sp. NPDC093679 (assembly GCF_040683455.1). Classification (NCBI taxonomy): domain Bacteria; kingdom Bacillati; phylum Actinomycetota; class Actinomycetes; order Kitasatosporales; family Streptomycetaceae; genus Kitasatospora; species Kitasatospora sp. NPDC093679. Next base: position 6,471 of record NZ_JBFBDW010000002.1, read on the forward strand.
CAACCCGGAGACCATGGACGGCGTCCACCCGGACCTCGTGATCGGCCCGGAGACCGAGGTGATCGCCGGCAACGGGAAGATCCTCACCGCCGGGGCGATCGACGCCCACGTGCACTTCATCTGCCCGCAGCTCGCCGACGAGGCCCTCGCCTCCGGCATCACCACGCTGATCGGCGGCGGCACCGGCCCCGCCGAGGGCACCAAGGCCACCACCATCACCCCCGGCGGCTGGCACCTCGCCCGGATGTTCGCCGCGATGGACGACCTGCCGCTCAACATCGGCCTGCTCGGCAAGGGCAACACCGTCAACACCGCTGCGATGCACGACCAGTTGAGAGCCGGAGCGCTCGGCTTCAAGATCCACGAAGACTGGGGCGCCACCCCGGCCGCGATCGACGCCTGCCTGCGGGTCTGCGACGCGACCGGCGCCCAACTCGCCATCCACACCGACACCCTGAACGAGGCCGGGTTCGTCGCCGACACCCTGGCCGCGATCGCCGGACGCGGCATCCACGCCTACCACACCGAGGGCGCCGGCGGCGGCCACGCCCCCGACATCATCACCGTCGTCTCGCAGCCCAACGTGCTGCCCAGCTCCACCAATCCGACCCGCCCGCACACCGTCAACACCGTCGACGAACACCTCGACATGCTGATGGTCTGTCACCACCTCAGCCCGCACGTCCCCGAGGACCTGGCCTTCGCCGAGTCCCGGATCCGCCCGTCCACCATCGCCGCCGAGGACGTGCTGCACGACCTCGGCGCCATCTCGATCATCAGCTCCGACTCCCAGGCGATGGGCCGGATCGGCGAGGTCGTGCTGCGCACCTGGCAGACCGCGCACGTCATGAAGGTCCGCCGCGGCGCCCTGCCCGGCGACGGCCGCGCCGACAACCACCGGGCCCGCCGCTACGTCGCCAAGTACACGATCAACCCGGCCGCCGCCCAGGGCGTCGACCACGAGATCGGCTCCGTCGAACCCGGCAAGCTCGCCGACCTGGTGCTCTGGACCCCGGCCTTCTTCGGCGTCAAACCCGACCTGGTGATCAAGGGCGGCCAGATCGCGTGGGCGCAGACGGGCGACGCCAACGCCTCCATCCCCACCCCGCAACCCGTGCTGCCCCGACCGCAGTTCGGTGCCACCGGCCGCGCCCCCGCCGCCAACTCCCTCAACTTCACCGCGCAGGCCGCGATCGACGACCGGCTGCCCGAACGGCTCGGCGAACAGCTGGGCGTGCGCAAGCGGTTCACCGCCATCCGGTCCACCCGCGGCGTCACCAAGGACGACATGGTGAACAACACCGCCCGCCCCGACGTCCGGGTCGACCCCGACACCTTCACCGTCACCATCGACGGCGAGGCCGTCACCCCCGCCCCCGCCACCGAACTCCCGCTCACCCAGCGGTACTTCCTCTTCTGAGGAGGCCCAGGTGCACGCCGCCCTGCTGCTCCTCGCCGACGGCCGCTTCCCGGCCGGCGGCCACGCCCACTCCGGTGGCGCCGAGGCCGCCGTCCGGGCCGGCCGGATCCACGACGCCGACACCCTCGCCGCCTTCCTCACCGGACGCCTGCACACCACGGGCCTGACCGCCGCCGCCCTCGCCGCGGCGGCCGCCGCCGAGGACGCCGACCCCGCCACCCTCGACGCCGCCGCCGACGCCCGCACCCCCTCACCCGCCCTGCGCGACACCAGCCGCCGCCTCGGCCGCCAACTGCTGCGCGCCGCCCGCGCCACCTGGCCGCACCCCGCCCTCGACCTGCTGCACAGCGCCCACCCCCGCGGCCCCCACCAGCCCGTCGCGCTCGGCACCACCGCCCGCGCCGCCGGGCTCACCCCCGTGGACGCCGCCGCCCTCGCCGCGTACGAGAGCGTCAACGGCCCCGCCACCGCCTGCGTGCGGCTGCTCGGCCTCGACCCCTACGAGGTCGCCGCCGTGCTCGCCCGGCTCGCCCCCGACCTCGACACCGTGGCCGCAGGTGCCGCGGACGCCGCCGCCCGCGGCACCCTGCCCGCCGCCTCCGCCCCGCTGCTCGACGTCCACGCCGAACGGCACCGCTCCTGGAAGGTCCGCCTCTTTGCATCGTGACCACGTCGACCCCCACGACGCCCCCGCCCGCCACACCTACGCCGAACAGACCCGCACCCGCACCCGCCGTGCCCTGCGGATCGGCCTCGGCGGCCCGGTCGGCTCCGGCAAGACCGCCACCGTCGCCGCGCTCTGCCGGGAGCTGCGCGAGGAGATCTCCCTCGCCGTCGTCACCAACGACATCTACACCACCGAGGACGCCGAGTTCCTGCTGCGCAACGCCGTCCTGCCGCCCGAGCGGATCGCCGCCGTCGAGACCGGCTGCTGCCCGCACACCGCGATCCGTGACGACATCTCCGCCAACCTGGAGGCCGTCGAGGAACTGGAGGAGACCGTCGGCCCGCTCGACCTGGTGCTCGTCGAGTCCGGCGGCGACAACCTCACCGCCACCTTCAGCCGCGGCCTGGTCGACCACCAGATCTTCGTCATCGACGTCTCCGGCGGTGACAAGATCCCCCGCAAGGGCGGCCCCGGCGTCTCCACCTCCGACCTGCTCGTCGTCAACAAGACCGACCTCGCCCCGCTGGTCGGCGCCGACCTCGCGGTGATGGCCCGCGACGCCGAGGCCCAGCGCGGCGGCCTGCCCACCGTCTTCACCGCCCTCACCGCCCCGGACGGCATCGCCCCCGTCGCCGCCTGGGTCCGCGCCCGGCTCGCCGAACGGTGACCGTCACCGGCGCCCGGCACCCGGCCGCCGGGCACACCACCGCCCCGCACCCGGCCGCCGTCGGCGCCACCGCCCGGATCACCGCCGCACCCGACGGCCGCGGCGGCACCGCCCTGCCCGTCCTCGCCGGCGCCGGCCCGCTCGCCCTGCGCCGCACCCGCGGCGCCCCGGGCACCGCCCACGTCTGCGTGATCGGCTCGATGGCCGCCCCGCTCGGCGGCGACCGGCTCGCCCTGCACGCCGAGGTCCGGCCCGGCGCCGCCCTCACCGTCACCAGCGCCGCCGCCACCGTCAGCCTCCCCGGCCGCGGAGGCGCCCCCGCCCGCTACGACCTGCACCTCACCGTCGGCGAGGACGCCGAACTCGACTGGCGCCCCGAACCCGTCATCGCCGCCGCCGGCAGCCACCTGCTGCTCACCACCGTCGTCCGCCTCGCCCCCGGGGCCCGGCTGCGGCTGCGCGAGGAACAGGTGCTCGGCCGGCTGCACGACCACACCCGCGGCGCCCCGCCCGGCCGGATCACCGCCCGGCTCACCGTCCACCTGGCCGGCCCCGCCCAGGCCGACCGCATCCTGCTCGACCAGCAGACCGACCTCGGCCCCGGCGCCCCCGGCTGGGACGGCCCCGCCGTCCTCGGCCCGCACCGCACCGTCGGACAACTGCTCACCGTCGGCCTGCCCGCACCGACGCCGCCCCCGGACGGCACCGACGCCGCCCTGCTCACCCTGCCCGGCCCCGCCGACGGCCCGCCCGCCACCCTGCTCACCGCCCTCGCCCCGGACGCCCTCGCACTGCGCCGGCTGCTCGCACCCGACACCGGCCGGAACGGTTCGGGCACAACCGTCACCTCCGCGGCCGCCCGAACGTCAGAGAGGTGAGAGCACACCGACGAGGAGGGGCCCGATGGACCGGAACGACTGGCTGGCCGAGCGCTTCGAGAGCCACCGCGGCCACCTGCGGTCGGTGGCGTACCGGATGCTGGGCTCGCTCGGCGAGGCCGACGACGCCGTGCAGGAGGCCTGGCTGAGGCTGAGCCGCACCGACGCCGACGAGGTGGAGAACCTGGGCGGCTGGCTCACCACCGTGGTCGGCCGGGTCTGCCTCGACATGCTCCGCACCCGCCGGACCCGCCGCGAGGAGCCGATCGGCGAGCGGCTGCCCGACCCCGTCGTGGCGAATGCCGACGGCACCGACCCCGAACAGCAGGCGCTGCTCGCCGACTCGGTCGGGCTCGCCCTGCTCGTCGTGCTGGAGCAGCTCGCCCCGGCCGAGCGGCTGGCCTTCGTGCTGCACGACATGTTCGGCCTGCCGTTCGACGAGATCGCGCCGATCGTCGACCGCACCCCGGCCGCCGCCCGGCAGCTCGCCAGCCGTGCCCGGCGGCGCGTCCAGGGCGCGGCTCCCGCGCCGGACCCTGACCCGGTGCGCCGCCGCGAGGTGGTGGACGCCTTCCTCGCCGCCTCCCGCGGCGGCGACTTCGAGGCATTGGTCGCCGTCCTCCACCCGGAGGTGGTGCTGCGCGCCGACGACGGCCCGGCCGCGCCGCTGATCGTGGTGCGCGGGGCCCGCGAGGTGGCCTCGCAGGCGTTCCGGTTCCGGCACATGGCGCCGTTCTCCCGGCCGGCGCTGGTCAACGGCGGGGCCGGCACGGTCACCGTGGTCGACGGCCGGCCGGTCTCGGTCATGGACTTCGTGGTCGCCGACGGCCTGATCGTCGCGATCGACGTCCTGGCCGACCCGGAGCGGCTCGCCCGGCTCGACCTGGACCTCCTGGAGGACTGACCCCGGCCCGGACGCGGACCCGAACGGCGGCGAGCCCCGCCCGGTACGCACCGGGCGGGGCTCGTGGCGGGTGCGGCGGGGCGGGGGCTCAGCCCGCGTCGGCGGCGCGGCCGCGCCGGTCCAGCGAGGCCAGGTAGGCGTTGTAGGCGGCGAGCTCGGCGTCGCCGTCCCGGTCCGCGGCGCGGTCGCGGCGGCGGGCCTGCCGCTCCTCGGACCGCGCCCACTGGAGGGTCAGGGCGATCAGCACGATCGCGGTCGGGATCTCGCCGAACGCCCAGGTGATGCCGCCGGCCAGCTCCTGGTCGTCCAGCAGCTTGGTGCCGGGCGGGGCGGCGGCGTCGGTGAAGGTGGTCACCAGCGGGTGGGTCGCCATCATCACGGCCACGCCGAAGAAGGCGTGGAACGGCATCCCCACGAAGAGCTCCAGGATGCGCATGATGTAGCCCGGCCGGTGCGGACCCGGGTCCACGCCCATGATCGGCCAGAAGAAGAGCATGCCGACCGCCAGGAAGTGGACCATCATCGCGAGGTGCCCGAGGCGGTACTGCATCAGGTAGTCGAACAGCGGCGAGAAGTACAGCGCGTACAGGCTGGCGACGAACAGCGGGATGGTGGCGCCGGGGTGCGAGACCACCCGGACGTACCGGCTGTGCAGCAGGGCCACCAGCAGCTCGCGCGGGCCGCGGCCGCTGCCCTTGCGGGCCGGGCGCAGGGCCCGCAGCGCCAGCGTGATCGGGGCGCCGAGCAGCAGCAGGATGGGGGAGAGCATGGACAGCACCATGTGCTGGATCATGTGCGCGCTGAACAGCACCATGCCGTAGTCGTTCAGCCCGGTGCAGGTCACCAGGACGACCGTGCCGGTGCCCGCCGTCCAGGCGATCATCCGGCCGACCGGCCACTTGTCGCCGCGCCGCCACAGCCGGATCGCGGCCGCCGTGTAGAGGCCGAGGGCGAGCACCGCGCCGATCAGGAAGGGCCAGTCCGGCGACCAGCCGAGCGCGGCGGACGGGTTGTACGGGCCGAGCGTGCCCGTTCCGCCGTGGTGGTGCATCCCTGCCATGCCGTCGCCCATCGGCGCGTCCTGCCTTCGCTGGTGCCGACCGGACCCGCCCGCAGGCCGGTCCGGTTCGTCCGTTTTGCTTCCGGCACAGCCTAGGCGGCGCTTACGAACGGACCGAACCCGGCCCCGCTCCCGGCGGGCGCGGCGCGGTCAGCCGGCGGCGCCGGCGGCCGGGACGAGGATGTTCTCGCCGGTGCGGCCGGCCGCGAAGTCCTCGACGTTGCGGACGGTCGCCGCGATGATCTGGCCGACCGCGGTCCTGGTGAAGTACGCCTGGTGGGAGGTGACCAGCACGTGCGGGAAGGTCATCAGCCGGGCCAGCACGTCGTCGGTCACCCCGTGCACCGACCGGTCGGTGAAGAAGACGCCGGTCTCCTCCTCGTACACGTCCAGGCCGACCCCGGCGAGCCGGCCGGACCGCAGCGTCTCGACCAGCGCGGCGCTGTCGACCAGGCCGCCGCGGCTGGAGTTCACCAGGATCGCGTCGTCCTTCATCCGGGCGAGCGCGGCCGCGTCGATCAGGTGGCGGGTGTCCGGCAGCAGCGGCACGTGCAGGCTGACCAGGTCGCTGCGCTCCAGCAGCTCGTCCTTGTCGACGTACTGCAGACCGAGCTCCCGGCAGGCCGGGTTGGGGGCGACGTCCCAGCCGAGGAGTTCGGTGCCGAAGCCGTGCGCGATCCGGGCGAAGCACTCGCCGATCTTGCCGGTGCCGATCACGCCGACGGTCATCCCGTGGACGTCCCGGCCCAGCAGGCCGTCCAGCCGGAAGTCGAACTCGCGGGTGCGGCTCGCCGCCCGCAGCAGCCGCCGGTTCACGGCCAGCGCCAGCGCCCAGGCGTGCTCGGCCACGGCGTGCGGGGAGTAGTGGGAGACCCGGGCGACGGTCAGGCCGAGGTCGCGGGCGGCCGCCAGGTCGATGTTGTTGAAGCCGGTGGAGCGCTGGGTGATCAGCTTGGTGCCGCCCGCGGCGAGCCGGGCCAGCACCACGCCGTCCAGCTCGTCGTTGACGCTGCTGGACACCACCGGGAAGCCGTCGGCGAGCGGGGCGGTGTCCCGGGTGAGAAAGACGTCCAGCATGCGCAGCGGGTGCCGGCCGGCGAACGCCGCGTCCAGCAGCGGACGCTCGTCGGTCTGCACGCCGTAGGCGAGGATCTCCATCGGGGTCGCTCCTCCTGCTCGCTCTCGGGCCCTGCGGTGGCTCTCCCAACCTATGGTGTGCCCCGGACCCCGGCCATGGGCCGATCGTCCCTCCGGACCGGCGGTGGGTGCACCCGTAGGGGCGCGGGGAACTGCGCAGTCCGGGGGCGGGTCGTCGTACGGATCAGGGCTCGGCCCGATGCTGTGGTGGCGATCGCTTCCGAATTGCGCAGTTCTCCCCCGGCCTTCGGCCGGGAGGTGCCCCCACGCGCCCCTGGGGGCTGCCCCTGGTGGGACGGCCGGTCAGGTGAGGGCGCCGGCGAGGGCGGTGAGGGCGAAGAGGGCGCCGGCGGCGGCCAGTGCGGCGCCGCCCGAGCCGACCGTGAGGAGGGCGGTGAGCAGGACGGTCGGGCCGAGTTCCATCGCCGTGTTGAGCACGCCGCCGGCCAGGCCGATCTGCTCCTCCGGGACGCCGTCGGTGGCGAGCACCGCGGCTCCGGCGAAGGCGAGGGCCGCACCGAAGGGCAGCAGCACCAGCCCGGGGACGAGCGGCAGGTAGCCGGAGCCGGTGCCGAGGTGGGCGAGGGCGAACAGGCCGGCGGCGCCGGTGGCCAGACCGATCGCGGTGACGGCCTTCGGCCCGACCCGGCCGACCAGCGGCCCGGCGGCCTGCCCGCCGAGGAGCAGTGCGGCGGCGTAGGGGAGGAAGGCGCCGGAGGTGGCGAGCGGGGTCCAGCCCAGGTCCTGCTGGAGGTGCAGGGTGAGCAGCAGGAAGAGGGTGGCGGTGCCGCCGGCGCTCAGCAGGGTGGCGGCCAGGCCGAGCAGGCGGCGTCCGCCGCGCAGGAAGCCGAGCGGCAGCAGCGGCTCGGCGGCGCGCCGCTCGCGGAGCACGAAGGCGGCGAGCACCAGCAGGCCGAGGGCGAGCGGCAGCTGCCAGCCGCCGGTCTCGGTGAGGACGAGGCCGTAGCTGACCAGGACGGTGCCGGCGGTGGCGAGGACGGCGCCGGGCAGGTCGAGGGCGGGGCGCCGGTCGCGGGCGGGGTCGCGGGGCAGCAGTGCGGGGGCGAGGGCGAGGGCGGCGGCGACGACGACCACCGGGACGGCGAACATCCAGCGCCAGGAGAGCCAGCTGGCGACGGCCCCGGAGGCGAGGTTGCCGGTGGTGGCGCCGAGCACGGAGAGTCCGCCCCAGGTGGCCATCGCCCGGCCGTAGGCCGCGGGGCCGGGCAGCAGGGTCTTGAGGACGGCCATGCCGGCCGGGGCGACCAGGGCCGCGGCGGCGCCCTGGAGGAAGCGGAGCAGCAGCAGGGCGGTGTAGCCGGGGGCGAGCGGGGCGGCGATCGAGGCGAGGCCGAGCACCACCAGGCCGGTGGTGAGCATCCGGCGGCCGCCGTAGCGGTCGGTGAGCCGGCCGCCGAGCAGCAGCAGGGCGGCGAAGGAGAGCCCGTAGGCGGCGTTGAGCAGGACGAGCCGGCTGTGGTCGAGGCCGAACTCGCGGCCGATGTCGGGCAGCGGCACGGAGATCGCCATCAGGGTGAAGATCAGTGTCGCCTGGACGGTGCCGAGCAGGGCGAAGCCGGGTGCGGTGCGTGGCGCCGGTGCGCCGGTGGACGTCGGAGTGATGGCCGTGGCAGCCATGGTCTCCCCCTCTTTCTGTACCGTTCGGTCCAATATAAGCCGTGCAGAGGGCCGCCGAGGAGCGGCCGGTGGAGCCGTCGGTCCGGGCCCGCGGGGCTCAGTCGAGCAGTGACAGGGCGAGGTCCGCCGCGTCGGTGACCCGTCGCGGGTCGTCGCCCGCCTTGCCGATCACCCGCATGCCCTGCATCACGGTGAGCAGCAGCCGGGCGAGCGCCCGCGGGTCCTTCTCCGGCGCCAGCTCGCCCTGGGCCTGCGCCCGGGCCAGCGCGCCAGCGGTGAGCGTCTCCAGGGTGTCCCAGCTGGCCCGGACGCGGCGGGCCGCGTCCGGGTCGCGGGTGGCGAGTTCGGTGGCGGTGTTGGTGATCAGGCAGCCGCGGTGCCGCTGCTCGCGGACCGCCTCGTCGGCGAAGCGCCGCACCACGGCGCGGACCGTGGGCAGGGCCGCGCCGGGCTGCGAGAGCTCGGCGAGCAGCTTGGCGTCGGTGTTCTCCCGGTAGCGGTCGAGCGCCTTGAGGAACAGCTCGTGCTTGCCGCCGAAGGTGGCGTACAGGCTGGCGCGGCCGATGCCCAGGTGCCCGGTGAGGTCGGCCATCGAGGTCGCCTCGTACCCGCGCTCCCAGAACAGCTCCAGCGCCGCCTGCAGCGCCGCGTCCGGGTCGAACTCCTTGGTCCTTGCCATGGGAAGACCATAGCGCTATCTGGATCGATCGGTCAAGAAAAGCTGGAGAAGAGAAGGAACCCCGCCCGCCGAGGTGGCGGACGGGGCTCCCGAAGAGCTGCGGGACGGGCCGGTCAGATGACCGTCTCGGCCTCGGTGTAGCGCTCCTGCGGCACGGTCTTCAGCTCGGCGACCGCCTCGGCGAGCGGCACCAGGCGGATGTCGGTGCCCTGCAGCGCGGTGATGTGGCCGAAGGCGCCCTTGTGGGCGGCCTCCACCGCGTGCCAGCCGAAGCGGGTGGCGAGCACCCGGTCGTAGGCGGTCGGGGTGCCGCCGCGCTGGGTGTGGCCGAGGATCACCGGACGGGCCTCCTTGCCGAGCCGGTGCTCCAGCTCGCGGGAGAGCTGGGTGGCGATGCCGGTGAACCGCTCGTGGCCGTACATGTCCTTGGTGCCCTCCTCCCACGGCATGGTGCCGGGCTCGGGCTTGGCGCCCTCGGCGCAGACCACGATCGCGAACTTCTTGTGCCGGTCGAAGCGCTCGCGCACCACGTCGGTCAGCTTGTCGATGTGGAAGGGGCGCTCGGGCACCACGATCGCGTGCGCGCCGGCCGCCATGCCCGCGTTGAGGGCGATCCAGCCGGTGTGACGGCCCATCACCTCGACGACCATGACCCGCTGGTGCGACTCGGCGGTGGTCTTGAGGCGGTCCAGCGCGTCGGTGGCCACCGAGACGGCGGTGTCGAAGCCGAAGGTGACGTCGGTGCAGGCGATGTCGTTGTCGATCGTCTTCGGCACGCCGACCACCGGCAGGCCCGCGTCGCTCATGAGCTTCGCGGCCTTCAGGGTGCCCTCGCCGCCGATCGGGATGACCGCGTCGATCCCGAGGTCCTTGCAGTGCTGCTTGGCGCGCTCGACGCCGTCCCGCAGGTGGCTCGGCTGGACCCGGGAGGACCCGAGGATCGTGCCGCCCTGGGCGAGGATGCCGCTCACCGACTCCAGGGTGAGAGGACGGTGGACGCCTTCGAGGAGGCCGCGCCAGCCGTCCTGGAAACCGATGATCTCGTCGCCGTGGTCGACCACCCCCCGGTGGACCACGGAACGGATCACGGCGTTCAGGCCGGGGCAGTCACCGCCGCTGGTCAGGACACCAATACGCATTGCTTTGCAACTCCCCTGGGGGCACCTCCCAGCCGCCAGGCTGGGGGGAAGAACCGGAGGCCGGACTACCACCTCGGTGTCGCCACCGCGGACAGGTCGCACCCGGGCGTCTTCAACCGGGGGCGACCATGGCACAGCATACGGTTCCTGCGTCCGGCCGGGCAGGAGCCGAGCGGGAGCGGCATCGTCGACGCGTCCGCGCAATCTGCAGCCGGACGCCGAGGAGGGTTGCGTCCAGCGTTCCCTATTCTCTTATGCATCCCGCCCGCATGGCACCGGTTGACCGCAATGCGGTCAACCGGACACCCTTCGTCGGAATCAGGCGGGCTGGCTGGTGGCCGCGATGCGCTCCGCGCGCAGCGCGTCGTACCAGGTCGTGTCGGCCGGCGGCAGCGCGCTGACGTCCAGCGCCAGCTTGAGCAGCATGTCGGCGACGGCGGGGTTGCGGGCCATCACCGGGCCGTGCAGGTAGGTGCCGAACACGGTGTCGCGGTACGCGCCCTCGGTGCCGTCGCCGGTGCCGTTGCCGCGGCCCGTCCGCACGTTCGCCAGGGGCTTGACGCCCTCGCCGAGGTGGGTGACGCCCTGGTGGTTCTCGAAGCCGGTGAGCTGCGGCAGGCCGAGCGCCGGGTCGACGTCGGCGAGCACGTCGCCGACGCAGCGGGAGCCCTCGCCGCGGGTCGTCCACACGTCGAGCAGGCCGAGGCCCGGCTCGCGCTCGCCGAGGTCGTTGATGAACTCGCGGCCGAGGATCTGGTAGCCGGCGCAGACCGAGAAGATGATCGCACCGTTCTCGGCGGCGCGGACCAGCCCGCCGTCGTTGCGCAGCCGTTCCGCGGCGAGCCGCTGCGGACGGTCCTCGCCGCCGCCGATCAGGTAGATGTCGCCGCTGGTCGGCACCGCCTGGTCGGAGCGCACGTCGATCCGGGTCACCCCGAGGCCGCGCTGCCGCGCCCGCCGCTCGACGACCAGCGCGTTGCCGCGGTCGCCGTACGTGCTGAGCAGGTCCGGGTACACCCAGACGAGGCGCAGGCTGCTCTCGTTCATCCTCGAAGGCCTTCCGTACTGCTGCTGCTGCTGAGGCTGCTGGAACTGCGGGTCGGCGGGGTACGACATCAGACCGCCACCGCCTTGCGCAGCTGCTGGAAGGCGGTGTAGTTGGCGATCGCCTCGATCCGGCCGGGCGGCGCCAGCCGGACGGCCTGCTCCAGGGTGTCCACCACCTGGAACTGCAGCCCGGCGACCTCCAGCCGGACCGCCAGGTCCAGCTTGCGCTGGCCCATCACGAAGATCGGGTGGCCGGCCAGGCGCTCGTAGTCGACGTCCCACAGCCAGGAGGTGTCGGTGCCGTCCGCGTCCAGCGCGTTCACCGACAGCACCACCGGCGCCGGCGGCTGGTCGATCAGCGTGAAGGTCTCCAGCCAGCCGGCCGGGTTCTTCGCCAGCAGCAGGCGCACGTCGCGGCCCTGGTACTGCACCACGTCGTAGCGGCCGGCGACCGCGGCGACCGTCTGCATCCGCTGCAGCGCGACCTGCGGGGCGACGCCGAAGACCGCCGCGACCGCCGCCGAGCTGGTGGCGTTCGCCAGGTTGGCGCGGCCGGGCAGCTGCAGCTGGATCGGCCAGGCACCGCGGTGCGGGTCGATGACGTGGGTGCCCTGCAGCGCCCAGTGCGGGTTCGGGCGGCGGAAGCCGCACTGCGAGCAGAACCAGTCCTCGCCGGGGCGCTGCATCACGCCGCCGCAGGACGGGCAGGACCAGGCGTCCTCCTTCCACGCCTGCCCGGCGGCCACCCAGACCACCTTCTTGCAGGACGAGGCGGCCCAGGTCACCAGCGGGTCGTCGGCGTTGGCGATGATCACCGCGTCCGAGTCCTTGAGGCCCTCGCGCCACTTCTCCGCCATCATGCGGGTCTCGGCGGCGCGGTCCAGCTGGTCGCGGGAGAGGTTCAGCAGCGCTATGGCCTTGGGCCGGGTGTCCCGGGCGACCGTCGCGAGGTACTTCTCGTCCACCTCGATCACGCCGAAGCGCGCGTCCGAGCCGCCGGCCAGCGCGGCGGTGATGCCGGCCGGCATGTTGGCGCCCAGGGCGTTGGAGACCACCGGGCCCGCGGCGCGCAGCGCCTCGGCGATCAGCCGGGTGGTCGTGGTCTTGCCGTTGGTCGCGCTGACCAGCACCACGTCGAGGTGCTCGGACAGGGTGGCCAGCAGATCGGGGTCGAGCTTGAGCGCGATCTTGCCGCCGATCACCGAACCACTGCCGCGCCCGGCCTTCTGCGAGAGGGCGGCGGCCATCTTGCCGGCCGTCACGGCGATCTTGGCGCGGGCGGGCAGCGAGGCGTCGCGTGCGGCTTCCGGACCGGTGCCTTGCATGCTCAGTGGTTCCTCCTTGCTGCGGCGCCGCCCCGGTCGTGCGGGACCGTCGGACGGCAGGGACGGGGGCCAGCCTACCCACTCCGGCGGCGGGCTCTGAGCGCAGGACCCTTCGCGGCCTGCCGGGACGGGCCCCGGCGGGACTCCGGCGCCCCTCCTGCCACGGCCGCGCCGGGCGGCGCCGCCGGGCGGTCACGGGCGTGACGGCCGGTCAGCCGGCCGGTCCGGCCGCCGGTCCGACGGGCGCCGGCGGAACCGCGCGAACCGGGAGGAACGCGGCGCCGGGACGTCATCCCGGCCGCTGCGCCACGATGAAGACGGACGACGGGCGGAGCTTCTGCCAGGCCGACGTCGGGTGGTACCGGTAGTTCCAGGCGGTGGCGAGGGCGAGCGCCCGGTCGACGACCGCGCCGATCCGGTTGGCGTACATGTTGCAGCGGAGCAGCCGGCCGATCCGGGAGGTCGGGGTGGCCGCGCAGAAGAGGCTCGACCGGATCGACAGCCCGGCGTCGCGGACGGCCCGCTCCAGCAGGTGGCGCGGGATGCCGCGTTCGCGCCGGGTCAGTCCGGGGCGGTCGGCCGAGCGCCAGTCCCCCATGGAGACGACGGGCTCGCAGAGCAGCACCCACCCGCCGGGGGCCGTCACCCGGCCGATCTCCCGGACGACCTTGGACACGTTGGGGATGTGGTGCAGCACGCCGAAGCACAGGACCAGGTCGAAGCTCCGGTCGCCGAACGGCATGTCACCCGACGGCACCGGGTCCTCGTACCGCACCGGCGTCGACCGCAGCGCCGCCGACCGCAGGTGCGCGGAGGGCTCCAGGATCGTGATGTCGTCGATCCGGTCCAGGACGGGGAGGAACTCCCCGCCGAAGGCGCTGCCGACCCCGAGCGCCCGGGGGAAGCGGCGGTCGGGCAGGTGCCGGAAGCCGTACTGGCGGTTGAACCCGCCGTAGCCGTACGCCTCGGAGTCGGAGGACGCCGCGCCGAGGTCCGCGTACGCCTCGCGTTCGTCGGCGAACCACTCCTCGACCTGGGCGGGGCCGAAGTCGTCCCCCCACAACTCGAGGCCGGAGAGGTAGCGTTCCGCGAACTCGTCTGTCCTCATGCGCGCACTGTAGGGCGGCGCGGGAGCCGGCGGCGGCCGGCCGGGCCGGGGACCGGCGGACATGCCACGGACGGCGCAATGGGGCGGTGGCCCCGGTGCGGCGCGCCAGACTCGGCGGGGCCACCGAGGAACGGACAGCGGAGACCGGGATGCTGAAGACGACGATCGCCGACCCGGACAGGCCAGGCTCGCTCGCGCACGCGGCGCGGGCCCGCCGCTGGACGGAACTGCTGCGCTGCTTCCCCGACCTCGCCGAGATGCGCGTCCTCGACCTCGGCGGCACCCCCGGCTCCTGGCGTGCCGCACCGCGGCGCCCCGCCCACGTGGTGACGGTCAATCTGGACCCCGCCACCGCACGGCACGACGAGCCGGGACTGACGGCCGTGGTCGCCGACGCCTGCGACCTGCCGCCGTCCCTCGCGGCCGAGCGCTTCGACCTGGTGTACTCGAACTCCCTGGTGGAGCACGTCGGCGGGCACAGCCGGCGGCAGCGGTTCGCCGAGACCGTGCACACCGGCGCGACGCACCACTGGGTGCAGACCCCGTACCGCTACTTCCCGATCGAACCGCACTGGGTCTTCCCCGGCATGCAGTTCCTGCCCTTCCGGGCCAGGGTCGCGGTCTCCCGGCACTGGCCGCACGGGCACATCCGGTCCGACGGCCCGGCCCGGGCGGTGGCGGACGTCGCCGAGGTCGAGCTGCTGTCCGCCACCGAGATGCGCGGGTACTTCCCCGACTCGCACCTCTGGTTCGAGCGCTTCGCCGGCCTGCCCAAGTCGCTGGTGGCCCGGGCGTAGTGCCCGTCCCGACCGGCCGGGCCGGGGAGCCGTGGCACCCCGGCCCGGGGCCTCAGGCGGCCGTCCGGAACCAGCGGGTGTAGGTGTCGGCGACCGCGTCGAGGTCGAAGTGCCCGCGCACCCGGTCGCGGCCCGCGGCGGCCAGCCGGGCCCGCAGGGCGGTGTCGCGGCCGAGGCCGACCATGGCGTCCGCGATCTCCCGGGGTGCGTCGACGTCGACGAGGACGCCGGCGCCCCCTTCGGCGAGGACCCAGGGCACCGCGCCGCTGCGGCGTCCGCCGAGGACGGGCACGCCCACGGCCATCGCCTCCAGCAGGATCATCGGGCACGCCTCCAGCCGTGAGGGGTGGACCAGGGCGGTCGCCTCCGCGGCGAGGCGCTCCAGCAGCTCGCGGTGGCCCGTCGGGCCGGCGAACTCCACGCCCCGTGCGAGCCCGTGGGCCGCGGCCCACCGGGCGGCCGCGCCGTCCGGGCGGAACCCGTCGCCGAACATCAGCAGCCGGGCCGCGGGGAGGCTGCGCCTGGCCAGGCCGAAGGCGCGCAGCGCGGCCCGGCCGTTCTTGAGCGGCCCCCAGCCGTTGAGGACGGTGGCGAAGACCGGCGCGGCGGTCGCCGCGGGCGGCGGCGCGCTCGGCATCCCGGCGAGCCGTACGCCGTTCGGGATGACCTGCACGGGGACGGGCGCCCGCAGGACGGTCGTCAGGTGCCGGGCGGTGTACGGGCTGACGCCGCTGAGCGCGGTGGCCCGGTGGACGGCGGGCAGCGCGAGGGAGTTGCGCAGCCAGCGGTACGGACTGAGGCCCTCCTCCCAGGCGCACCTCAGCGGCGCGTCGTGGGCGGTGACGAAGGCGGGCAGCCCGCTGCGCGCCGCGGCGAGGGCGAACTCGTACGTCCAGTGGGCGCTGATCACGTCGGCCGGCCGGGCGTGCATCTCGCGGACGAGGGCCTCCCGCTCGACGCGGAAGAAGTCCCGCAGGTAGTGCCGGGCGTGCGCCCGGGTGGGCAGCACGACGACGGTCAGCGGGCCGGCGGTGCGGACCCAGCGCCGCTCCGTCCAGCCGAGCGCGTACACGGTGACGCGGTGCCCCTGGCCCAGCCAGGTGTCCACCAGCTGACCGGTGTAGGGCACGGCGTAGGTGGCGGGCGGCGTGCAGCCGAGGCGGCCGGCGAGCGGGGCGAGCGAGATCGGTCCGGTGAACCCGATGTGCATGGGCGGTCCTCAGGGGCGGCCGGTTCGGGCGGGTCGGGGGAGCAGGCCGTGCGAGGCGGCCATGGCGAAGACGGGCACGTTCCGGCGCACCAGGAGCCAGAACGCGGCGACGGGCAGCAGGGCGAGCAGCCCGAGGGCGGTCGAGGACGCCGCGCTGCGGCCGTACTGCGCGCCGGTGTGAGCGGCGAGGAAGAAGGAACCGCCGATCACCGCGTGGACCAGGTGGGCGCGCAGCACGGCCGGCACCTCGACCAGGCCCGCGCGGTGCCACCCGGCCAGTTGGAGGGCGTGCCCGACGGCGGGACCGACCGCCATCGCGGCGGGGACGAGCGCGAGGTTCCGCAGCGAGGTGGCGGCGCCGACGGAGAGGAGCACCGACAGGGCGACGGCGGTCTGGACGACCAGCAGCCCCCGCAGCGCCTTGCGGACCTCGTCGACGGCGTAGCCGATGGAGCACAGGAAGTAGAGGGCGGCGTTCAGGGCCAGCAGCGGCACCAGGCCGCAGGCGCTCTCCCAGCCGGGGCCCAGGAGCAGTGCGAGGGCGGAGGGGCCGAGGCCGGCCGCGGCACCGAACGGGATGAACGCCAGGCCGGACGCGGCGCTGAGCATGTCCCGGACCTTCGGCGCCAGCGGCAGCCCCTGGCCGTGGGCGCGGGCCAGCACCGGCGTCGCCGCGTGGTGCAGGCTCTGGCACAGCAGGTTCAGCGGGATCGCGACGGTCAGCGACGCCCGGGAGAACTGGCCGGCCGCGGCGGGTCCGAGCAGCCGGGCGGTCAGCCACAGCGGGGACTGCAGGGCGGCCGTCTGCACCAGACCGTAGCCGGTGAACGTGCCGGAGAGCCCGATCATCGACCGGGCCGGCACGTCCGGCCCGTCCGGGAGGTCGGACCGGGCCAGCCGGACGGTGGCGACGAGCAGTGTGCAGGCGGAGGCCGCCGGGAACGCCGCGGCCATCCCGTACGGGTTCCAGCCGAGGGCGAGCAGCAGCGCACCGGTGAGCATCCCGCCCAGCTGGCCGCCGAGGTCGGCCGCCACGGACGCCCGGGCCAGCCCGCACCGGCGCAGCGCCGCGGTGGCGACCGCCGTGGACGGCAGGACGAGGAACTGCAGCCCCAGGATGCGCAGCAGGGGCTCCATCAGCGGGAGGTGCCACAGCGCGGCGCAGGGCGCGGCGGCGGCCTGCACGGCCAGGCAGCTCAGCGCCCCGGTGACGGCGGAGATCCGCCGGGCGGTGCGCAGCACCTGGCGGGTCAGGTCCTCGCTGCGCAGCAGGTAGGTGGCGAGGCCGGCGTTGGAGAACAGGGTCAGCACCTGGAGCACGGCCAGTGCGGTGGCCTGCACGCCGTAGGCGCTGCTCGCCACGGTGCGCGCGGTGAAGGCCGTGTAGCCGATCTGGAGGACGGTGTTGGCGGCGGCGCCGCCGTAGTTCCAGACGAGGGCGGCGAGCGCGCTGCGGGGCTCGGGAGCGGTCCGGACGGTGCTCATGCGGCAGCCCCCAGGCGCAGGGACGGTTCTGCGGGGGCCGGCCGGTGGACGGTGCGCGGCGCCGCCGGCCCCCGCAGGAGCAGGCCGATCAGCAGGCTCTGCTCGAAGGGCATCGCGTACGCCAGGCAGAAGCAGGCCATGCCGGTGACGGACAGCCACATCGCCAGCCCCATCGGGGAGCGGGGCGGGGTGCGCCGCAGCACGGAGACGACGAGCCAGACGGCGGCGCAGAGCCCCAGCAGGCCGACCCGAAGGAGCAGGTGCAGGTAGAAGTCGTGCGGCTGGCTCTCGACGACGTGCCCGTAGAGCATCCGGTCGAACCCGGAGCCGAAGGGGAGGCCGAAGAGCCAGTCGTGCACGCCGTTCAGCCGGCCGACGAGCAGGTGCGAGCTGTCGATGCGCCACTCCAGGGTGTCCTCGTTGCTGGCCGACGAGGCGAGGTTGCGGGTCAGGCCGGTGTCGGAGGGGAGCGAGAACACGAGCAGGGCCGTTGCGGCGAGCAGCACCGCCACGGTGACCCCGGCGGCCTTGCGGCCCGGCCCCACGGGGCGCAGGAGCAGCCATCCGGCGACCATCACGATCGCGGCGGCCCACACCGTGCGGTGCTGCAGCAGCACCACGACCGGCAGCAGCAGTCCGGCCAGCAGCCGGCCTCCGGACGAGCCGAACGGATCGCACAGCAGCATGACGGCCGCCTGGGCGATCACCAGGGCCGACGCGGCGTCCACGGGACGGGAGTTGATCATCCGGCCGTCGACCAGGACGGAGGTGGAGTTGCTGCCGATCCCCAGCCGGCTCCACCAGTACGCCGCGGCCAGGCAGTAGACGCAGGCCAGCACCGTCCAGAGCCGGACGACCAGCCGGTCGAGCGGCTTCCCGGTCCTGGCCGTGGCGGTGTAGCAGATCGCCCCGAGTGCGTGCAGGAAGTACACCCGGGCCTCGTTCCCGGCCCCCTGGACGCCGTACGCCGCCATGCCGGTGACGACGGACACCGCCACCAGCAGGCCCAGCACCGCGAGGGCGGCGTGGCCCGGGGTCGGCCTGATCGGGCGGCGCACCACGGAGACGACGGCGGCGATCCCGGCGCACACCGTCAGCAGGTCCAGCGGGTAGAGGCTGATCCCGGCGCCCAGCACCGGCACCTGACCCCGTGCCAGCACCAGCCAGGCCTGGCCGCCGGCCATGGCGCAGACGCCGATCGCGGCGGAACGGACGAAGAGCAGCACCACGGCGACGGCCGTGGTGAGGGCCGCCGCCGCCAGCAGCGCGTCCTGGGCGGAGAACACGTCAGGCCCGCCGGGCGCGGTCCAGGGCCGCGGCCAGCGTCGTCCGCGCGTAGGGCGCGACCATCAGCAGGGGCGCCCACGGCCACAGGTGCCGGTGGCAGAACGCCCACCACTGCCGCGGCGGCAGCTCGCGCTGCGACACCAGCCGCCGCAGCGCCTCGCGCACCCCGATGCCGGGCTCCCGGGAGCCGCTCAGCGGCGGGTTGGTGTCGCAGGCGCCGACGTACCCCGGGGTGACGTAGAGGGGGATCCCGGCCCGCCGGGCGCGGAGGCCGTAGTCGAAGTCGCCCATCGAGTGCCGGAACCTGCGGTCGATGTCGCCGAGCCGGTCGCGGACGCGGCGGGGGACGAGCACGACGTTCCCGTTGCAGGTGTCGCAGGGCTCGGGCGCGCCGGTGGGGTCGACGAGCACGAAGGCGTGCGAGCGCGGGTGCCACCGGGGGAGCGTCCGCCGCCGGCCCGAGTAGGTGGTGCGGGCGCCGTCCGAGGAGTGCAGCGCGCCCACGACGACGGCCCCGCCGCCGGTCCGCTCCGCGGTGGCGAGCAGGTCGGCGAGCGCGTCAGCGGTGAGCCGCACGTCGTCGTTGAGCCACAGCTGGTGGTCCCAGGCGGGCAGCCCGCCGCGTCTGCTGCGCCGGCTGGCGGTGCGCATGCCCTCGCCCCAGAAGACGTCCTGGCCGACCGTCACCACCTCGACCTCGGGGAAGTGCTCCGCGACCGCCCGGGCGGTGCCGTCGGTGCTGCCCGCGTCCACGAGGTGGACGGACAGCACCGTGCCCTCGGGCAGGCCGCGCTGGTTCCGCAGCGAGGCGAGCGCGGCCAGGGTCTTCGGGGCGCGGTTGTGGCAGGTCATCAGCACCGCGATACGGAGTGGTTCCACAGGACGAACATGGTCCACCGGGTGGTCCCGCGTCCCCCCGACACTCCGAGGCGTCGCGCTATTCGCGGAACAGCACCGCGTCGCACTGGTACATCCGGCCCGTCCTGCCGTCGGTGAACCCCGGCAGGAGGTGCATCAGGGTGAACCCCCGCTCCTGGGCCCAGTCCAGGGCCTCCCGGTGGAGCATCCCCCCGTCGTACAGCGGCACCAGGGACATCTCCAGCTGCAGCCCCGCGCAGTCGGCGACGCGCTCCCCGGCGCCGTCCAGCACCTGCCGTTCGAAGCCCTGGACGTCCAGCTTGAGGAAGGCCCGCTCCCCCTCGGCCACGAGACCCGGCCACAGTGCGTCGAGGCGCTCCACCCGGACCTCCTCCGTCCGGACGTACGCGCTGCCGGGCGAGGCCTCGGTGTGCAGGTCCAGCATCGGCAGCAGCGAGCTGCTCGCGCCGGCGTTGCCCGCGACGTTGATCACCGCGGTGCCCGGCCGGTCGCCGAGCGCACCGCGCACGGTGTGCCACCGGGGATCGCCGGCCGCCCGGCGGAGCAGCTGCCGGTGCAGCTCGCCGACGGGCTCGAAGGAGGTGATCCGCCCCCGGTAGCCGCAGACGCGCAGCTGGGACGCGTAGTGCCCGGTGTGCGCGCCGACGTCGAGGACGACGTCCACGCGGTGGTGGTCCAGCAGGCGGGCCACCTGGTGGTCGGGGCACTCGTCGGGGTAGCGGGCGACGTCGAGGCCCAGTCGTCGGACCGCACTCCGTGCGCGGTGCAGCAGGGTCATCGCGCCAGCTTCGCAGGAGCCGGCGGGGCATCGGTTGATTGGCGCAGCACGGCCGGCGAGTGTCGGGGACGGTCCGGTGCGGCGCCGCCCGGCGGCGGGGCGCCGTCGGTGGCCCCCGCCGCCGGGCCGGGCAGCCGCCGGCCTGGCAGGGCCGCGGGTGCGCCAGGGGACCACGCGAGCAGTACGGAGACGAGCACGAGGACCAGCAGCAGGAACGGGCTGAAATCGACGCCGCGCAGCGGCGCCTCGGTCACACAGGTGGCCACGGTGATGGCCGTCAGCGCCCAGGGCAGCCCGGCACCGGCCGCCGCGCCGCGGGCGGCCGCCACCACGACGGCCGCCGCGAACAGCAGCAGGCCGGCCGCGCCGACCAGACCGGACGTGGCGAGCGTCTGGTGCAGCTGGCTGTGGGCGTGGGAGTAGACGGCCTGGACGGGGGAGGAGCGGTCGGTGAACAGCGTCGGGCCGTAGCCGAGCAGCACGTCCGAGCGGAACGCGTTCATCGCCATGTCCCAGACCGCCGTGCGCCCGTGCAGCGTGCTGACCTCGCGGTCCGACAGCACCTGGCCGGCCCCCGCCACCAGGGCCGGCACGAGGACGGCCCCGCAGGCCGCGATGCCGAGGACCAGCAGCCGGCGCAGCAGCGGGTGGACGCGGTGCTGCCCGCCGCGCCGGTACAGCAGGAGCAGGCCCAGGGGCGCCGCCAGCCACGCCGTCCGGGACTGGGCCAGGACCAGGACGGCCGCGGCCGCGCCGGCGTGCAGCGGCCAGCGCCGGCTCCGGTACAGCGGCGTCAGCTCCACGGCGAGTGCGACCGAGGCGATGACGCCCAGCAGGATCGGGTGGGTGGTGACACCGACCAGGCGGGAGGAGCCGAGGCCGGGCAGCCGGAAGTTGACGATGGGGCTGGCGGCCAGTGCCCAGCCGGGCGCGACGGCCAGCGCGCACAGGCTGCCCCAGGTGTAGACCCGCAGCATCGCCCGCACCCGGCGCATCATCGCGGCCGGCCGGATCCGCGGCGCCGCGTACAGGGCCGCGACGGTCAGCGGGGCGAGGTACAGCCGCCAGTCGCCCGCGCCGCCGTGCCCTCCGACCAGGGCGGAGAGCACCGGGCCGGCGTACATGCCGAGCGCCGCCGCGGCCACGGCCGCACCGACCGGCCCGGCCGGCCGGCGGGGCCCGGCCAGGGCGAACAGCAGCACGCCGACCAGCAGTGCCACGGTGGCCAGCAGGTAGCCCATGCCCATCTGCAACTGCCAGGCGGCCGGGCCCTCCTGGGCGGTCGGCAGGCCCCAGCCCGCGGGGGCGCCGGAGTCCGCTGGGCCGCGCGGAGACAGTACGACGGCGAAGAACGCCGGGCCCAGGCCGACCGCCCACACGGCGACCGCTGCCAGGCGGGGGGCCACGGTGATGGCGCTGTGGCGCACAGACACTCCTCGGCGGGGTGAGAGCGGCTGACCCGAAATGTGGTCAAACGTGTTTAAGCTCCCTAAGGGGATATCTCATGCCCCGGTGTCGAGTCCGGGCCGCCCCGGATGCCGCGACCGGAACAACCCGAAGGGGTGCACGTTGGATCTGCGTGGATTTTTCAGGGCCATGGCGCGGCGCTGGCTGTCCGTCACGCTCTTGGCGCTGGCCGGACTCGGCGCGGGGCTCGCCGTGACGGCCGCCTCCACGCCGCAGTACCTGGCGACCGGTCAGATCTTCGTCTCCACCCGCGCGAGCGGAGACATCGCCGAACTCAACCAGGGCAGCGCCTTCTCCCAGGCGCGCGTCCAGTCCTACGCCGACATCATCTCCAGCCCCCGCATCGCCGGCCCCGTCGTCGACCGGCTGCGGCTGAAGACGACCCCGCAGGAGCTGGCGGGCCACATCTCCGCCTCCGCCAAGCTGAACACCGTGCTGATCGACATCACCGTCTCCGACACCGACCCGGAACGGGCGGCGCGGATCGCCAACGGCGTGGCCGAGGAGGCCGGCCGACAGATCGTCAGCCTGGAGACGCCGCCCGGGCAGGGCACCGCCCCCGTCCACATCGGCATCACCCGCACCGCCGAGGCGCCCGGCGCGCCCGTCTCCCCGAAGCCCCTGCTCAACGCCGCGGCCGGGCTGCTCGCCGGGCTGCTCTCCGGCGTCGGCCTCGCCCTGCTGCGGGAGACCCTCGACACCACGCTGCGCACCGCCCACGCGCTCGGCACCGCCACCGGGCTGCCGGTGCTCGGGTCGGTGCCCTTCGACAAGGGCGCGCCGGACAGCCCGCTCGCCGTCGGCCCGGCCGCGCACAGCGCGCGCGCCGAGGCCTTCCGGCTGGTGCGGACGAACCTGCAGTTCGCCCAGGTCGACCGCAGGCCCCGAGTGATCATGGTGACCAGCCCGCTGCCGGGCGAGGGCAAGACCAACACCGCCGCCAACCTCGCGCTCTCCCTCTGCGAGACCGGCGGCCGGATCTGCCTGGTCGACGCCGACCTGCGCAACCCGTGCGTCGCCAAGACCTTCGGGCTCGTCCGGGACGCCGGCCTGACCAGCGTGCTGATCGGCCAGGCCGCCGTCGACGAGGTGCTGCAGGAGTGGGGCGACGGCAACCTGAGGGTGCTCACCTCGGGGCCCGTCCCGCCCAACCCGGCGGAACTCCTCGCCTCCGACCGGATGGGGCTCGTCCTCGCCGATCTCGCCCGGGACTTCGACACCGTCGTCGTCGACAGCGCCCCCCTGCTGCCCGTCGCCGACACGCTCGGACTGGCCCACGCCGTCGACGGCGCGGTCTTCGTCGTGCGGGCGGGGCGCACGCCGGGCGAGCGGGTGCAGGCGGCCGTCGACTCGCTGCGTTCGGTGGGTGCCCCCGTCCTCGGCGGCGTCCTCAGCATGGCCAAGCTGCAGAGCGAGGGCTACGGATACGGATACGGGTACGGCGAGGCCGCCGCGGGCGACCTGCTGGTGGCGCCCAGGAAGCTCGGCGAGGGCGCCCCGGCCGACGCCGTCCGGGCCGCCAAGTGACCCGCTTCGAGGTGCTGTTCGTCTGCACCGGCAACCTCTACCGCTCCCCGCTCGGGGAGCGGCTGTTCGCCGCGCACACGGGCCCGTCCGGCGGCGGCATCGGCGTCGCCAGCGCCGGGACGCTGGCGCGCCCCGGGCTGCCGATGCCGCCGCGGACCGCCGCCGCACTGGAGGACCTGGGCGGCACGCCCGGCACGTTCGCGACCAGGCGGCTGACCGCGGCCCTCGTCGCCTCGGCGGACCTGGTCCTCGGACTCGCCCAGGAGCACCGGGACGCGGCGGTGCGCCTCCACCCCGCGGCGCTGCGGCGCTGCTTCGCGCTGGAGGAGTTCGTCCGGCTCGCCGACGCGGCGACCGGGCAGGGGGTGGCGGACGGCCCCCGCACCGCGGTGGCGCTGGCCGCCGCGGCACGGGGCCGCACTCCGCCGGTCGCGGCGGGGGCCGAGGACGTTCCGGACCCGGACGGCCGTCCGGCGGAGGAGCTGCGGTCGTGCGCCGCCCGGATCGACCGGGCCGTGCGCCGGGCCGTCGGCCTGCTGACGGCCGGTCAGGGCCTGGCGCCGAGCGACTGACCCGCCCGGGCGGCGGCGCGCGCCACCACCCGCCCCGCCCGGAACAGGGCGGGATGGAACCCGGAGAGGATGGTCTCCAGCCGGTCCGTACTGGTGCGGGTGGAGACCACCAGGCGGTCGATCCGCAGCGGGTGCAGGACCGACGGGTCCGCCAGCCGGTGGTTGTAGAGGAACCCGGTGCGGTAGCCCGCCCGCTGGAGGATCCGGTGCACCCGCTCGTCGGTGTTGCCGTTGGGGTAGGCGAAGGCGGCGGGCGGGCGGCCGAGCAGGTCGGTCAGCCGCCGGTGCGCCTCCAGCACCTCCGTGCGGACCTGCCCGTCGTCGCAGCGGTCCAGGCAGGGGTGGGTCAGGGTGTGGTTGCCGATGACGACGCCGGCCGCCTCCAGCTCCCGCAGCTCGCCGCGGCTGAGCTGGCGCCGGCGCGGCGCGGGCACGGCGGCGGTGGCCCGCAGGTCGGCCATGGCGAGCCGGCGGTCGCCCTCCGGGAGCAGCTTCAGCGTGTGGGCGGCGGCCTCCGGCGCGGCCGGCGGGAGGCGGTCGGTGCGGGCTCCGTGGCGGACGAGGTGCTCGGCCTCCTCCCACCAGAACGGCGTGTCGGTGCCGACCAGCCCGGGGATGACGAAGCACACCGCCGGGATGCCGCGGGCGGCCAGCAGCGGCAGGCCCCGGCTGTGCACGCTGTGGTCGCCGTCGTCGAAGGTCACCAGCACGCTGCGCGGCGGCAGCGGCCGGCCGCCGTGCACCGCCGCCTCGACCTGCTCCAGCGAGACGGGCACGAAGCGGCGCTGCAGCAGGTCGAGATGGGCCTCGAACGCCGCCGCGTCCTCGACCCCGTGGTAGCCGAGGACGGCGAGCCGGCCGGCCGAGCGGCGGCGGAACCAGGCCTGGACGGGCGAGCGCCGCAGTGCCCGGTCGGCGCCCTGCCAGGAGTCCCAGCGCAGGTACCAGCCGACGAGCCGGGCCCGGACCGCCGGGTTCACGCGCGGACCAGCGCCGGGAACGAGGCCCCGATGCCGACGCCCCGGTACCAGTGGTCACGCGGCTTCTCGCTGAAGTGCAGGAACTCCCGGCGGTTGTCCTCGGCCCAGCGGGGCAGCTCGCTCCAGCAGTACGTCTTCGTCGCCAGCACCACGGCCCGGGGGGACAGCAGCGGCGTCGCGGCGGCGAGTTCGGCCCGCTCGTGCTCCGGCGTCCAGCCGGTGTCGACGAACAGCAGGTCGATCGGCTGCTGCCGGGCGACCGGACCGGCGAGGAACTCCAGCGAGTCGCCGATCACGTGGTCGACCACCTTGTCGTACGGGGGCACGATCAGCTCGCCGGCACGGTCGTCGACGTCCACGGTGGCCAGCCGGCCGCCGCCGTTCCTCAGCAGCGCGGCCGCGATCACCGCGCTGCCCAGGCCCCGGTTGGTGCCGGTCTCGACCACGAACCCGGGACGGAGCGCCCGGACGAAGGCGTACCAGCCGATCCGGCGGCCGTAGCGGACCACCGGGTCGGTGGTGGCGTTCCGCTCGCTCCTCGCCAGGCCGGCGGCGACGAGGCGGCGCAGCTGCTCGTCCTGCTGCACCTCGGCCAGGTAGCCGCGGATCTCGTCCACCGGGGTGCCGGTCGACGTGGCGACGAACCAGGACAGGTGCTCCAGGTTGAGGGGTTCGAGGTCGTAGGTGTAGTGGACGTGCTCGCGCGAGCGGACGAGCCAGGACGCGGTCTGCTTCACGGCGTGGGCGTTGTGGCGGGCGGCGGCCGCCAGCCGGATCGGGAAGGTGGCCAACGGGGCCAGTGGGCTGGCAGCGATCCGCCGGGTCAGCGCCGTGTGCTGCATGACTGCTCCTAATGTGTCTTTCCCGCCCCAGTGACGGGTCTCTGACGTCCCGTTACGGCGTGTTTGTGGCAATTTATCCATCATGGAAAGAAAGTCTCCGGCGACACGCCACCCGGCCGGCCGCCCACGGGTGGCCCTGGTCGTGCCGTTCCTCTCCGAGTTCCGCCGCTCCTTCTACCGGCAGCTCGAAGCGGACCTCGACGCGCGCGGAGTGTCCCTCGTCGTCGCGCACGGGCAGCCCTACAGCCGGGACCAGCGGGCGCGACAGGACGTCGTCGACATGGCCGGCGCGGTGCGGCTGCGACAGTCCAGCCTGTGGGTCGCGGGCCGCCCGCTGGTCCACAAGCGCCTCGGCTCCCTGGCCCGCACCTCCGACGTGCTGGTGGTGGACCAGTCGCTGCGCAACCTGGAGCTGTACCCGCTGCTGCTGCGGCAGCTGACCGGCCGCGGGCCGGCCGTCGCCATGTGGGACCACGGCCGCACCTACACCGGCCCGCAGTCACGGCTGGAGCAGTCGCTGAAGTTCGCCCTCACCCGGCGGGCCCGCTGGTTCTTCTCCTACACCGACGGCGGCTCGCGCGCGGTGACCGACCACGGCTTCCCCCGGCAGCGGGTGACGGTGGTGCAGAACGCCGTCGACACCACGGCGCTCGGCGAGGCCTACCGCCGGGTGACGGAGGACCAGCTGGTCGCCCTGCGCGCCGAGCACGGCCTCACCGCGGGCCGCACCGGGCTGTTCGTCGGCGCGCTGAGCTCCAGCAAGCGCATCCCCTTCCTCGTCGCGGCCGCCGAGGCCGTCGCCGAGCGGCTGCCCGGCTTCCGGCTGCTGGTCGCCGGGACGGGCGAGCAGAAGGAGCTGGTGGAGGCCGCCGCCTCCCGCAGCCGGGTCGTCGTGCCGCTGGGGCCGGTGTTCGGCACCCGCAAGGCACTGCTGGGGGCGGTGTCGGACGTGTTGCTCATGCCCGGCCTGGTCGGCCTGTGCGCCGTGGACTCCTTCGTGCTCGAGACCCCCGTCGTCACCACCCCGTGGCCCTGGCACGCCCCCGAGTTCGAGTACCTGGAGCACGGCCGCAACGCCCTCGTCGCACCGGACGACGTGCAGCAGTACGCCGACGCCGTGGCCGGCCTCCTCGGCAGCCCGGCCGGGCTCGGCGCCATGCGCTCGGAGTGCCGCAAGGACGCGGCGCGCTACACCGTCGAGGAGATGAGCCGCCGCTTCGCCGACGGACTCGTCGACCTGCTCCGGGACGCGCGCCGGTGACCCGCCCGGCCACCGCCCGGAGCACGGCACCCGCACGGGCCGGCGGCCTCCGGATCCACCGGACCCCCGAGACGCTCGCCCCGTACGAGCAGGGCTGGCGGGAGCTGGCCGCCGCCGCCCCCGGCTCCTCGTACTTCACCACGCCCGACTGGGTGCTCGGCACCTGGGAGGCCATGGACCCGGCCGCCGCCGCGGCGGCCGAGGTCGCGCTCTGGACGGGACCGGACGGCCGGCCCGAGGCGGTGGTGCCGCTCGCCCGCACCAGGTGCAGGCTCCACCCGCGCATCCCCCTCCCCGTGACCGCCTGGACCCTGCTGGGGGCGGATGCCGACGGGGCGGACCACGGCCTGTTCCCCGTCGCCGCGCACCGGCGCGAGGAGGTCCGGACCTGGCTGCGCGACCGCACCCGGCGCGGCAGCCTCTGGCTCCCCGCCATGGACCCGGAGAACGACACCGCCCTGCTGCCCGCCGGCACCCGCCGGATCGCCAGGACCACCTGCCCCCGGCTGGAGATCGGCGAGGGCGCCGTCGTCGGCTCGACGGGCTTCCGCCGTCTCATGAGACGCCGCGCGCGGCAGCTCGCCGAGGCCGGGATCGCCTTCCGCTGGGTCGGACCGCAGGACATGACCGCCGGACTCCTCGACGCCGTGCTCGCCCTGCACCGCCTCCGGCAGGACCA
This sequence comes from Kitasatospora sp. NPDC093679, assembly GCF_040683455.1. Taxonomy (NCBI): domain Bacteria; kingdom Bacillati; phylum Actinomycetota; class Actinomycetes; order Kitasatosporales; family Streptomycetaceae; genus Kitasatospora; species Kitasatospora sp. NPDC093679. Next base: position 33,904 of record NZ_JBFBDW010000002.1, read on the forward strand.
CCGCGGGGCGGTGACCGCCCTCGGCCCGCACCGCCGCCCGCTCCACCTGCGCCTGCGGGACCGCGCCGACGCCGACCGCGGACCGGCCGCCCTGGTCGCCGAACGCGAGGGCACCCCGGTCGGCGCCGTCTACGGCTTCCTCTGGCAGGACACCTTCGCCTACTACAACGGCGGCTGGGACCCGGCCTACGCCCGGCTCAGCCTCGGCACCGTCCTCCTCGACCGGACGATCGCCGCGGCCGCCGCCCACGGCGCACGCACCTTCGACTTCCTCCGCGGGAACGAGTCCTACAAGTACGACTCGTTCGGCGCCTCGGACCGCTGGGACGAGCAGTGGCTGCGCCCCCGCGGCGCGGGCGCCCTGGTGACGGGCGCCGTGCTGCGCCGCGCCCGGCGGCGGCACGGCCCCGCCTGAGACCGGCTCAGCCCTTCGCCGGGTCGGGCGGCGGTGAACGGTCCTCCCGCAGCGACCGGAACAGTTCGGAGGCGGCGGGCTCGTCCGGCACGTCCCGGTCCGGGTCCGCCGCGTACGGCTTGCGGGGGACGGTCCGGTAGTCCACCTGGCCCTCCGGCACCGCGCGGAGCCGGGCCACCAGGTCGTAGAGCTTGCCGAGCGAGTCCAGCCCCGAATCGGCGGTGATCGAGGACGTGACCGCGTCCAGGACGGGGTAGAGGCGCGCGGGGTTGAACAGCGTCCCGCTGCTGCGCAGCTTCGCCGACAGCTGCCCGAGGAAGGCCTGTTGACGGGACATCCGGTTGGTGTCGCTGCCGTCGCCGACGTGTTCGCGGGCCCTCACGTAGGCCAGCGCGTCGGTGCCCTGCAGCAGGTGCGGCCCGGCGGACAGGTCGAGGCCCACGTTCGGGTCCCGCTCGGCCCGCGGCAGGTCCACCTCGACGCCGCCGACCGCGTCCACGATCCGGCTGAACCCCTCGAAGCCCACGACGAGGTGGTGGTCGACCCGGATGCCCGTGAGGTCCTCGAAGGTGCGGATCGTGCAGGCCGCCCCGCCGAGGTCGAAGGCCCAGTTGAACTGCGCGTACTGGGCGCGGCTCGCGGTCGCACCGGTCCGCGGACAGCTCGGGATCGGCACCATCATGTCCCGCGGGACGCTGACGACCTGGAGACGCTTCCCGTCCCCGGCCAGGTGCACCAGCAGGACGGTGTCGGAGCGCGCACTGCCCAGCTCGGGACGGTAGTCGGAGCCCATCACCAGGATGTTCTCGGCCCTCCCCGAGGACTTGGGCCGCAGACCCGCCTGCTCCGCGAGGGCCCGCTCGGCCGCGGTGTCCGTGCGGAGGTTCCCGTCCAGCTGCACGTAGGCCCACCAGCCCAGGCCGACCGCGGCGGCCAGACCCGCGGCGACCGCGAGGGCCAGGATCCGCAGCGCCCGCCGCCGGCGGCGGGGTGACGGGGCGTCGGCCGACGGGTCCTCGGGCGCGCCGGTCATCGAGCCGGGGCCTGTTCGGAGATCGGCCCTCCGGTGCCCGGATCGCCCCGTCCTGCCACTCGCGCCGCCGTGCCCATCGGACCGCCGCCCTTCCGTCCGGAGTAAAAGGATGCGTGCCGCACCCGCATGGTGCCGTGTCTTGTGTGAGAGTGATTGCCGGAAATGCTCCGGTTCACGTACATCTGACATCTTTTACGCCTAAAGGGGTGTCACATGGCGCTCTCTGCCCCGCACCGCCCGTCCGGTCGGCGATCGGTCGGACGTCTCCCTGTCAAACGGGTGATCGACATCGTCGGCGCCATCTCGCTCCTGATGCTGTTCCTGCCGGTCATGGTGGCCGTCGTCCTGCTCCTCAAGGCGACCTGCCCCGGCCCGGTGCTCTTCCGCCAGGTCCGCGCGGGCCGACACGGCAGGCCCTTCCGCATGCTGAAGTTCCGCACCATGCACCTCGGCGCCCACGCCGAGCGGGCCTCCCTCGCCGGGCGCAACGACACCGACGGCCACCTGTTCAAGCTGCGGGACGACCCGCGGGTCACCCGGATCGGCCGCCACCTGCGCAGGTTCTCGCTCGACGAACTGCCCCAGCTCTTCAACGTGCTCCGAGGCGAGATGTCGCTCGTGGGCCCGAGGCCGCTCCTGCTGGAGGACTCCGACTACACCGGACGGGCCCGGGACCGGCTGCTCGTCCCGCCCGGCCTCACCGGCCTGTGGCAGGTGCGGGGACGCTCGAACCTGCCGTGGGAGGAGATGCTCCGGCTGGACCTCCACTACGTCGAGAACCTCTCCCTGCGCCTCGACGCCGGCATCCTGCTCCGGACCATCCCCGCGGTCATCACCAGCCGCGGAGCGCACTGACGCGCTCCGCGGCGATCCCAGCGCCCCTAGCGGTGCATCACCCGAGCCCTAGCGGTTTGTCCGGGATGCCAGCACGCCGCAGTACAGGTCCTCCACGCTCCGCAGCCAGGTGGCCTCGGTGAAGTGGTCCTCGAAAATCCGGCGGCAGTGCGTCCGCAGGGCCGGGAAGCGGGCCCCGGCGGCGGCGAGGACGGGGCCGAGGGGCTCGTCCCAGCGGACGACCGTGCCGGTGCCGCGGGCCCGGACGGTCTCGGCGACGGACGAGCCCTCGAAGGCGAGGACCGGCAGCCCCGCGGCGAGCGCCTCGACCTGCACCAGCGGGGCGCCCTCCAGGCAGCGGCTGGGGAAGACCAGGCCCCGCCAGCCGGGCAGCCGGCGGCGGAGCTCGGTGCGGTCCAGGCGTCCGAGGAAGCGGACCTGCGGCGGGGCCGCCGCCCGGGCCCGGTCGAGGAGTTCGCCCTCGCCCACGACGTCCAGCGGTTCGTCGGCCGGCCAGCGTTCCAGCAGCTCCAGCACGCCCTTCTCGGGGGTCAGCCGGCCGGCGAAGACCCACCGCCCCCCGGTGCCGCCGGCCGGCCGGGGCACCGGGTCGTCGACGAAGTTCGGGATCAGCGCGGTGCGTTCGGCGGCCACGCCGGCCCGTACGTACGTGCGCCGGCCCGATTCGGAGAGCAGCACCAGCCGGTCGGCCCGGCGCAGCAGCGGATCGCCGTCCGGCCCGCGGCGGTTGGCCCAGGCGAGCGGCGCGGTGGCCAGCCGCGAACCCCGGTAGCAGCCGTGCCGCAGTCCGGCGAAGGGGCTGCCGTCCGGGCACGCGGTGCAGGTGGCCCCGTCCCGGAAGAGCGCCGCACCGGCGCACAGCGGGCGGTAGTTGTGCAGGGTCGCCACCAGCGGGCCCGGCCAGTCGCGGACCCAGCTGCGGCCGAAGTTGGGGAAGAGGTTGTGGACGTGCACCACGTCCGGGGCGAAGGCCCGCAGTTCCGCGACGGGGGAGCGACCGCGGCCGGTGGCTACGGTGGCGGCGGCCCGCAGCGGGTGGAGCGGGCTGCGGGCCGCCTCGTCGGTGTGCGCCGCGACGACCGTGACCTCGTGGCCCGCGGCGCGCAGCGCCCGGGCCTGGTCCCGGACGGCCTCGTTCTCGCCGCTGGGCTGCGCGGAGGCGTAGAAGCTGTGCACCAGGGCGACCCGCAGCGTGTCCACCGGTCAGTCGGTCCCTCTCATCCGGGGCGGCCGCAGCGCGATCCGCGCCAGGTACGCCGGGTTGTTGCGCAGGTAGCGCCGCCAGAGGCGGCGGGGTTCGCGGGCGAGCCGGTACGACCACTCCAGGCCGCGCCGCTGCATCCACGCGGGGGCCGGCCTCTGCAGCCCGGCGTGGAGGTCGAAGGCGGCCCCGACGCCGAGCAGCACGGGTGCGGTGAGCAGCGGCCGGTGCGCGGCCATCCAGTGCTCCTGCTTGGGCGTCGACAGCCCCACCCAGACCAGGTCGGCGCCGCTGTCGTTGATCCGCCGGACGGCCTCGGCGTCCTCCTCGGGGGTGAGCGGACGGAACGGCGGCGAGTGGGTGCCGGCGATCCGCAGCCCGGGCAGCCGCGCCCGGAGCCGCTCGGCGAGCAGCTCCGGGACGCCCGGCCCGGCGCCGTAGAGGTAGGAGCTCCAGCCGCGTTCGGCGGCCCGGGCGAGGACGTCGAGCATCAGGGCGGGGCCGGGCACCCGGCTCATGCCGGGGGCGCCGGCCCGCCGGCCGGCCCACACCATCGGCATGCCGTCCGGGACGGTCAGGCCGGAGGCGTTGTGGATGCGGCGCAGCGCGGTGTCCCGCTGGGACTCCATCACCCCGTGCACACCGGTGACGCAGACGTAGCCGCGCTCGCCGGTCTCCACCCGGCGAGTGATCTCGGCGAGGGCGGTGGCCGGATCGACGGCGCTGATGCCCACGCCGAGCACGTCGACCCGCGGCAGGGCCATCAGCGCTGGTGGGGGCGGCCGTCGCGGCGGGCCCGGACCTGGTCGTGCACCCAGCGGTAGGTCTTCTCCAGGCCGGTCAGCAGCGGGACGGAGGGCGCCCAGTCGAGTTCCTTGACGATCCGGGTGTTGTCGCTGTTGCGGCCGCGCACGCCCAGCGGGCCGGGCACGTGGCGGTGCCGCAGCCGCACCCCGGCGATCTCCTCGACCAGGGCGTACAGCTGGTTGACGGTCACCAGCTGGTCGGAGCCGATGTTGAGCGGCTCGGTGACCTCGCTGCGGGCGAGCCGCAGGGTGCCGGTGACGCAGTCGTCGATGAAGGTGAAGCTGCGGGTCTGCTCGCCGTCGCCCCAGATCTCGATCTCGTCGGAGCCGGTGAGGACGGCGGTGGCGACCTTGCGGCAGGCGGCGGCGGGGGCCTTCTCCCGGCCGCCGTCCCAGGTGCCGTACGGGCCGTAGACGTTGTGGTAGCGGCCGGTGCGGGTGGCCAGGCCGAAGTCCTCGCGGAAGTGCCGGGCCATCCGCTCGGTGAAGAGCTTCTCCCAGCCGTAGCCGTCCTCGGGCATGGCGGGGTAGGCGTCCTCCTCGCGCAGCGGCAGGACGGCGGCGTCGGTCTGCTTGTCGGCGGCGTAGACGCAGGCGGAGGAGGAGTAGAAGTAGCGTCGGGCGCCGTGCTCGCGGGCGGCGAGCAGCATGTGGGTGCTGGAGAGCACGGACAGCATGCAGTCCGCCTTGTGGCTCTCGATGAAGCCCATCCCGCCCATGTCGGCGGCGAGGTGGTAGACCTCGTCGGCGCCGCCGGCCATCGTCTCCTCGCAGGCCTCGCGCAGCGAGAGGTCGCGGACGAGGTTCTCGGCACCGGCGTGCACCTGGTACCAGTCCTCCTGCGGTTTGCGGTCCACGGCCCGGACGGTGAGTCCCTCGGCGAGCAGTGCGCCCGTGAGGTGCCCGCCGATGAATCCTCCGGCGCCCGTCACCACGGCATCGACGTGTGCCACGGCTCGATCTCCCTTCCGGCAATTGCGACAAGTCACTGGAAAGGGATATATCTGCTCTTAAGGGGTGTCAGGGTCCGCTCGGGGCCGTGCGCCGTCTGCGCCCCTCCATTCGGCGGAGCGCACGGCACTCCGGCCCGGCCGCGAGGTGCGGCCGGGCCGGAGTCCGTTCGGGGTGCTGCGGGGTGACGTCGCCTCAGCGGCGCGGGCGGGTGGGCCAGGGGGTGGGCAGCTTGTCGGCGGCCTCCGCGAGGTGCGCGGTGATCACCAGGGTGCCGTCCTCGACCTGGTAGTCGAGCGGGGCCGAGAGCCGGCGCATGGTGGAGATCAGCCCGGTGTTGGAGGAGTGCGTCACCGCGTAGACGGTCGCCACCCCGGCCTCCAGGGCGAGGGCGGCCATCCGGCGGAGCAGGTCGACCCCGAGGCCCTGCCGCTGCCAGTCGTCCTCGACCAGCAGCGCGACCTCGGCGCCGTCGTCGTCCCACATCAGGTGGGCCAGGGCGACGATCCGCCCGTCCGCGTCCTCGACCGCCAGGGTCTGCCCGTGCCGCGGGTCGAGCAGGTGCTCCAGGTAGCGGTCGGCGTCCTTGACCGGGCCGTGGTAGCGCTTGCGCAGGGTGTCGGACGAGCAGCGCCGGTGCATCTCCAGCGCGGCCCGCTTGTCGCCGGGCGCGGCGCGACGGACGGTCAGGTCGGCACCGGCCGGCCGGGCGAGCCGGGCCTCGACCTTGGGCACCCGCGGGCCGAGCAGGCTGTCGAGCTCGACCAGCGCCTGGCCGCGGGCGAACTCGGTCGGGGTGAACGGCAGGTGCGGCCGGGTGAGTTCGATCAGGTCGCCGCCGGGGACGGGCAGCCGCATGGTGTGGCCGTCCACCCCGGCCGGGGTGGAGCGGCCGCGGTCCGGGTACTGCCGGATCGTGCACCGGCCGAACAGCTGCCGCAGGGCGACCGGCAGCTCGGCGGCGTCCAGCGCGGTGCGGGTGGCCAGGGCGAGCACGTGCGTGGGCGCGTCGACCAGTTCGTGCGCGTCGGCGCGGTCCGTCCAGATGTCGGTGCCGCCGGCCGCGGCGACCGCCGCGGTCAGCTCGGCCCGGTCGAGGGCGGCCGGGGCGCGCAGGAAGAACTCGTCGACGGTGCCGGCGGCCAGCGGGTGGGACTGCATCGAGACGATGTTGACCCGGCGCTCGGCCAGTGCCGTGCAGATCCGGGCCAGGCTGCCGGGGGAGTCCTCGACCGTGGTGCGGACCCGCCACAGCACGGTCGCCTCCAGCACGTCCAGGGGGTCGCTCACCGCGGCCTCCCCGGGCGGCGCATGGGTGTCCGGTGAGGGCGGTCCGTGCGGCCGCCGGTGCGCCCACCAGCCGTGGAAGACGGCCGTGGCGAGCAGGGCGAGGGCCGACACGGCGAGCAGAACCGGGCCGTCGTGGCCGTGCACGACCACGTTGGCGACCAGGTCGGCGGTGGCGACGGCGAGGAAGACGGCGGCGAGTTCGACGGTCTCTCTGCGCCAGCGGTGGGTCCGGGCGGCGCGCCGCTGGGCGCGCGAGGGACCGGCGGTGGTGACGGGTTCACGAGTGTCCATGCAGGTATCGTGTCGCGCCGGTGTTTCACGATCACGAATCCCCCGTGACCTGACGGTAAATGTCTCCGCGGCCGGCCCCTCGGCATGATCGGGGCACGTCAGGCGGGGCCGGAGGTGTCCGGACGGCCCGTCAGCCCGGCCGCCGCGGCGTGCACTTCGTCCACGAGCAGCCGGACGTCGGCCTCGGTGGTGGTGGCGTTGAGCAGGCAGGCGCGGAGCATCTCGTGCCCGCCGAGCACGGCGCCGGTGACGAACACCCGGCCGCGCAGCTGGACCGCCGCGGGCAGCTCCCGGTTGATCCGGTCCAGCTCGTCCCCGTCCAGCCCGGCGGGCCGGTACCGGAAGGCGACGATCGAGGTCTCCACCGGCGCCAGCAGCTCCAGCGCCGGGTCGGCCTCGACCAGCTCGCCGAGCCTGCGGGCCAGCGCGGTGGTGTGCGCGATGTCGGCGGCCACGCCCTCGCGGCCGCGGTGCGCGACGGACGCCCAGACCTTGAGCGAGCGGAACGGCCGGGTCTGCTCGGTGCCGTACTCGGAGAACCAGCCCAGCGAGCCGGCCGCCTCGTCGCGCAGGTAGGAGGGCACCAGGCTGAAGGTGCCGCGCAGGCCCTCGGTGTCCCGGACGAGCGCGCAGCCGCAGTCCACCGGCACGCCCAGCCACTTGTGCGGGTCCAGGGCGAGCGAGTCGGCGCGTTCCATGCCCGCGTAGCGGTGGGCGATCACCGGGTCGAGCACGCCGAACGCGCCGTACGCGCCGTCCACGTGCATCCACAGGCCCTCGCGCTCGGCGAGGTCGGCGATCGGGTGGAACGCGTCGACGGCGCCGGTGCCGACGGTGCCGGCCGAGGCGACCACCAGGAAGGGCAGCCGCCCGGCCGCCCGGTCCTCGGCGATCGCGGCCTCCAGGGCGGCGGTGTCCAGCCGGCCCTCGGCGTCGGTGGCCACCGTGCGCAGGTGGCGGCTGCCGAGGCCGAGCAGCTCGGCGGCCTTGCGGACGCAGGAGTGGGTCTCACCGGTGACGTAGCCGACCAGCGGCGGCAGCGCGGCGAGGCCCTCGGCACGGACGTCCACCCCGGCCCGCAGCGCGGCCCGGTTCCGGGCGGCGGCCAGGCAGACGATGGTGGCCATCGAGGTGCCCGAGGTGAGCAGACCGCCGCCGGCCGGGTGCGGGAAGCCCACCAGCTCCGCGATCCAGCGGACCACGGCCCGCTCCAGGTGGACGTCGGCGTGGTCGCCGCCGGCCGAGCTGGGGTTCATCGCGGAGGCGACCAGGGTGGCGAGCACACCGGCGGGCTGCGGGGCGGAGTTCACCCAGCCGAAGAACCGCGGGTTGCCGTTGCCCATGGGCGCCGGCAGCACCTGCTCGGCGACGGTCTTGAGCAGGCCGCCCAGGTCGGTGCCGGTCTCGGGAAGCGGCAGGTCCAGCAGCGCCTGCCGGTCGGCCACGGCCGTCGGCTGCCAGACCGGACGGTCGGCCAGGCCTTCCAGGTAGTCGGCGACCAGGTCGGCCGCGGCGTGCGCCGCACTGCGGAAGTCTTCGGAGGTCATGGTGGGTGCACTCCAGCGAACGGGGGTGGGGGAAGCAATGGCGCGGCTTCCTCGGCGCACCCGCGTCCCGATCGTACGCTCCTTACATCGGCGTGGATCCACCCAGGTGCTCCCACGTGCCCCTGCGCTCGCCCCGTCAGTCCAGGGTGCTGGAGAGGCCGCCCGCGGAGCGGCAGTAGCCGGCGATCTCCTTGTCGGTGATCTGCTTGCAGAGCTTGGCGGCGGCGCCGGACTCGGTGTAGTTGACCGTCCAGTAGCTGACCAGGCCCTGGGTGCAGGCCTTGCGCTGCCAGGTGTCGGCGGCGGTGGCGCACTGCTGGGCGGCCCAGTCCGCGCGGTCCAGGTTGTACTTCATGGTGCGCGAGCCGACCCCGCGGCTGCAGTCGTTGGCGCCGCCGCCGGCCTGGGCGTTGAGGCACCACTTCAGCGCCCCGGCGAAGGCCTCGGGGTGGTTGGCGTAGTCGTGCGAGCTGAGGTAGAGGGTCGGCGCGTAGAAGAAGCAGGCGGACTGGAAGAGGGCCGGCTGTTCGGGGCAGGGGTAGAGCGGTTCGGCGGCGAGCTTGTCGGCGGGCAGGTTCGCCTTGGCCTTCTCGTCCTCCTCGTCCGGGGCGAAGAGCTGCATGAACAGGCCCTCGGAGCAGGTGATCCGGCGGCTGGTGCTGGGGAACTTGCTGCACAGGTCGCGGGCGGAGGGGATGTCCTGCTTGGTGACGAACATGATCCCGTGGCCGACACCGTGGATGCACGGCCCGGTGTTGGCGGGTGCGCAGAGCGTCAGGATGTCCTGCTGCGGGTTCTTGGAGGCCGCGAGCATCTCCTCGACCGCGCCGTGCAGGTAGCCGGCCGCGCAGGTCTCGTGCGGGAAGGAGATGACCTTCTGGAAGTCCTCGTGGTACCGCTTCACCGCGGTGTGGCCGAGCTCGTGCGCGATCGGGTGGCAGAACCGCACGGTGTACGGCTTCTCCTTGGTGATCTTGTCGAGGTCGGCCAGCGCCACGCCGGGGTCGGTGGCGTCCATCTCGGCGACCAGCTTGTTCCGCAGGGTGGAGCGGGTCCACACCGCGGGGTCGCCGGTCGGAGAGGCGGACGCCGGGGTGGCTCCGCCGGGCGCGGCCTGGGTGGTGGCGGGCAGGCCGGCCGCGACCGGTGCCGTCTCGGGGGTCCAGCGGGTCACCGAGACCGCGCCGATCCCGAGGACGCCGAGCAGGACTGCGGTGACGATCGCGAAGATCCGCGGATGCATGGTGCTGATTCCCCCGGTGGTCGACGACGGACGGGCGGCACTCCCATCCTGACGTCGGCGGCACCGATTGCACGGACCGGCCGCCGCCGAACGGTGAGGTGTCGGCACCACCGGGGGAGCGGTTTCCCCCGGACGGCGCAACAGGCCCCCCTGTCGACACCTCACCCCCACCGTCTCACATCACGAGTGACACGTCGTATGTTCGCAGCCAGTCGTCGATGCCGAGCACCACTTCGGTGGCGGCCCGGGCGTACTGCGGGTCGGCGCCCGGCGCCAGCGCCTCGGCGACGGCCGTGCGGTCCAGCAGGGCCGCGGCGGGGGAGTCCCGGTCGGCGGCGAGCCGGCCGAGGGCCGACTGCAGCGAGCGCGGGTAGCGCAGGTCCTGGATCGAGGGGTAGGGGCTCTTCGCCCGGTCGGCGACGGCGTCCGGCAGCAGGTCGCGCACGGCGGCCCGCAGCAGGCTCTTCTCCCGGCCGTCGGCGGACTTGATCCGCCACGGCGTGTTGAAGACGTACTGGACCAGCCGGTGGTCGCAGAACGGCACCCGCACCTCCAGGCCGCAGGCCATCGACAGCCGGTCCTTGCGGTCCAGCAGGATCCGGACGAACCGGGTCAGGCTCAGGTGGGTGAGCTCGCGCATCCGGCGTTCCACCGGGTCGGTGCCGGGCAGCTGCGGCACGGCGGAGACCGCCTCCCGGTAGCGGTCGGCCCGGTAGGCGTCCAGGTCCAGCCCGGCGAGCAGGCCCGGGTCGAGCAGGCCCTCGCGGGGGCCGGCGCCGAGCCCGGCGGTGCGGGCCAGCAGGGCGGCCCAGGGGAAGGTCTCGGCGGCGATCAGCGCCGGGTCGTGGAACCAGGGGTAGCCGCCGAACAGCTCGTCCGCGGCCTCGCCGGACAGCGCCACCGTCGAGTCGCGGCGCACCGCCCGGAAGAGCAGCAGCATCGAGGTGTCCATGTCGCCGAACTCCCACGGCAGGTCGCGGGCGCGCAGCACGGCGGTCCGGTGCGCCGGGTCGCTCAGGGTGTCGCTGTCCAGCTCGACGGTGCGGTGGTCGGCGCCGACGTGCTCGGCGAGCAGCCGGGCGTACGGGCCGTCCGGGGTGCCGCGCATCGCGTCCGGGCGGAACCGCTCGGTCTGCCCGGCGTAGTCGACGGCGAAGGTGCGGACGGGGCCCGCGCCGCGCCGCCGCAGCGCCTGCGCGGCGAGCGCGGTGATCGCGCTGGAGTCGAGTCCGCCGGAGAGCAGGGCGCAGAGCGGCACGTCGGAGTCCAGCTGCCGCCGTACGGTGTCGGCCAGCAGTTCGCGGACGGCCGCCGCGGTGGCCGCGGCGTCGTCGGTGTGCTCGCGGGCCTCCAGCGCCCAGTACCGGCGGGCGGTCAGCCCGGAACGGCGGACGGTGACCACCTGGCCGGGCTCCACCTCGACGAGGCCCCGGTAGACGGCGTGGCCGGGCGTGCGGGCGGTGCTGAGGAGCTCGCGCAGCCCGTCGAGGTCGACCTCGGGCCGCAGCGCCGGGTGGGCGAAGAGCGCCTTGGGCTCGGAGCCGAACAGCACGCCGGCGCCGGTGCGGTGGAAGTGCAGCGGTTTGACGCCCATCCGGTCGCGGACGAGCAGTAGTTCCTCGCGGCGGGCGTCCCAGAGCGCGAAGGCGTACATGCCGTTCAGCCGGTCGACGAAGCGCGGGCCCCACTGGAGGTAGGCGCGGAGCACGACCTCGGTGTCGCTGCGGGTGCGGAAGCGGTGCCCGGCGTGCTGCAGGGCGGTGCGCAGCTCGCGGTGGTTGAAGACCTCGCCGCTGTAGCTGACGACGGCGGGGGAGTGGCCGCCCTGCTCGGCGGCCATCGGCTGGGCGCCGCCGGCCGGGTCGATCACGGCGAGCCGCCGGTGGCCGAGGGCGGCGTGCCGGGTGAGGTGCAACCCGCCGCCGTCCGGGCCCCGGCAGGCCATGGTGGCCGTCATCGCCTCCAGCGCCGCGCGTTCCCGGGTGAGGTCCCGGTCGAACGCCACCCACCCCGCGATTCCGCACATGCCGCCTCCGCAACTGTCTTTGGCGTGTACGGATCAGCACGCTACGCGGGAGCGTTCGGCCGCTGCAAGTGTGTTCGAGAGGGTCGAACCAAGGAATGTCTGCCCGATTTCGGGCAGAAATCTTGGGAATCCGACGGGCGGCCGCATAGAGTCCTCGACCGTGCCCGCCTCACCCCACCCTCATGAAGACCTCCTCGCCCACCTCACCCGCACCAGCCCGCTCGGGCCGGGCGAGGCGGCGCGGGTCGTCGCGGAGGTGATCGCGTACTTCTCCGAGACCACCGAGGAGTACGTCCGCCGCCGCCACGGTGAGCTGCAGGCACGCGGCCTGACCAACGAGCGGATCTTCGCCCGCCTCGGCGCCGAACTGGCGTCCCGGCGAGTCGCGGCGCCCGAGCTGTCCACCCGCCAGCTGCGCCGCATCGTGTATGGGTGAGCCGCCCGACCGCTGAACCGAAGGAGCCCCACCCATGTGCGGAATCGTGGCCTACATCGGCCCCAAGGACGCGACCACCTTCCTGCTGGAGGGTCTGCAGCGACTGGAGTACCGCGGCTACGACTCGGCCGGCGTCGCCGTCACCGGCAAGACCGGCAGCCTGAAGGTCTGCAAGACGAAGGGCCGGGTCGCCGACCTCGCCGCCGCCGTGCCCGCCCGCTTCAAGGGCACCACCGGCATCGGCCACACCCGCTGGGCCACCCACGGCGAGCCCAGCGACGCCAACGCCCACCCGCACGTCGACAACGCCGAGCACATCGCCGTCGTGCACAACGGCATCATCGAGAACGCCGACGAACTGCGCGCCAAGCTGACCGCCGAGGGCGCCGTCTTCACCTCCGAGACCGACACCGAGGTGCTCGCCCACCTGGTCGCCGCGCACGGCGGCGAGGGCACCGAGCTGGAGGACGCCGTCCGCGCCGCCCTCAAGCACGTCGTCGGCACCTACGGCATCGCCGTCGTCGACGCCCGCCAGCCCGACCGCATCGTCGTCGCCCGCAACGGCAGCCCGATCGTGCTCGGCCTCGGCGAGAAGGAGATGTTCGCCGCCTCCGACGTCGCCGCCCTCGTCCGCTACACCCGCCAGGTCGTCCACCTGGAGGACGGCGAACTCGCCGTCGTCCGCGCCGACGGCTTCCGCACCTTCACCGAGGACGCCCGCACCGTCACCCGCCAGCCGTCCACCGTCGACTGGGAGGTCGGCTCCTACGACACCGGCGGCTACGAGCACTACCTGCTCAAGGAGATCCACGAGCAGCCCGCCGCCGTCGAGCGCACCCTCTCCGGCCGCCTCGACGAGCGCTTCGCCACCGCCCACCTCGGCGGCCTCAACCTCGACGCCCGCGAACTGCGCGAGATCCGCCGGGTGAAGATCCTCGGTTGCGGCTCCGCCTACTACGCCGGCGAGATGGGCGCCCAGCTCATCGAGGAGCTCGCCCGGATCCCCGCCCACAGCGAGCCCGCCTCCGAGTTCCGCTACCGCAACCCCGTCATCGAGGCCGACACCCTCTACGTCGCGGTCAGCCAGTCCGGCGAGACCTACGACACCCTCGCCGCCGTCCAGGAGATCAAGCGCAAGGGCGGCCGCGTCCTCGGCGTCGTCAACACCGTCGGCAGCGCCATCGCCCGCGAGTGCGACGGCGGCATCTACCTGCACGCCGGCCCGGAGATCTCGGTCGCCTCCACCAAGGCCTTCACCTCCACGGTGATCGCCTTCGCGCTGCTCGCCCTGCACTTCGGCCGCATCCACGACCTCTCGCCCGCCGACGGCCGCCGCATCGTCGCCGCGCTCAAGGCCCTGCCCGGGAACATCCGGGAGATCCTCGACCAGCAGGACGAGATCGCCAAGCTCGCCGCCGAGTACGCCGACAACGCCGGGATGATGTTCATCGGCCGGGTCCGCGGCTACCCGGTCGCCCGCGAGGGCGCCCAGAAGCTCAAGGAGATCAGCTACGTCCACGCCGAGGCGTACCCCGCGAGCGAGCTCAAGCACGGCCCCCTCGCGCTGATCAGCCCCGAACTCCCCACCGTCGCCCTCGTCCCCGACGACGAGCTGCTCGACAAGAACCTCACCACCCTCGGCGAGATCAAGGCCCGCTCCGGCCGCGTCCTCGCGATCGCCCACCGCGCCCCCGAGACCAAGCTCGCCGACCACTGCATCGTCGTCCCCAAGAGCGAGCCCGAACTCGACCCGCTGCTCCTCAACATCCCGCTCCAGCTGCTGGCCTACCACGCCGCGGTCGCCCTCGGCCGGGACGTGGACAAGCCGCGCAACCTCGCCAAGTCCGTCACCGTCGAGTAGCCGCACCCCGACGGGCCGGCCGGCCGGGGGTGTTGCGCCCCTGCCGGCCGGCCCGTCGGCGCCGCTACGGACCGGCCGCCCGGAGCAGCACCTCGGCGGCCTCCGTCCGGGCGTACAGCACCTGGCGGCCGGCGCGGTGCGCGTCGAGCAGACCCGCGGCGCGCAGCGCGCCGAGGTGCTGCGAGACACCGCCCGGCGAGATCCCCGTGCGGCGGGCGAGCTCACCCGTCGACGCCGGCTCGTCCAGTTCGGCCAGCAGCCGTGCCCGGGTCCGTCCGAGGACGGCCGCCAGCGCCTGCGACGGCTCGTGCTCGCGCCGCTCCCACAAGGTGGCGACCCCGCGCGGCGGATAGCGCAGCGTCGGCTGCCAACCCGGGCCGGTCACCGAGAAGACCGTCGGCCAGACGAACGCCGAGGGCACCAGCAGCAGCCCCTGCCCACCCAGCCGGCGCCCGCCGCGCGCGTACCGGTGGCCGATGCGGAGCGTCTCGCCCTCCCAACCGACCTGGGAATTCAGGTCGTTGAGCAGACTCTCGGCGCCCGACCGGGCCAGCAGCCGGGCCCGGTGCAGCACGTCCCCCTCCAGCAGCGCCCGCAGCCTCGGCCACAGCGGCGCGAGCACCACCGCCCAGAACGCCTCCACCGCGTCGGCGAGTTCGGCCAGCCCGCGGGCCGGGTCCGCACGCAGCGCGGCGACCCGCTCGGACCGCGGCGCACGAGGGCCGCTCAGCCCGGCCCGGACCGCCTCCGGTGCGGTGGCCCGCAACCCGTCCAGTTCCAGCCGCAGATCGGGCACCGAGGTGGTCGGCGGCGGCGCGACGAAGACCGGGATGGTCCGCGGCGGCTCCGGGACGAGGTCGGCGAGCAGCCCCCAGTCCGGCCCGGCGGCGTCCAGCCGCTCCCGCGCCGGACCGCTCCACGGCAGGTACAGCGGATGCTGCTCCGGCCGCTTGAGGACCCGGACGGCCGCCACCACCTCCCAGAGCGGCGAGAGGGCGAACCGGGTCAGTGCCAGGTCGCGGGTGGTGAACTCCAGGTCCAGCATCGGCACTTCGTCCTCCACGCCCGTCGACCGGCGGCCGCCCCGGGCCGCCCCCGAATTTAGCCCACACTGAATCCGTGGCCGTGACGGGCCGCCGGACGCCATCGTCCCGGGTCATGACCACCACCCACACCCGGGCGCCCTCGCCCGCCGCCGTACCGGACGGCCCGGACAGCGCCTACCGGTTGCTGATCGCCGCGGCCGCCGCCGGCAAGGCCGGCAGCGCCGTCGGCAGCCTCGCCGTGCCGCTCACCGCCGTCCTCGCCCTGCACAGCCCCGCCTGGCAGGTCGGTCTGCTCGCCGCGCTCCAGACCGCCGCCTTCCTCCTCGTCGGCCTGCCGGCCGGGGCCTGGGTCGACCGGCTCCGCAAACGGCCCGTCATGATCGCCGCGGACGTCGCCCGCGCGCTGCTGTACGCCTCCGTCCCGGCGGCCTGGGCGCTCGGCTGCCTGGGCTTCCCCCACCTCTGCGCGGTCTCACTGCTGGCGGGCACCGCCACCGTGTTCTTCGACATCGCCGCCCAGAGCCACCTGCCGTCCGTGGTCGGCCGCGCCGGCCTCACCCGGGCCAACGCCCACCTGGTCACCGTCGACGCCGTGGCTCAGATCGGCGGACGCAGCGCCGGCGGCCTCCTGGTCGCCCTGC
This sequence comes from Kitasatospora sp. NPDC093679, assembly GCF_040683455.1. Lineage (NCBI taxonomy): Bacteria > Bacillati > Actinomycetota > Actinomycetes > Kitasatosporales > Streptomycetaceae > Kitasatospora > Kitasatospora sp. NPDC093679. Next base: position 49,546 of record NZ_JBFBDW010000002.1, read on the forward strand.
TCACCGCCCCCGTGACCCTGCTCGTGGACGCCGCCGGCTGCCTCGGATCGGCCTGGCTGCTGCGGCGGATCCGGCACCCCGAACCGGCCCCCGCCCCGACCCGCCCCGACGGCCCGCGCCTGGCCGACGAGATCCGGGACGGGCTCCGCTTCGTCCTCACCCACCCCGTCCTGCGGCCGATCGCCCTCGCCGGCGCCCTCACCAACGTGTCCGTCCAGCTCTGCCAGACCGTGCTGCCACTGCTCTTCGCCCGGACGCTCGGGCTGCCGGACGCGGCCACCGGCCTGTTCCTCGCCGTCGGCGGCGTCGGCGTCTTCCTCGGCTCCCTGCTCGCCCGCCCCCTGGCCCGCCGGACGGGGGCCGGACGGCTGCTCTGGCTGATGGGGATCGCGGTGGCACCGGTCGGCATCGGCGTCGCGCTGGTCGACCGGGGGCCGGCGCTCTGGTGCGCGGCCGCCGCCTGGCTGGTGACCACGCTCAAGGTCGGCATCGACAACGTGATCAAGGTCAGCTTCCGCCAGCACGTCACCCCCGACCACCTGCTCGGCCGGATGAACGCCACCATGCGGGTGATCCTCACCGGAGCCCTCACCGTCGGCGGCGCCCTGGCGGGCCTGCTCGGCACCCTCCTCTCCGAACGGGCCGCCCTCTGGGCCGGAGCCGTCGGCCTCGCCCTGGTCTGGCTCCCGATCCGCCGCTCCCCCCTCCGCACCGCCCCCACCCTCCCGGGCACCTGACGGGAAACGGCGAAGCCGAAGGGCGAAGCCCGCTCAAGGGCCCGGGAACCGCGCGCAGGGGAAGGAACGGGCCTGCCACCGGTGCACTCGGGTGGGTGCGGGAGTGTGTGGGTGTGCAGCCTTCCGTTCCGCGCAGTTCCCCGCGCCCCTGTCGGGGTTCGCCCGACGGGGAGGGCGAAGCCGATCCGGGGGCGCGGGCGGCCGACCCCGCCTGAGGTGGTCCCCGATGGTGCTTCCGCGCCGGTCAGGCCTCCACGACCCGGAGGAAGCGGACGGCCGGGTCGGTGGCTCCGCGGACGTGGCCGGTGGGGGCGGCGGCCACGGCGTGGAGGAAGGCGACGAGTTCGGCGGTGATCTCCTCGCCGGGCAGCACGTTGGGGATGCCGGGCGGGTAGGCGGAGAGGGTGTCCGCGGAGATCCGCCCGACCGCCTGGGCGGTGGGCACCGACCGTCCCGGCGCCAGGAACGCCTCCCGCGGTGTCATCCGGACGGCTCCCGGCGCGGGGAGCTCCGGCCCCGGGGCGTCCTCGGCGACGCCCGGGACCACCGGCAGGGCGTGCAGGGCCGCCGCGAACCGTTCCGCCTCGGGCCCGGCGCCCGCGCCGACCACCGCGACGACGGCGGCGTCGGTCGCGACCTCGACCAGGACCCCGTGCTCCTGCATCAGCCGCCGCCGGGCCTCGTGCCCGGAGATGCCGCCGGCCCGGACGTCCACGGAGACCCGCAGCGGGTCGGTGGCGACGATGTCCCGGAAACGTCCGAAGCCGTCGCTGACCACCCGGAACCGCCCGCCGGCCCGGACCGCGGCCCGCATGGCGTCGGCGGCGGCCAGTGACTTTGAGATCGCCCGGTGCCCGGTGACGAGGGTCCGCCGGGCCTCGTCCAGCGAGGCGAGCAGCAGGGAGCTGGCGCTGGTCGACTGGGTGAGGTGGAAGACGCGTTCGACGAGCGGTTCGAGCCGGTCCGCGAAGGGCCCGTTGCCGAGGTGCAGCATGGCGGCCTGGGTGAGTGCCCCGCCGAGTTTGTGGGTGCTGGAGACGACCAGGTCGGCGCCGTGCGCGAGCGCGTTCGCGGGCAGTGCGGGGTGGAAGCCGAAGTGGGAGCCCCAGGCCTCGTCGACGATCAGCGGGACCCCGGCGGCGTGCGCGACCCGGGCGAGCGCGGCCACGTCGGCGACGGCGCCGAAGTAGCTGGGGGTGACGACGTAGGCGGCCGCCGCGTCGGGGTTCCGGGCGAGGGCGACGGCGAGGTCGCTCGCGGTGACGCCGTGGGCGATGCCGGTCCGGGCGTCCACGGTCGGCTGGACGAAGGCGGCGCCGAGGCCGGACAGCACCAGGCCGTCGACGACGCTGGAGTGCACGCTGCGCTGGACGACGAGGGTCCGGCCGAGCGACTGGGCGACCAGGGCGGCGATCCGGTTGCCCTGCGAGGCGCCGTTGGTGAGGAACCAGGTCCGCCGGGCGCCCCAGGCGTCGGCGGCGAGCCGCAGGGCCTGGTCCATCGGGTTGTCCGGGCCCAGGTCGATGCCCTCCAGCAGGGGCGGCACGTCGCGCCGCAGCACGGCCTCGCCGACGTGTCCGGCCAGCCCGGCGAAGCGGTCCGGGTCGGCGGCGTGCCCGGGCACGTTGAGCCGCAGCCAGTCGCGGTCCGCGCTCGCCCGTACCGCCTCGGCGTAGGGGGCGCGCAGCTGGGCCGGGTCGGCGGCGGCGGGGACGGGGGAGGAGAGGGTCATGGTGCTCACCCTGCGACCGTCGCACCGCGCCGCCCATCGAGGCACCCGGTACTTTTCTGGACATCTCCAGAAAACCTCGATGGCTCCACCCCGGCCACCGACGAGGACCACCGACAACCCGGACCGACCCACACCCGGACCGACCCACACCCGGACCACCGACAGCCGAGGCCCCACCCGTGCTCGATCTCCGCCACCTGCAGGTGCTCCGCGCCATCGCCCGCGAGGGCTCGCTGGCCGCCGCGGGCCGCTCCCTGCGGCACAGCCAGCCGACGGTGAGCCACCACCTGGCCACCCTGGAGGCGCACTTCCGCACCCCGCTGGTGCACCGCGGCGCCCGCGGCGCCGTCCTCACCGAGGCGGGCCTCGCCCTGCTGCCGCACGCCGAGGCGGTGCTCGACCGGGTCCGGGTCGCCGAGCGGGAGCTCGCCGACCTGGTGGAGCGGGGCGCCGCCACGCTCCGGGTCGGCACCTTCCCGACCGCGGGTGCGCTGCTGCTGCCGCCGGCGGTCCGCACCCTGCACCGCGCCGGGGTGCACCTGGCGCTCACCGAGGGCGAGCTGCCGGCCCTGCTGGCCGGGCTGCGCAGCCGGCAGCTGCAGGTCGCCCTGGTCTACTCCCGCTCGGACGGCGGTCTGGACCTCGGCGAGGACTTCGTCGTCCACCCGCTGCTGGAGGATCCGCTGCAGCTCGTCCTGCCGGCCGACCACCCGCAGGCAGGCCGCGACCGGGTGCCGCTGGCGGCGCTGCGCGAGGACGGCTGGATCCTCGGGGTGAGCGACGCCGACCCGGTCGACCGGGTGCTGTTCCGAGCGTGCGCGGAGGACGGCTTCGAACCCGTGCCGGTGCTGCGCACCGACGACTACTCGGTGCTGCAGGGGTTCGTCGCCGCAGGGGTCGGTGTGGCGCTGCTGCCGAGGCTCGGTCTCGGCCCGCCCCGGGACGACCTCGCGGTGCGGCCGGTCGACGGTCCGCAACTGGCCCGGCGGATCGGGGTCGCCGCGCTGCGCACCAGCGATTCGGCGAACGCCAGGGCCCTGCTGGCCGCCCTCCGTGACGAGGCGGACCGGCTGCGTCACCGCTGGTCGGAGGCGGACCGGGCGGCGGGCGGCGGGGGGTGATGCCCCGTCAGCTCGGGTGGACTATGGTGCGACCATGGCACTGGAGTGGGAGCAGGTCGTCGTCGACTCCGCCGATCCGGTGGCGCTCGGCCGCTGGTGGGTGTCCGCCCTCGGGTGGACGGTGGTCAACGACGCGCCGGACGAGTTCGAGATCCGCCCGTCCGCGGACCGGCTGCCCGGTCTGATCTTCGTCCCGGTGCCCGAGCGCAAGCAGTTGAAGAACCGCCTCCACCTGGACTTCCGCCCCGACGACCAGGCGGCCGAGGTCGAGCGGCTGCTCGCCCTCGGCGCCCGCCGGGCCGACGTCGGACAGGACGGGGCACCCTGGGTCGTCCTCGCAGACCCGGAAGGCAATGAGTTCTGCGTCCTCGCCCAACGAAGCGACCCTTGAACGGGACCCCACACACGGGAGACTTGCGATGCGATTCGGGATCATCGGTACGGGCACGGTGGGCCGCACCCTGGCCGCCAAGCTCGTCGCGCTGGGCCACGAGGTCACCCTCGGCTCGCGCACCAAGGACAACACGGCGGCCGTCTCCTGGGCGGACCAGTCCGGCCCGAACGGCCACGCCGGCACCTTCGCCGACGCCGCCGACTTCGGCGAGGTGGTGATCAACGCCACCGCCGGGACGGTCTCGCTGTCGGCGCTGCGGCTCGCCGGTGCGGAGCGGCTGGCCGGCAAGGTGCTGATCGACGTCTCCAACCCGCTGGTGTTCTCGCCGACCGGCGAGGTCAGCCTGGAGCCGGTCAACACCGACAGCGTCGGCGAGCAGATCCAGCGGGAGTTCCCCGAGGCCCGGGTGGTCAAGGCGCTCAACACGCTGTCCGCCCCGCTGATGGTGGACCCGGGCCGGGTGCCCGGCCCGCACCAGCTGTTCGTCGCGGGGGAGGACCCGGAGGCGAAGGCCCTCGTCCGCGGGGTGCTGGAGCAGTTCGGCTGGCCCGGCGACCAGGTCGTCGACCTCGGCGGGATCAGCGCGGCCCGCGGCACCGAGATGCTGATGCCGTTCTGGCTCCGGCTGATGGGCCACTTCGGCCACACCGACTTCAACTACTCGATCAGGAGCGCCGACTGACCATGACGGATCAGGCACCACCCCCGTACCGGCCGGTCACCGAGGACTGGCAGACCGCCCTCGCCGTCGTCGCGCACCCCGACGACATGGAGTACGGCGCCGCGGCGGCCGTCGCCCGCTGGACCTCCCAGGGCAAGCGCGTGGTCTACGTGATGGCCACCAGCGGCGAGGCCGGCATCGACTCGATGGACCCGGAGACCTGCCGCCGGGTCCGCGAGGAGGAGCAGATCACCTCCGCGGCCCTCGTCGGCGTCGACGTGGTGGAGTTCCTCGGCCACCAGGACGGCGTCGTCGAGTACGGCCTGCCGCTGCGCAAGGACATCGCCCGGACGATCCGGCGGCACCGCCCGGAGATCGTGATCACCACCAACTTCCGCGAGACCTACGGCGGGACGTGGCCCAACCAGGCGGACCACATCGCGGTCGGCCGCGCCACCCTGGACGCCGTCCGGGACGCGGGCAACCGCTGGGTCTTCCGCGACCTGCTGGACGAGGGCCACGAGCCGTGGAACGGCGTCCGGCAGCTGTGGGCCGCGGCCTCGCCGGACTCCGGCCACGCGGTGGACACCACCGAGTCCTTCGACCTCGGCGTCGCCTCGCTGGAGGCGCACCGTGCGTACCTCGACGGACTCGGCGGCGACATGGCGGACGCCCGCGGCACGCTGGAGACCTTCGGGGCGATGGCCGGCGAGCGGCTCGGCACCCGCTACGCGTCGCCGTTCGAGGTCATCCTGCTGGGCTGACCGTCCGGCCCGCCCGGCCCGGATCCGCCGGCACCGGACCCGCCCGTACCCGGCCCGTCCCCGCCGTTCCTCCGCGGGGGCGGGCCGGGCTGCGCCCCGGACCCGTCGGCCGGCCCGTCCTGCGCGGCCGCGTCCCGCGCCGACCCGTCCTGCGCGGACACCTCCTGGGCGGACACCTCCTGTGCGTCCGCGTCCCGTGCCGGTGCCTCCCCGCCCTCCGCGGGTCCGGCGGCGGCCCGGCGGCGCCGCTTCAGGTAGGCGCGGAGCCCGACGAGGGCGACCAGCACGCCGAGCGCGGCGAGCAGGTAGACCTGGTAGCGCAGCGCCTGTTCGTAAAGGGTGCCGATGTCCGTGCCGAGGGCGTAGCCGAGCGAGGCCCAGACGCCCACCCAGAGCGCGGCGCCGGCGACGTTGGCGGGCAGGAAGCGCCGCCAGGCCATGTCGGTGGTGCCGGCGATGATCCCGTTGGTCTGGCGCAGGACGTCGATGAACCGGGCGACCAGGACGACCTTGACGCCGTTGCGCCGGAAGAAGCCCTCGGCGTGGGCCATCCGGGCCGGGGTGAGCCAGACGTACCTGCCCCAGCGGTGGACGAAGGCGTGGCCGCCGGTGCGGCCGATCAGGTAGCCGAGGCTGTTGCCGACCACCGCGGCGGTGAACGCCACCGCGACCACGCCCGCGATGGACATCCGGCCGGTGCCCGCGTAGACGGCGGCCAGCACCAGGACGGTCTGGCCGGGGACGGGGATGCCGCAGTTGTCGAGCAGCACGAGCAGGCCCACTGCCAGATAGCCGTAGTCGTCCAGCAGTGGGGCCAGGTGGGCCAGCGGGCCCGGCAGCGGAGGCGGGGTCGTCAATCCCTTAGCGGCGTTCCTGCTGGTGCTCGATGACGCAGTCGGGGCCGGGGTAGACCAGGCCGTCGTGGCCGTCCTCGAAGCGGACCAGGTACGGGGGCTCGCCGTCGGTCCCGCGGACCTCGATGATCTCACCCTTGCGGTCCACCATGCCGACGGACCGGCTGTGGATGTGGAGCTGGTCGCCCACAGTGGCTTGCATGATCATGCTCCTCGGTGGCTGTCGACACTGAACTGTGCTTCCACTCTGCGGCGCGGGCCGGGTGCACGCAATGGGGGCAGATGGGGCACAACTTCCCTCACCTCTCAGGTGATCACATCTTTGCTGGACCATCACATCCAAATTGCAGGCTTCGATCGATTTTTTGCGCACGGGTATGGACTTCGTGCATCCGCTGCTCATAGTCTCGCCACGCCCGGCGGGAAGCCGCGGGCTGCACCGGTGCGTCGTCGACACGGCGTCAGTGCGGCGCGGCGGCCGGGCACTTGCCCCCACCCGGAGCACCCCCACGATCGGCAAGGATGTGCAGCCGCAGATGCAGCAACCACCCCCCACCCGGCACGGCAGGCGCACCGTCGCGGCCCTGACCGCCACCGCCCTCGGCACCGTCGGCCTGCTGACCGCCGTCCTGGCGAACGCCGGTGCCGCGCACGCCGCCGGCGTGCCCGCCCTCTCCCCGCTGAACGTCCCGGGCCGCGGAGCGACCGTGCCGTTCGTCGAGCAGGAGGCGGAGTACGCCGCCACCAACGGCACCGTGATCGGCCCCGACCGCAGGTACGGCGCGCTGCCGTCCGAGGCGTCCGGCCGGCAGGCCGTCGCGCTCAACGGCACCGGGCAGTACGTCGAGTTCACGCTGACCCAGCCGGCCAACTCGATCGACTTCCGCTACAGCCTGCCGGACTCGGCGGACGGCAAGGGCCGCGACGCCTCGATCGACCTGCTGGTCGGCGGCGCCAAGCTGAAGAGCGTCCCCGTCACCTCGAAGTACGGCTGGTACTACGGTGGTTACCCGTTCAACAACAACCCGGGCGACTCCAACCCGCACCACTTCTACGACGAGACCCGCACCCTGCTCGGCCAGACCTACCCGGTCGGCACCAAGATCCGGCTTCAGGTCGCCTCGACCGCCCAGTCGCCCACCTTCACCATCGACCTGGCGGACTTCGAGAACGTCGCCGGGCCGATCGGCAAGCCGGCCGGCGCCCTCGACGTGGTCGCTGACTTCGGGGCCGACCCGACCGGTGCCACCGACTCCACCGCCAAGTTCCAGGCCGCGGTCGACGCGGGCACGGCCCAGGGCAGGACGGTGTACATCCCGCAGGGCAACTTCACCCTGTACGGCCACGTGGTCGTGGACAAGGTCACCCTGGTCGGCGCCGGCCCGTGGTACTCGGTGCTCGGTGGGCGCGACCCGAACAACCGCGCCAACGCGGCCGGCGTCTACGGCAAGTGGGCCAACCAGGGCGGCAGCTCGAACGTCACCCTCAAGGACTTCGCGATCATCGGCGACATCCGCGAGCGGGTCGACGAGGACCAGGTCAACGCGCTCGGCGGCGCGATGTCCAACTCCACCGTCGACAACCTGTGGCTGCAGCACACCAAGGTCGGCGCCTGGATGGACGGCCCGATGGACCGCCTCACCATCAAGAACAGCCGCATCCTCGACCAGACCGCCGACGGCGTGAACTTCCACACCGGCGTCACCAACTCGACGGTCACCAACACCTTCGTCCGCAACACCGGTGACGACGGCCTCGCCTCCTGGCCGCAGGACAAGCCGAACACCAACGACAGCTTCACCCACAACACCGTGGTGCTGCCGATCCTGGCGAACAACATCGTCACCTACGGCGGCCGCGACTTCACCATCTCCGACAACGTCATGTCGGACACCATCACCAACGGCGGCGGCCTGCACATCGCCAACCGCTACCCGGGGGTCAACTCCGGCAGCGGCACCGCCGTCGCGGGCACCGTCACCGCCGCCCGCAACACCCTGATCCGCACCGGCAACAGCGACTACAACTGGAACTTCGGCGTCGGCGCGGTCTGGTTCAGCGGCCTCAACGAGCCGATCAGCGGCGCGACGATCAACATCACCGACACCGACATCCTGGACAGCTCCTACGAGGCGATCCAGACCATCGAGGGTGCGGCCAACGGCATCAACTTCACCAACGTGAACATCAACGGCGCCGGCACCTACGCCGTCCAGGCGCAGGCCAACGCCACCCTGAAGTTCACCGACGTGAAGGCCGCCAACATCGCGCAGTCCGCCACGCCGATCCACAACTGCGTGGGCACCGGCTTCGTCATCACCGACGGCGGCGGCAACTCGGGCCTGACCGGTTCCACCTGCACCGGCACCTGGCCGGCCCCGGTCTGGACGTACAACGGCGTGCCCTCGAACCCGGGGACCTCCAGCCCCTCGCCGAGCCCCTCGCAGTCCTCCTCCCCCTCGCCGAGCCCGTCCTCCTCGCCGACGCCGACCTGCCCGACCGGCACCGGCAACATCGCGCAGGGCAGGCCCGCCACCGCGTCCAGCAGCAACCAGACCTACGGTGCGGGCAACGCGGTCGACGGTGACGCCAACTCGTACTGGGAGAGCGCGAACAACGCGTTCCCGCAGTGGGTGCAGGTCGACCTCGGCTGCGCGGTGGGCCTCGGCAGGGTCACCCTGAAGCTGCCGCCGGCCTCGGCCTGGAACACCCGCACCGAGACCCTCTCCGTGCAGGGCTCCACCGACGGCTCGTCCTTCACCACCCTGGCGGGCTCGGCCGGCCGCACCTTCGACCCGGCCACCGGCAACACGGTGACGATCGACCTCCCGGCCAACTCGACCCGCCACCTGCGGATCGCGGTGACCGGCAACACCGCCTGGCCGGCCGCGCAGTTCTCCGAGGTGCAGGCCTTCCTCGGCAGCGGCCAGACGTCCTCCCCGACGCCGACCCCGACCACCACGCCGGGCTGCAACCCCGGCACCGGCAACATCGCGCAGGGCAAGTCCGCCACCGCGTCCGGCTCCACCCAGACGTACGGTGCGGGCAACGCAGTGGACGGTGACGCCAACTCGTACTGGGAGAGCGCGAACAACGCGTTCCCGCAGTGGGTGCAGGTCGACCTGGGCTGCGCGGTGGCGCTCGGCAAGGTGACCCTGAAGCTGCCGCCTGCCTCGGCCTGGAACACCCGGACCCAGACCCTGGCGGTCTCCGGCTCCACCGACGGCTCGTCCTTCGGCACGCTGGTGGGTCCGGCCGGCTACACCTTCGACCCGGCCACCGGCAACACGGTGACGATCGACCTCCCGGCGAACTCGACCCGCCACCTGCGGATCACCGTGACCGGCAACACCGCCTGGCCGGCCGGCCAGCTCTCCGAACTCCAGGTCTTCGCCTCCTGACCGCGAAGACCTGGCAGCGGATGCCCACCTCGCCGGAGGTGGGCATCCGCTTCTTTCCGGCTCCGTGTTCAGGCAGCCGGCTCCGTGGTCAGGCGGCGGGCCGCTCCTCCAAGTAGCCGCGCAGGAGCCGCTTGCACTCGCCGATCAGCGCCGGATCGCCCTCCGGGTCCACCCGGAAGGCCACCTTGAGGACGGCGTCCGCGCACTCCATCGCCACCCGCAGCGCCAGCGCGGAGCCCTGGTAGGCGAACAGCTCGCCGCCCAGGGCGCCGATCCGTTCGGCGACCGCCGCGTTGTTGTCCAAGTCCCGGTCGAGCAGGTGCCGGTCGTCCCGCAGGTCGCCCGGCACCGCGGCGACCAGGCCGAAGTCCAGGTGGCCGAAGCCGGCGACGCTGCGCTTCATCGCGACGAACTCGTCCACCGCGAGGTCGACGAAACCGGGGACGCCGACCGGCGCCGCCGCTTCGATCCGGACGGCCAGCCGGGAGAGGAAGCGGTCCAGGTTCCGCTCGGCGAGGGCGCCCAGCAGGCTCTCCTTGCCGGAGAAGAACTGGTACAGCGTGCCGATCGGCACCTGCGCCCGGTGGGCCACCTCCTTGGTGGTCAGTGCCGTCGGGCCGACCTCGTCGAGCAGGCCCGCGCAGGCGTCCAGCAGCCGCTCGTAGCGTTCCTGGCTGCGCTGCTGGACGGGCCGGCGCCGGACCGCCCCGGACGGCGGCCGGTGGTCTGTCCCCGTCTGCGCCTTCATGGGATCACTGTGCCGTATCGGGCATTCCACGCGCGAATCACGTGCGGTGCGGCGGTCGGACGGCCTCTCGGTCGTCGACGAGCGCTCCCACCACGACCCGGGCGACGCGTTCGGCCGTCCAGCGGCCGGGCTCCTCCATCGAGGAGACGTGGTGGCCGGGGGTCGGCAGCGACAGGACGTCCGCGGCCGGGCCGGCGTCGGACACCCCCGTGGCGACGGAGGCGCACGGCACCGGCTCCGGCCCGCAGCCCTCGGGCCCGATGGCCTTCCGGGCCCGAACTCCTCGCTCGACCGGCTCCGGCGCGTGGGCCGCGCCGCCCTGCAGAAAGCGCTTGACGAATGGTCAAGAAGTGTTGACCATTGAGGGCATGCCTACCGACGATCTTCCCGAGACGTTCCACGTCACCACCGACGAACAGTTGCGCGCCGTCTCCAACCTGACGCGCCACCGGATCATGGCCGTGCTCCGCTTCGAGCCCGCGACGATCACGCAGATCGCCGAGCGCGTGGGCCTCGCGAAGGGGAGTTCCAGCTACCACGTACGACTGCTCGAACGGGCCGGCCTGGTGACGGTGGTGCGCACCCGGAAGGTCCGCGGGGTCACCGAGCGGTACTACGCCATGGCCGCGCGGTCGATCGTGCTGCCGGACCCGGGCGAAGGAGGGCCCGACGTGCTGATGCGGCACGCGGTGGCGGACCTGGAGGCGGCTCCCGCGGACGGTGAGCGGCACGTGCGGATGGCCCATCTGCGGCTCACCGAGGAGCAGTTCGCGGAGCTGGGAGCGCGGCTGGAGGCACTGGCGGACGAGTACCGGGAGCTGTCCGACCCGTCGCTGCCGGACGCGTCACTCGTCTTCGCACTCTTCCACCCGGCGTCGCACGTGCAGGCCGAGAGGGGCGCCAAGTGACCTCGGACATCAGGAAGTTGCCCGTCGGGTTCGGACGGCTGTGGACCGCGCAGACGGTGTCCTCGCTCGGTGACGGCGTGTCGCACGCCGCGCTGCCGCTCCTCGCACTGACGTTGACACGGGATCCGATGGCGCTCGCCGTCGTCTCGGCCGCCGGAACGCTGCCGTGGCTGCTCTTCGGGGTGCTCGGCGGTGCGCTGGTGGACCGCTGGGACCGTCGGCGCACGATGTGGGTCACGGACGCGGCACGCGCGGTGCTGCTCGCGGTACCGGCGGCAGCGGCCGCGCTCGACGTGCTCAGCATCCCCCTGCTCGCGGCCGTCGCCTTCCTGCTCGGCCTCGGCGGACTCTTCTTCGACACGGCCGCCACGGCCTACCTGCCGGACCTGCTCGGCCGCGACCCCGCGCTCCTGGAACGCGCCAACTCCCGCCTGCGCGGCACCCAGACCGCCGCCTCCGGCTTCGCGGGGCCGCCCGCGGGCAGCGCCCTGCTCGCGCTCGGGCGGGCGTTCCCGCTGCTCACCGACGCCGTGTCGTTCGCACTCTCCGCACTGCTCGTACGCTCGCTGCCCGCCGCGCCCCGGCCCGTGCCGCAGGCCCGTGAGTCGCTGCTGCGCCAGGCGCGGGACGGCGCCTCGTACGTGTTCCGGGACCGTTTGCTGCTCGGGCTCGCGCTGCGCCCGGCCGTCGGGAACATCGCCTTCCTCGCCGTGGAGACCGTACTCGCGCTCTTCGCGCACGACCGTCTCGGCATCGGCACCTCCGGCTTCGGCCTGCTCCTCACGGCGGAGGCCACCGGCGGTCTGCTCGGCGCGGGCATCGCCTCCTTCCTCGGCCGGCGACTCGGCACCGGCACCGCGCTGACCTGCACGGCCGCGGTCGAGGGACTCGCCGTCCTGGGGCTCGCCGCCGCCCCGAACCCGTACGTCGCCGGCCTCGCGCTCGCCGTCTGCGGGGCGGGCATGGGCGCCACCATGGTGCTCGCCCCCTCCCTCCGACAGGCGGTCGTCCCCGCCCACCTGATGGGCCGGGTCGCCTCCACCTCCCGCATGCTCGCCATGTGCGCCGCCCCGTTCGGCGCCTTCCTCGGCGGCTGGCTGGCCACCGCCTACGACGTACGCACCCCGCTCTACGCCGCCGCCGGCCTCCTCCTCACCATGACCGCCGTCACGTCGACCATGACCGGCAACCGCCGGGTCGAGGCGGCGCTGCGCGCCGCCGTCCCGGCCGGTGATCCGGATCGTCCGGAATCCGCGGATCTCGTTCAGCAGGTCGCCGTCTAGGGCTCCGGGAGGTCGTCGGGGGAGTGCCGGGCCCCGCTCGGACCCGGAGGACGACAGGGCGGAGCCACGGGTCAGGAACGGGCAGGCCGCATGCTCCCGGCGCCGGCGATCCGCGACGCGGCGTCCGACCCGAGCAGGTCGAGGACCTCCGCCGCGCGGCGCGGCTCGCCCGGCGCGGCCAGGACGGCCCCGCCGAACGTCGAGCTGATCGCGGCGTCGCCCGGTATCGTGCCGGCCAGCAAGTGCGGCATGACCGGCGTCGACGGGCGGCGCGTCATCGACGGCCGGCCCGAGACCCTCCGGCGCACCGCCGACGAGGCGCTCGCCCGGCTCCGCACCGACACCCTCGACCTCTACCACCTGCACCGCGTCGACCGGCAGGTCCCCGTGGAGGAGAGCATCGGCGCGATGGCCGAGCTCGTCCAGGCCGGGAAGGTCCGGGCCCTGGGACTCTCCGAGGCGTCCGCCGCGACGCTGCGCCGGGCCCACGCCGTGCACCCGATCGCCGAGCTGCAGAACGAGTACAGCCTCTGGTCGCGCAACCCCGAGCAGGGCACCCTGGCGGCGGCCGGAGAACTCGGCGTCGCCCCGGTGGCGTTCAGCCCGCTGGCCCGCGGCTTCCTCACCTCGGCGCCGCCCGACCCCGGCACGCTCCCGAGCGGGACATCCGCCGGCAGATGCCCCGCTTCGACGCCCGGCACTACCCCGCCAACCTCGAACTCCGGCGCAGGCTCGACGAGATCGCCGGGGCCGCCGGCTGCAGCCTCGCCCAACTGGCGCTGGCCCGGGTGCTCTCCCGGGCACCGCACGTCCTGGCGATCCCCGGGACGCGGTCCGTCGCGCACCTGCGGGAGAACCTGGCGGTGCTCGACCTCGCCGTCCCCACCGAGGCCCTGCAGGCGGCCGGGGAGGTGCTCAACTCCGCGACCGTGCACGGCGCGCTACAACGGGGCCACCCCGGCCGAGATCGACACGGAGCGCTGCGGGGCGGCGGGCTGACGTCCGAGCCCGCCGGTCGTCACCCTGCCGGGCCCTCACCGTTTCGGGTCGGGTCGGCGCGGCGCAGGACGGTGGCCCCGCCGAGGTCGGACGGTTCCAGCTCGATGGCGCGGCGGAGTTGCTCCATCCGCTTCGGCATCGGCTCCCAGCCGGGTTCGCCGGCCATGTCGAGGTTCAGGCTGCGGATCTCGCGGACGTAGGCGCGGGCCAGACCGCGGAAGTGCAGCGGCAGGCCGGGCCGGGCCCGGCCGCTGGGGGAGACGCTCACCCACAGGGCGTCGGTGGTCTCGTTCGCCCGCCCGGCGGGCTTCGCGGCGTCGCGGACGACCAGGTGGCCGCGGGCCTTCAGCCAGGTCCGCAGGGCGGCCCGGGTGGGGCCCGAGAGGGCGACGGTCTCGGTGACCGGTTCGGCCGCGAGGTCGCGGTGCTGGGGGAGGCGGGTGACGCGGATCCGGCCCCGGTCGGTGTCGACGTCGCCCACCCGCAGGTGGCAGAGTTCGCCGGCGCGGCAGCCGGTGTCCATCACCGTGCCGATGATCGCGAGGATCCGGCTCCGCGCCTCGGACTGGCCCGGTCGGACGGCCCGCTCCAGGTGGCCGAGCAGGATGCTGCGCGGCCGGGCGGCGACGACCGGCCGCAGCCCGGCCTGCCGGGTGCGCGGCGGCAGTACGACCGCGATCCCCGCGCCGGCGCCGAGGATCTGCAGACAGTCCTCCCGCACCCGCATGGAGGCGGGGGAGGGCTGGTCCGGCCGGGCGGCGGGCTTGCGGCGCAGCAGACCGCGCTCGGCCGCGTCGAGGTAGGCGGCGAGGGTGTCGGGGGCGAGGAGCTCGGCGAGGGAGGCGGCGGCCGAGGAGGGGATCTCGCCGCGCTCCAGGGCGGTGCGGAGCTCACCGGCGATCCACCGCAGTTGCTTCGCGCGGGACGCGCTGGTGGGCGGTTCGCAGGCGCGCTCCACCACGGCGTTCAGCGCCTCGACGGAGGGTGCGGCCACGACCGGGACGTCTGCCATGCGGTCACCCTAGTGCGGGGGTCCGACAGGTCCGCCGATCCGCGCCACCGAGCCCGCCGACCGGCTCATCGGATGGTCATATTAATAACTGGCCTGAGGCGCCGTAGGTGGTGGGACGGTCGCGCGGGGGTGACCGTCCCCGTCGGCTCACCGTCCCGCCGTGGTGGCCGTTTCTCCGGCGACTGCCGGTGCAGAGCCGCCCGGGCCGGACCGGCCCGGCCTTCCGGTGGATGTCCGGAGCGCTGCCCCTCGTTCTGGCGGCGCTCCTGCTGGCGCTGTTGATCCTCCGGTGTGCGACACGGTGATGCAGTGGTGGAAGACCGTGACCGGCCCGGCCGGGCGGGACTCCTGCGACGGGCGGCTCGTACTGCGGCTGAACGACGAACCGCCGTGCGAGTTCGGGGCCACGTGGACGGCGGACGACCGGAGCCCGCACTTCCGCGGACGGCTGACCACCGTGAACGGCGCCGACGTGGGCCGGACGGTCCTGCGGAAGATGACGCCGAAGGACAAGCCCGAGTAGGCCCTGCGGACATTCGCGGGGAACCCTTTCGGTCGACCATGCCGAGTTCCGGGCGGAACTGCCGGAGTGCGACGCGGTGCTCGTGTGCAGGGTCCTGACCCGGGGCGCACCGGACGGGGCAGGGCACACCAAGGTCGTCGTGGACGGAGGGGCGGCCGTCATCGTGCTCTCCCCGGCCGTGCCGCTGCCGCCGCCTCCGGGGACGGGCCTTCCGGGCGGCGCACGGTGGTGACCGCGGCCGGCGGTCGGTGGGCGCGGGTCGTTCGGGCCGGGGTCGCGCGCGGCGGTTGTCGCCGCCGGGTGCCTGGTGCGCCGTGGGGCGTCGCACTAACATGACAAGGCCTCATGTTCTTGTGATCCCGTCACCGCCCTCATGAGCAGGAAGTCAGGCCATGCCGAACCGACTCGACCTCCCGTCCGACTTCCGCTGGGGAGCCTCCACCGCCGCGTACCAGATCGAGGGCGCGGTGGACGAGGACGGCCGCGGGCCGTCCGTCTGGGACGTGTTCGCCGCCCGCCCCGGCGCCGTCCGCGACGGCCACACCGGCGCGGTGGCGTGCGACCACTACCACCGCTATCCCGAGGACGTCGCCCTGATGCAGGGCCTCGGCCTGGACGGCTACCGCTTCTCGATCGCCTGGCCGCGGATCCGGCCCACGGGCGCGGGTGGGACCAACCCGGCCGGCCTCGACTTCTACGACCGCCTGGTCGACGCCCTGCTGGAAGCCGGGATCACCCCGCTGCCCACCCTCTTCCACTGGGACCTCCCGCAGGCCCTGGAAGACGAGGGCGGCTGGCTGAACCGCGACAGCGCCCACCGCTTCGCCGAGTACACGGCGGTGGTCGCGGACCGGCTCGGCGACCGGGTGCCCGCCTGGATCACCCTCAACGAGCCCTTCGTGCACATGGTCTACGGCTACGCCCTCGGCATCCACGCCCCCGGCCGCGCCCTGTTGCTCGACGCCCTGCCCGCCGCCCACCACCAGCTGCTCGGCCACGGACTGGCCGCCGCGGTGCTGCGCGAACGCGGCCTGCAGGTGATGATCGCCAACAACCTCACCCCCGTCCGGCCGGCCACCGAGGACCCGGCCGACGTCGAGGCCGCCACCGCCTACGACGCCCTGCACAACCGGCTGTTCACCGACCCCCTGCTGCTCGGGCAGTACCCCGACCTGTCGGCCTTCGGCCTCGACGAGGACCTCGGCGGCACCGTCCGCCCCGGCGACCTCAAGCTCATCTCGGGCCCCGGCCTCGACGGCCTCGGCGTCAACTACTACAACCCCACCCGGATCGCCGCCCCCACCGACCCCGGCCTTCCCTTCTCCGAAGCCCCGATCGAGGGCGTCCCCCGCACCGCCTTCGGCTGGCCGGTCGTCCCCGACGGCCTGCGTGAACTCCTCGTGGGCCTGCACGACCGCTACGGCGCCGCCCTCCCGCCCGTCACCGTCACCGAGAACGGCTGCTCCGTCGCCGACACCCCCGCCCCCGACGGCACCGTCGACGACCCCGACCGGATCTCCTACCTCGCCGGCCACCTCGACGCCCTCGCTGCCGCGGTCGCCCAAGGCGTCGACGTCCGCGGCTACTTCACCTGGTCGCTGCTCGACAACTACGAATGGGCCGAGGGCTACCACCAGCGCTTCGGCCTCGTCCACGTCGACTTCGAGACGCAGAGGCGCACCCCGAAGGCCTCGTACGCCTGGTACCGCGACCTGATCGCCGCCCATCGGGCTTTGCAGGATGGGTAGTTGGGCATCCGCCCGGGAACTCGTCCACGTCGGGTCCGATGCCGATCAGCCGCCTCGGTGATGGAGGGCGTTCGAAGGCGGCGCGCCGTCGGGAGGGCGAAGGCACGGTGTTCGACGAGCGCAGGGGTCATTGCCGGCGGACGAGAACGCCGAGCTCCTGGCCGCCTGGATCGTCGAAGCCCGGGCAGCCGACCTGCCCCACCTGTACGCCTTCACGTGCGGCCTCGAACCGGACCGGGACGCCGTGACCGCTGCCCTGACCTGATGGGTTGACGCGACCCTCCGTCACCAGAGCATGTAAGACGGGGCGGTTGGCCGGGTGAGCCCTGTTCCGGCGCCTAGAGCCGGCGGAACACGGAGGTCAGGGTTTCGATCTCCTGCGCGGAGAGCTTGTCGGTGAGGTGGCGGCGTACCGCGGTGTCCAGGCCGGGGTGCACGGCGGTGATGGCCGTGCGTCCGGAGTCGGTGAGGGTGACGGTGACACCGCCGGCGCGTTCGCGGATGACGAGTCCACGGTTGCCCATGCGGGTGAGCTGGTGGGAGATGCGCGTGCGGTCCCAGCCGAGTGATGCGGCGAGCTCGCTCTGGCGCAGGCTGCCTCCCGCCTTGTCGAGGTTGGCGAGGATCGTCAGGTCCGGTTCGGACAGGCCCGCCGCCTCGGCGGTGTCCGCGATCACGCGGGCTCGGACGACCTCGTGGGCGCGCTTGAAGGCGCTCCAGAAATCGACGGGCTCGCACGCGGCGTCGGCCATGGCCCCGTCCGACGCGGCGGCCCCTCCATTCGGTGTTGACATATCAACTTGCCTCTTCTTAGTGTTGAGATGTCAACACTAACAGGTGGCTGCGCCCTCAGCAGCCCCCTGTCGGCCGCGTCCACCCTTCTCGCCCCGCAGGAGGCACCGTGCAGACCCGACCCCTTGGAGCCGGCGGCCCGCAGGTCGCCCCTCTCGCACTGGGCTGCGCCGGCATGTCCGACCACACCGCCCCCGCCGACGAGGCCGACGCCATCACCACGATCCGCACGGCCCTCGACGCCGGCGTCACCCTCCTCGATACCGCCGATTTCTACGGCACGGGCCACAACGAGGACCTCATCCACCGCGCCCTGCGCGTCGGCGATCGCGAAAAGGCGCTGCTGAGCGTCAAGTTCGGCGCTCTGCGCGGCCCCGACGGATCCTTCGTCGGCATCGAGGGCCGTCCCGCCCACGTGAAGAACGCGCTCGCCCACTCGCTGCGCCGCCTCGACACCGACCACGTCGACATCTACCGCCCCGCCCGCCTCGCCCCCGACACCCCGATCGAGGACACGATCGGCGCCATCTCCGAGCTGGTCCAGGCCGGGTACGTGCGACACATCGGGCTCTCCGAGGTGGGGCCCGAGACCATCCGCCGTGCCCACGCCGTGCACCCGATCTGCGATGTGCAGATCGAATACTCCCTGTTCAGCCGTGATCCCGAGGCCGACGGCATCCTGGACACCTGCCGCGAGCTGGGGATCGGCGTCACCGCCTACGGTGTCCTCGCACACGGCCTGCTCACCGGTACCTACCGGCAACCCGCCGGAGGTGACCCGCGCGCCCACTGGTTGCCCCGCTTCCGACCCGACAACCTTGCCACGAACCTCACCCTCGTCGAACGGCTGCGGCCGCTTGCCGACGCGCGGGGCATCAGCGTCGCGCAACTCGCCACCGCCTGGGTCGTCGCGCAGAGCCGTGAGCGCGGCATCATCGTGGCCGTCCTGGGCACCCGCCGACCCCACCGCGTCGCGGAGGCCCTGGCCGCGACCGAGGTCGCCCTGGCCGACGCAGACCTCCGCGCGATCGACGAGGCCGTCCCGGCCGGTGCGGTGGCCGGAACCCGCTACGCCGCGCCTCTCATGGCTCTGCTGGACAACGAACGCGGCCCGAATCCGTCTGCAAGCGCACGGAACTGACCGCCGAGGGCCGGGCGGCCTGCGCGGCTTCCACCGGCAGGGTCTCCGTCGGCATGCTCGGTGAAACCGGGCCAGGAGTTCCGCGGCGCCCGCAACACCACCGTGTCCTTCACGCCCGTCTGCGGCATCACCCGCTGACCCACACCCTCCGATCCCGTGCCCGCCGGGCGCGGATCTCCTGCCTCGGCGCCTGCTCGACACACGGCCCTGCTTCCCATGACGGGGCCCTGTGGTCGGTCACTCCCTCACTGGGTCCATGGCCGTTGTGAGCGACGCCGGTGCCCCGTCCATACGGAGAACAGGCTGCGAATCGTGAACACATCTGAGTCACTTCTCACCGAACTGGTCCGCTCCGAGAAGCCGATCGGAGTAGGGATCATCGGACTCGGGGCGCACGGCAGCTGGGCCGAGCGCTCTCACCTGCCGGCGCTGCGCGCCGTCCCGGGCTACGAGCTGAAGGCCTTGAGCGCGAGTTCGAAACAGTCGGCGGAGCGCGCCGGACACAAGCACGGTGTCTCTCGAACCTTCGGGACGGCGGCCGAACTGACTGCCTGCGAAGAGGTGGACCTCGTGGTCGTGGCGGTGAAGGTGCCGCGCCACCGGGAACTGGTGCAGACGGCGCTGAGCGCCGGCAAGAGCGTGCTGTGCGAGTGGCCGCTGGGCAACGGGCTCGCGGAGGCCGAGGACATGGCGCGGCAAGCGCGCAGCCGCGCCGTGCCGACCGTCGTCGGACTCCAGGCACGGTCGCATCCGGCCCTGGTCTATGCGCGGGATCTCGTGGCCGACGGCTACGTGGGGGAGGTGCTGTCCACTACGGTCGTCGGCTCCGGCGGTGCCTGGGGCGCCACCGTCGGCCCCGGCGATCACTACGTGCTCGACGCCGCCAACGGCGCGACACTGCTGACCGTTCCCTTCAGCCACACCCTCGACGGACTTGCGTCCGTCCTGGGAGAGCCCGAGGAACTGCGGATCCAACTGGTGTCGCGGCGCACGTCGGCCGTGGACACCGAGAGCGGACAGCCCGTGCCCATGACCGCCGCAGACCAGGTGGTGGCCTCGGGACGGCTGCCGGGCGGTGCGGTGGTCACCTTCCACTACCGCGGAGGCACGTCCCGGGGCACGAACTTCCGCTGGGAGATCAACGGCACCGAGGGCGACCTCGTCCTCACCGCCCCGATCGGCCATCTCCAGCTCAGCCCGGTCACCCTCGAAGGCGGCCGCGGAACCTCCCCCGGACTCGCTCCCCTGACGGTGCCGGAATCGTATGTTCACGTCCCGCAACTGGACCCCCGAGCCGACGCGCCGCTCTACGCGGTCGCTCACGCCTACCGGCAGTTCCTGGTCGACCTGCGCGAGGGCACGTCAGCGGTGCCCGATTTCGCGCACGGCGCCGCCCGGCACCGCAGCATCGAATCCGCCTTGACGACAGCCTGACCGGACGTGCCGGCCTCGGCCCGCCCACCGGCGGACTGCCACACGAAGCCGAAGCAACGAGCGCGAGGAGGCGGCCCGCGAATCGAGAAGGGACCGGATCGCACATGCGGACGTCCGGCGGAGCGCGCGCGGCACCACGGCCGGCAAGCGGCACCCGCGGTCGCGTCGTTGTGCTTCGGTCCGGCCACGATGAAGGTCCACACACCGGAGGGCCCCAGCCGACGCACGGCTGGGCCCCCGAGGTGATGGGTGTCGGTCAGCAGATGGACCTGTCCACGTCGTGAACCGCTCGTCCACGCGGCGGCGGGCCGCACCCGAGCACGATCACCACGGATCGGGCGGGTCAGCGCTGCAGGGTGAGGACGCCCGGCCGCCACGGTAGTTGGTCGTAGGGACCGCTCGCGGTGGGGGACTTGCCCTGGAGCGGACCCGCCGTGACCCGCACGCTGGGGCGACAGCGTTCCGGCGGAAGCGGGTGGAAGGCTCGATGCCGTGGCGGCCGGTGTCGGTGCCGGAGTGGGAGAAGCTGCGGGTCGCCGCACAACCCGCTTGCCGGAAAGCCGACTTGCTGGCCGTCCCGGATCGATCTGAGGCTCTCGGCCATGGCGACAGGGTGTTTCGACGGGCCGAGGGCCGCCATCAGCGCTTCGGCCCTCGTCCGCCTCGACTCCGAGACGCAGCAGCGCACTCCGAAGGCCTCGTACGCCTGGTAGCGCGACCAGCTCGCCAGCGCCCCGGACGACGTCCCGGCCGCCGCCGACGGTTCCGGTTGCCCGCGCCCACCTCGCGAGGTGCCCGCGTCGGCTGTCCGGTGCGTGCTCGCTTCCGGCACGGCGCCGTCACCGGCGGCGAACTCGTTTGCGGCGATGTGCCGTGAGCCGCCACGATCAGCGGATGTTCGAACTGCTGCCGGGGATCGGCGTCCTTCTGCCGGACGGTGCGGGAACGCTCCGCTTCGGAATGGACGATGTCGCCACGCGGAGGACCTTGGCCGGCCTCGGCCAGGTCCGGAGCCCGGGGGGCCTCGACGCGACGTGGATCTTCACCGTCCAGTGGGGCGATCTCGAACTGACCGCCTGCGCGAGGGGTGATCGGCACGACCCGGGCCCCGGCGACCTGCTGCTGGCGTACGTCGTGCTGAGCCGTGCCGGGCACCCGCGACGGCCGATTCCCGGCCGGGGCGTGGTCGCATCGCCCGCGAGTTGCACGACGTGGTGACCCACCACGTGACCGCGATGGTCGTCCAGGCCGAGGCCGCCCGCTACCTGACCGCCGCCGCAGGGGTCCAGTGGTGGGTCGACGCCGACCGCGACGGTGTGGGGGTCCCGTCGTCATCCACGGGACCGAGGCAGTCGCACGGTGGGCGGCACACGCCCCGCCCGCGCACCCCGTCGGCAGCGCGAGCGCCGGTGACACCTCGGAGTCGGGTTGCTCCAGTACGGGACGCGGCCGCGCGCCTGCCCGCTGCGGTCGGCCGGTGCTGCGACGATGGTGGCGCGGCGTACGACAGGTGAAAGGGGCGGCCGTCGATGGTGTCGGACGAGGCCGTGATCGGTTGCCCCGGCACGCTGGTGATCGGGACCCGGGGAGCCGCCGGCCCGGGTGAGGTCCTGGTGAGGGTCAGGGGCGGTTCGGAGACCTTCCTGGCCTGGTCGGAGGAGCCGCTGCCCAAGGGAACACCGGTCCTGGTGATCGAATCGCGCGGTACTCGCCAGGTCGACGTCATGGAGTGGACCGGCCCCACCGGCGACCCGGGGTCCGACCTTCCCGACGGACCTCGCTGAGGAGGCAACCAGGATGTTCGGTTATCGCGTTCCCGCCCCCGACCAGGCGATGTTGATCTCCGGTGGAAGGCGGGGCCTTGCAGGCGCGCCGTTCCGCGTGGTGACCGGGCACGGGGCGTTCGTCCTGCAGATCTTCCGCAAGGTCCGCTTCCTGACCCTGGCGATGTGCGAGGCGGAGGTTGCCGAAACCTGCGTCACCAAGCAGGGCATCGCGCTGACGGCGCGGGCGGTGATCGCCTTCAAGGTCGGCAACGACACCGAGAGCATCGTCAACGCCGGCCAGCGCTTCCTCTCCGACCAGGACCAGATGTCCGTGCTGACCGGCCGGATCTTCGCCGGGCACCTGCGCGCCATCATCGGCTCGATGACGGTCGAGGAAATCGTCACCGAGCGGCAGAAACTCGCGACCGAGGTGCTCGACACCTCGAAGGCCGAGATGGCGAAGATCGGCCTGATCGTCGACTCGCTCCAGATCCAGTCGATCGACGACGGCGACACCGGCTACATCGCCGCGATGTCGGCCCCGCACCGGGCCGCCATCCAGCGCCAGGCCCAGATCGCCCAGGCACAGGCCACCCAGGCCGCGGTGGAGGCGGAGCAGCAGTCCGCCCGGAAGCAGGCCGAGTACGCCCGGGAGACGGCCGTCGTGAAGGCGCAGTACACCGCCGAGGTGGATCGGGCCCAGGCCCAGGCGGCCCAGGCCGGCCCGCTGGCGCAGGCGCACGCGCAGCAGGAGGTGCTGACGGCGCA
This sequence comes from Kitasatospora sp. NPDC093679, assembly GCF_040683455.1. Lineage (NCBI taxonomy): Bacteria > Bacillati > Actinomycetota > Actinomycetes > Kitasatosporales > Streptomycetaceae > Kitasatospora > Kitasatospora sp. NPDC093679. The sequence goes on from NZ_JBFBDW010000002.1 coordinate 72,332, forward strand.
GACCGAGTTGGCCCAGCGCGCGGCCGAGCTGCGCCAGCAGCAGCTGGTCGCCGAGGTCGTGAAACCGGCCGAGGCGGAGGCCGAGCGGATCAGGGTCCTGGCACTGGCCGAGGCGGAGCGGATGAAGATCCAGGCCGAGGCGGCGGCCTCGCACGACCGGGTGGCGCTGGACCGGATGCTGATCGACCAGCTGCCGCAGATCGTCAAGGAGGCGGCCGGTGGGCTCGCGGGCGCCAACGTCAACGTCCTCAACGGCGCCGACGGCCTGGGCGAGATCGCCGCAGGCCTGGTCAGCCAGGGCCTGACGATCCTGGACTCGGTCCGCCGGGGCCTGGGCGCACCGGAGGGCCGCGTCGAACAGGACGGTGAGCCGACCGGCGTCGAGTGACGGGAACGCCGTCCGTCGTGAGGGGCAGGAGCCCGTCCCTTCGGGGCCTTGTGGTCCGGTCGTGCGCTGCCCGGGGCTGAGGGGCCGACGAGGTGGCAGGGCGTTCGACGGGCCGAGGGCCGCCACCGGCGCTTCGGCCTCGTCCATGTCGACTTCGAGACGCAGAAGCGCACCCCGAAGGCCTCGTACGCCTGGTACCGCAACCTGATCGCCACTCATCGAAGCAGGGGCTCACGGCGGTCAGGCCGTGGAGCGGGTGGTTCCGGTGGTGGATCACTGCCAGGAGCGGGTCGCCACCGCGGCGGCCGCTCCCAGGGCCGTGGCGAAGGGGAGCAGGGCGACGAGGCCGAGCCTCAGGCGACGGTACCGGTCCTCGTACTCGCTCCGCAGCTCCCGACAGCGCTGGGCGATGTGGGTGACGGCCTGGCGGGACACCTGCAGACGCTTCTGGGCGTACGCCTGTGCGACCTCCTCACGCTGCCCGGTCGAGAGCCAGGGGAACAGCTCGGTGAAGGCGGCGGCGTCCCGCTGGGCCGTGGCGATCTCCGCCTGCCACAGCAGGTAGCCCTCCAGCTGTCGCAGGCCGGTGTCGGCGATGTCGGCGGTGTCTTCGTCCATCACGAACCTCACGGACGGCAGGTGGGGCGGCTGCGCCGTCCTGCGGGACCGTGTTCCCGCAGGACGGCGGTCGTCGGCTTCGCCGGGACCGGTGGTCAGGCGCGGCCGCCGGGGCGGGGCCCGCGGCGCTGCGGGGTGTCGTACTCGACGGGGGTCACACCGGTGAGGTGCTTGGCGGGCTCGCCGTGGTTGTCGAGGTAGTCGCGGGCGGCGATGTCGGGGTGGTGCAGGTCGAACGCCGGGGACTCCGAGCGGATCCGGGGCAGCGTGAGGAAGTTGTGCCGCGGCGGCGGGCAGGAGGTCGCCCACTCCAGCGAGCGGCCGTAACCCCACGGGTCGTCCACCTCGACCTTCTCGCCGTACTTGGCGGTCTTCCAGACGTTGTAGAGGAACGGCAGGATCGACAGGCCGAGCAGGAAGGCGCCGACGGTGGAGACGCTGTTCAGCGTGGTGAAGCCGTCGGAGGCGAGGTAGTCGGCGTAGCGGCGGGGCATGCCCTCCGCGCCGAGCCAGTGCTGGACGAGGAAGGTGGTGTGGAAGCCGACGAACAGCGTCCAGAAGCAGATCTTGCCGAGACGCTCGTCGAGCATCTTGCCCGTCATCTTCGGCCACCAGAAGTGGAATCCGCCGAACATCGCGAACACCACCGTGCCGAACACCACGTAGTGGAAGTGCGCCACGACGAAGTACGAGTCCGAGACGTGGAAGTCGATCGGCGGCGCCGCCAGCAGAACACCCGTCAGGCCGCCGAAGAGGAAGGTGACCAGGAAGCCGACCACCCAGAGCATCGGCGTCTCGAAGCTGAGCGAGCCCTTCCACATGGTGCCGACCCAGTTGAAGAACTTCACGCCGGTCGGCACCGCGATCAGGAAGGTCATGAAGGAGAAGAACGGCAGCAGCACCTGCCCGGTGACGAACATGTGGTGCGCCCACACCGTGACCGACAGGCCGGCGATCGCGATGGTCGCGGCGATCAGGCCGGAGTAGCCGAACATCGGCTTGCGGCTGAAGACCGGGACGATCTCCGACACGATGCCGAAGAACGGCAGCGCGATGATGTAGACCTCGGGGTGGCCGAAGAACCAGAACAGGTGCTGGTAGAGCATGGCGCCGCCGTTGGCCGGGTCGAAGACGTGCGCCCCGTACTTGCGGTCGGCCTCCAGCGCGAGGAAGGTCGCGGCGAGCACCGGGAAGACCAGGATCACCAGCACGGCCGTCAGCAGGACGTTCCAGACGAAGATCGACATCCGGAACATCGTCATGCCGGGGGCGCGCATGCAGATGATGGTGGTGATGAAGTTGACCGAGCCGAGGATGGTGCCGAAGCCGGAGAAGGTCAGCCCCATGATCCACATGTCTCCGCCGATGTTCGGGGAGTGCACCTCGTCGGAGAGCGGCGGGTAGGAGAACCAGCCGAAGTCGGGTGCGCCCTGCGGGGTGAGCAGGCTGGCGACGACGATCAGTGAGCCGAACAGGTAGAGCCAGTAGGCGAACATGTTCAGACGCGGGAAGGCGACGTCCGGCGAGCCGATCTGCAGCGGCATGAACCAGTTGGCGAAGCCCGCGAACAGCGGGGTCGCGAACATCAGCAGCATCGCGCCGCCGTGCAGCGTGAACAGCTGGTTGAACTGCTCGTTCGAGACGATCTGATTGCCGGGGCGGGCGAGTTCGGCGCGCATCACCAGGGCCATCACACCCGCGACCAGGAAGAAGGCGAACGACGTCCCCAGGTAGAGCGTCCCGATCTTCTTGTGGTCCGTGGTGGTGAGCCACTGCACGAGAACCCTGCCCCGTCCCCGTGGCTGCGCACTCACCTGCGCCGTTTCCGTCCCAGCGGTCATCGGTTCAGCACTCTCCTCGCCCTTTTTGCCTCGATCGTCACCATCATGGTGGAGTCGGGCGGCTGCGCACGGTGAACGGCCGGTGGATACGCGGCGGCATCACCCGTTTGCCCTCGGTCCGCGCTGCCCGACGTGCCCTCCGGCGTCTCGGCGGCGCACCCGGGAGCCGTCCTGCGCCCGGTGCCGCCGCCTGATCACCGAGTACCGGGAGAGCCGTGGGCGGGAGCGGGGTGGAGCGGAACGGCCGCCGGCCAGGGCCGTCGGCAGCCCGCCGTGGCGTACGCCGTACGGGCGGCCTGCCGCGAAGCCCGTACGTGCCGGATGCTCCGGCCCCCGGGCGCGGCGCATTCTTGAGGCATGGACGTCGAACGGCGCTCGGGCGGCGAGAGGCCGTGGGGTCGGATCCCGGCCCTGGTGCTGGTGCCCGTCGGTCTCCTCGTGGTGCTCACCGTGGTGATCACCCGGTCGCCCGACTCGGTCCGTCTGGGACCGCTGCTCGTGATCGCCCCCGCACTGACCCCGTCCTTCGCCGGGCCACGGGTGACCGCCGCCGTCGCCGCGCTCACCGTCGCCGTCGGTGTCCTCATCGCCGTCCTGCGCGGCGGCCTGACCAGCGGCAACCACCCGGCGCAGCTCGCCGCACTCGCCGTACTGTCCACGATGATCGTGGTCTTCGCGGTGGTCCTGGAGCGCCGCGCCCGGCAGCTCGCCCGTGCCCAGTCGGTGGCCGAGGCCGCCCAGCGCGCGCTGCTGCGCCCGATTCCCGAGCGGATCGGCCCGCTGCAGATCGCGACCGCGTACCTGGCCGCCGAGCACGAGGCGCAGATCGGCGGTGACCTCTACACGGCGACCCGTACGGACGGCGGGGCGCGGATGATCGTCGGGGACGTCCGGGGGAAGGGCCTGGCCGCCGTCGGGGAGTCCGCCCTGCTGCTCAGCGCCTTCCGGCTCGTCGCCGCCGAGCACGCCACGCTGCCCGACCTCGCCCGGGCGCTGGACCACAACGTCAGCCGGTACCTGCTCGACTTCGCCCAGACCGACGGGGAGAGCGCCGAGCACTTCGTCACCGCGCTGTTCCTGGACATCCCCGACGACGCCCCGGTGGCCCGCATGACCAACTGCGGGCACCCGCCACCGCTGCTGCTGCACCACGGCCGCGTGATCGGACTCGACGGTGCCGGTGCCACGCCGCCGCTGGGCCTCGGTGTCCTGGCGGCCGCCGACTACCCGGACGACGCGTTCCCCTTCGAGGTCGGGGACACGCTCCTGCTCTACACCGACGGCGTGGTCGAAGCCCGTGACCGTTCCGGTGCGTTCTACCCGTTCGCGGACCGGGTCGCCCGGTGGGCCGGCAGCACGCCGGAGGCGCTGGTCAACCACATCCGCCGTGACCTGCTGGCTCACGCCGGTGGGCGGCTCGGCGACGACGCGGCCGTCGTCGCCGTCCGGCGCACGGACGGGTCCGAGCACCGCCTGCACGGGCTGCTGTAGACGGCCCACCGACGTGGCCGGGCCGGTCGGTGACCGGCGCGTCGGTCTCCGCGGCCGCCTGCGGTCGGGGCGATCAGGGCACCAGGATGCTGACGGTCTCCACGACGCAGGCCGGCTTGTCGCCGCCCTCCACCTCGACGGTCACCCTCGCCGTCGCCTGGTGACCACCGCCGCCGGGCACCACCGACAACAGCTCCACCCCGGCGCGCACCTTGGAGCCCACCGGGACGGGGGACGGGAAACGGAGCTTGTTCGCCCCGTAGTTGACGCCCATGCTCAGCCCCTCGACCCGGTACACCTGCCAGACCAGCATCGGCACCAGGGACAGCGTCAGATAGCCGTGCGCGATGGTGGAGCCGAACGGACCCTGTGCCGCCTTCGCGGGGTCGACGTGGATCCACTGGTGGTCGCCGGTCGCCTCCGCGAAGGTGTCGACCTGCTGCTGGGTGACGGTGTGCCAGTCGGAGTACCCGAGGTGGGTTCCGGCCGCCTGCGTGAACTGTTCCACGCCGTGGAAGGTCTTCATGTGCTCTCTCCTCGTTCCCTGCTCAGTCCTGCGGTCCGCCGGCGACGTAGAGGACCTGGCCCGAGACGAACCCGGCGCCCTCGCCGGCGAAGAACGACACCGCGTGCGCGATGTCCTCGGGCCTGCCGGTCCGGGCGACCGGGATCTGCGTCGCCGCGGCCGCCTTGAACTCCTCGAAGGTCATGCCGATCCGGCGCGCGGTCTCGGCCGTCATCTCGGTCTCGATGAACCCGGGGGCGATCGCGTTGGCCGTGACGCCGAACCTCCCGAGCTCGATGGCGAGCGTCTTGGTGAACCCCTGGATCCCGGCCTTGGCCGCGGAGTAGTTGGCCTGGCCGCGGTTGCCCAGTGCGGAGGTGCTCGAAAGGTTGACGATCCGGCCCCAGCCGGCCTCGGTCATGTGGCCCTGGACGGCGCGGGTCATCAGGAACGAGCCGCGCAGGTGCACGTTCATGACCGCGTCCCAGTCGTCGGCGGTCATCTTGAACAGCAGGTTGTCGCGGGTGATGCCGGCGTTGTTGACCAGCACGGTGGGCGCGCCAAGCTCCCGGGCGATCCGGTCCACGGCGCCCTGCACGCCGGGCTCGTCCGCCACGTCCACCCCGACGGCCAGCGCCCGGCCCCCGGCGGCCTCGATCTCCTCGACGACCGGCCTGCAGGCCTGCTCGTCCAGGTCGATGACGGCGACGGACAGGCCGTCGGCCGCGAGTCGCTTCGCGACGCCGGCTCCGATGCCGCGGGCCGCTCCGGTGACGACGGCGGTACGCGTGGTGTTCATTGTGTCAACTCCGCTTCGAGTCATGGGTGATGGTGGTAGGGGACGGGAGTGGCCGTCGGGACAGGCCGGGGACCAGGTCGGCGAGCGCGGCCCGGGTGGTGCCGGCGTCGGTGTGGAGCAACGCCTGCATGCCGACCGCACGGGCGCCGAGCACGTTCGGCTCGGCGTCGTCGACGAACAGCGCCCGCTCGGGCGGCACTCCGAGCAGCTCCAGGGTGAGCCGGTAGATCGGGGCCAGCGGTTTGCGCAGGCCGACCTCGCCGGAGATCACGACGGGATCGAAGAGCGGGTCGATCCGCTCGCGCGGGTAGGTGTTGCCCCAGCTGTTGGACAGCAGGGCCACCCGGATCCCGAGGTCGCGCAGCTCGCCGGCCAACTCGAACATCGCCGGGTCGGGCCGCATCCCGGCGAACAGGCGGGCGAGGACGCCGACCGGCTCGACCGGCGCACCGTGGACGGTGACCAGTTCGGCGGCGAGCAGTGCGTCGAACTCGTCGACCGTCAGCTCGCCGGTCTCCAGCCGGTGGACGGGGGTGCCGTCCTCGGCGTCGCGGGACAGCCAGGACTTGAGCGTCCGGGAGAAGGACTCCGGCCGGATGCCGTCGGCCTGCAGCCACGCGGCGATCGAGTCCCGGACCGGTCCGGTGAGGACGCCGCCGTAGTCGAAGACCACGGCCTCCACGGTGGTCACGAGAGCCGCTCCAGCACCATCGCCATGCCCTGGCCGCCGCCGACGCACATGGTCTCCAGGCCGAACTGCTTGTCGTGCCACTGCAGCGAGTTGATGAGGGTGCTGGTGATCCGGGCGCCGGTCATGCCGAACGGGTGGCCGACGGCGATGGCGCCGCCGTTCACGTTGAGCTTCTCCTCCGGGACGCCGAGGTCGCGCGCCGACGGGATGACCTGGGCGGCGAACGCCTCGTTGATCTCGACCAGGTCGATGTCGCCGATGGTCAGGCCGGCACGTGCCAGGGCCTGCTTCGAGGCCTCGACCGGCCCCAGGCCCATGATCTCCGGGGACAGCGCCGAGACACCCGTGCTCACGATCCGCGCCAGCGGGGTGATGCCGAGCTCCCTCGCCCGGGTGTCCGACATGACGACGAGGGCGGCGGCGCCGTCGTTCAGAGGGCAGCAGTTGGCGGCGGTGACGGTGCCGTCGGGGCGGAAGACGGGCTGCAGCTGGGAGACCGTGTCGAGGGTGACCCCGGCCCGTGGCCCGTCGTCCTCGGCCACCCGGCTGCCGTCGGGCAGGGTCACCGGGGTGATGTCGCGTTCCCAGAAACCGTCGGCGATCGCCTTCTCGGCCAGGTTCTGGCTGCGCACGCCGAAGGCGTCCTGTTCCGCGCGGCTGATGCCCTTGAACCGGGCGACGTTCTCGGCCGTGTGACCCATGGCGATGTACGCGTCCGGCAGTTGGCCCCGGGTGCGCGGGTCCACCCACGTCCGGCCGCCCTCGGCGAACTGCTCGGTGCGGGCCTGCGCCTCGGCGAAGACCGGGTTCATGGTGTCGGGCAGTCCGTCCGCGTTGCCCTTGGCGTAGCGGCTGACGGTCTCCACTCCGGCGGAGACGAACACCTCGCCCTCGCCGGCCCTGATCGCGTGCAGTGCCATCCGGGTGCTCTGCAGGCTGGACGAGCAGTAGCGGTTCACCGTGGTGCCCGGGACGGAGTCCAGTCCGGCGAGGACGGCGACGACGCGCGCCATGTTGAAGCCGGACTCGCCGGCCGGCTGGCCGCAGCCGAGCACCAGGTCGTCGATCGTCCCCGGGTCGAGCTGGGGCACCTTGGCGAGAGCGGCCCGGACCATCTGGACGGTGAGGTCGTCGGGGCGCAGTTCCTTCAGCGAGCCCTTGAAGGCCCGGCCGATCGGCGAGCGGGCGGTGGCAACGATGACGGCTTCGGGCATGGCTTTCCCTTCGTTACTTACTAAGCGCTTGCTTAGCTCCTCAGGCTGCAGGAGTGCGACACGGGCGTCAACCGGCCCGATTCGGCGGCCCGGTGTGGACCGCGTCACACGCCGGGCCGCCGGCCGCGGCAGTGGCGGCGACCGCCGAGAAGCGTTCTCGCGGCACGAGGGCGTGCCGCAGCCCCGCCGCGGCACGGATCGACCGCGGCGGAGCGACGGGTGTTTCACGACCCCGTGCGGAGCGCCTTCTTGAGGATCTTCCCGGTCGGCCCCTTGGGCAGTGCGTCGACCAGGCGCACCTCGCGCGGGTACTTGTAGGCGGCGACCCTGTCCTTGCAGTAGGCGGCGATCTCCTCCGCTGTGGCCGACGCGCCCGGCTTGAGGGCGACGTAGGCCAGGACGTCCTCGCCGAGCCTCTCGTGGGGCCTGCCGACGACGGCCGCCTCGGCCACCGCCGGGTGCGTGAACAGGACCTCCTCCACCTCGCGCGGGTAGACGTTGTAGCCGCCGCGGATGATCAGGTCCTTCTTGCGGTCGACGACGAACAGGTATCCGTCCTCGTCGGCGTAGGCGAGGTCGCCGGTGTGGAACCATCCGTTCCTGAACGCCTCGGCGGTGGCTTCGGGCCTCTTGTAGTAGCCCTTCATGACGTTGTGGCCGCGGACGACGATCTCGCCGACGTGGTCGGGCCCCGGTGGCAGCTCCTCGTCGTTCTCGTCGACCACCCGCACCTGAACGCCCCAGATGGGCCTGCCGATCGAGAGCACCTTCCGGGCCTCGGCACTGGTGTTGAACGTCGTGGTGCTCGCCGTCTCCGACAGCCCGTAGCCCTCCAGGACCACGACGCCCGGGAACTTCTCCTCGAAGGCGCGGATCACCTCACCGGGGATCGCGGCCCCGCCGGAGACCCCGACCCGCAGCGAGCCCAGCTCCCGGCCGGAGGTGTCGGCCGACAGGAGGGAGACGTACATGGTGGGCACGCCGGAGAAGACCGTGCAGCCGTGCCGCTCGACGGCGTCGAGCACCGGCCCCTGCTCGAACCGGGGCACGAGGACCATCGTGCCGCCGAACCGCACGCAGGCGTTCAGCACGCTCGACAGCCCGAAGACGTGGAACAGCGGCAGCACCGCCACGGCGATGTCGTCCTCGCGGAAGCCGAACAGCTCTCCGGCGACGGTGCAGTTCATGTAGAGCTGGAAGTGGGTGAGTTCGGCGCCCTTGGGTCGGCCGGTGGTGCCCGAGGTGTAGAGCAGCGCGGCGGTGTCGTCCGCATCGGTCGGCTCGATCTCGCCGGTGTCCTCGCCGGAGCAGAGCTCGTCGTAGTGGACCGTGCCCGCCGGCAGCCCCGCGCCGCTCGGCGAGGTGACGACGTACGTCGTGACGCCCTCGACCTGCTGCGCGCCTTTGAGCGCCTCGTCGGCGAACGACTCGAAGGTCACCAGCAGCTTCGCGTCGGAGTCGTCGAGGTGGTAGGCGATCTCGGGGGCGCGGAGCAGCGGGTTGAGCGGGACCATCGTCAGTCCCGCCTTGAGGATCCCGAAGTACGTGAACAGGAACTGCGGCACGTTGGGCAGGTGGACGGCGACCTTGTCGCCGCGCTCCAGCCCGAGGGCGCGAAGGCCGTTCGCGACGCGGCCGGAGATCTCGTCGACCTGCGCGTAGCTGAAGGACGTGTCCGCGAAGTGGCACATCGGCTTGTCCGGACGGGCCTGGCGCGACTCCCGGAGCATGGTCGCGAGGTTGAAGCTCATGAGGGCACTCCCGAGGGGATGGGTGCTGTGCGGCCCGGGTGGGCGGGGCGGCAGTCGGCGGTCCCGGAGGCGGCAGGGGAGAGGGGCGTGGGTGGTCGCCTGCGGTGTGGGCGTGTGACGGAGGCTATGACCCCCACCAACACTAAGCAAGCGCTTAGTAAGTGTTACTGGTGGGTAATTTCCGGGGCGCGGTTGATAGGGTCGGCGCATGCGTCGGAGCGAGGGAAGATCTGCGTCCACCCCGGCCGCCCTCGCGGACGAGCTGTGGCCCGACGTCCGACCGGAGACCGCCCGCCGGCTGATGGCGGCCGGCCTCGAGTGCTTCGCCCGGCAGGGCTACCACGCCACCACTACGCGCGACATCGCCGCGGCGGCGGGGATGAGCTCGGCGGCGCTCTACGTCCACTTCCCGTCCAAGGCCGCCCTGCTCTTCGAGATCGTGCGCAGCGGCCACGAGCAGATCCTCGCCGTGGTGGACCGGGCCGTCACGGGGGCCGGTGACCCGGCGGCGAGGATGGGCCGGCTGGCCCGGGAGTTCACCGAATGGCACGCCCGCCGCCACGCCGTGGCCCGGGTCGTGGCGTACGAGCTGAAGTCCCTGCCCGAGGACGACTACCGCACCGTGGTGGACCTGCGGCGCAGGATCGAGCACCTCACGCAGGGACTCGTGCGCGAGGGGATCGAGGCCGGTGTGTTCGAGGTCCGCGACGTGCAGGCCGCCGGCCGCGCCGTGCTCTCGCTCGGCATCGACGTCGCACGCTGGTACGAGGACCGCATGCGCACCTCACCGCGGGCCCTGGGGCAGCAGTACGCCGACCTCGTCCTGCGCATGCTCGGTGCCGACCCGGCGTAGTACCGGCCGCGGGTGGGGCCCGCTGCGGTCACAGGCCCATGGACTTGGCGATGACCGTCTTCATGACCTCGCTGGTGCCGCCGTAGATGCGGAAGACGCGGTTGTCCGTGTAGAGGCGGGCGATGGGGTACTCGAGCATGTAGCCGTAGCCGCCGTGCAGCTGCAGGCACTTGTCGACGACCCGCGACGCCGTCTCGGTGCAGAAGAGCTTGGTGGCGGCGGCGTCGGCGGAGGTGAGTTCCTGCTGCTCGATGAGGTCCAGGGCCCGGTCGCAGAGGGCCTGTGCGGCGGCCACCTCGGCGGCGCACTCGGCGAGGACGAACTTGGTGTTCTGGAAGCCCGAGACGGGCTGCCCGAAGACCTTGCGGTCACGGGTGTAGGCGAGCGCGAAGTCGATCGCGGCCGCAGCGGCGGCCACGGCGGACACGGCGATGCCGAGACGCTCGGGAATCAGGTTGTGGGCGAGGTACGCGAACGCCTTGCCCTCCTCGCCGAGCAGGTTCTCCACCGGCACCTTGACGTCGGTGAAGGACAGTTCGGCGGTGTCCGAGCTGCGCAGGCCGATCTTCTCCAGCTTGCGGCCGACCGCGTAGCCCTCGCTGCTCGTGTCCACGCACAGGATGGACAGGCCGCCGCGGCGGTCGTCCGCCGGGGCCGGGGAGGTGCGGCAGACCACCAGCATCAGGTCGGCGAGGACACCGCCGGTGATGAAGGTCTTCGCGCCGTTGAGCACGTAGTGGGTGCCGTCCTCGGACAGCACCGCGGTGGTGCGGATGCCGGCCAGGTCCGAGCCGGTGCCGGGCTCCGTCATCGCGATCGCCGTCATCATCCGCCCGGAGACGAAGTCGGGCAGCCAGCGCTTCTTCTGCTCGTCGTCGGCGAACTCGAGCAGGTACGGCAGCACCAGACCGGTGTGCACGCCGGAGCCGCCGAAGGACACGCCCGCGCGCATCAGCTCCTCGACCACCACGGCCTGGTACTTGAAGCCGCCGACACCCGAGCCGCCGTACTCCTCCGGGACCTCGATGCCGAAGATCCCCAGGTCGCCGAGCTTGTGGTAGAACTCGCGCGGCGCGTGGCCGGCGGCCTCCCAGGCGTCGTAGTGGGGCACGACCTCGTGGGCGATGAAGTCCCGGATCATCTCCCGGAAGTTCTCGTGGTCCTCGGTGTAGACGGAGCGCTGCACTGCCTGTCCCTCCTCTGCGCCCGGGTCTCCGGGCGACCGCCGGTGGTCTTCGCCGCGGGCCGCGCGAGGCGGCCGACGGCGGTTTCCGGCGGCCCTGAGCTGCGGTTCTGTCCTGCGACGCGCTCAACCTAGGGTGCGGGCCCGCGCATGGCCAGGTGCATCTGCACAAGACATCGGCCCATGGGTGTGCAACCTGCCCAACATGGTCCGGGCTAGCCTGGGAGCATGAAGGACGGCTGGGCGGCGCCCGCGCCCGAGGTGGCGGAACACATCCGGGCGACCGCGGAGCGGATGCAGGGCGCGTTGGACGAGCTGCTCGCCGAGATCGGTCAGCAGCTGGCCCCCGACACGCCGGAGGCGCCGACCGATCCGGTCATGGCCCAGGAGATCGCCGCGAGCAACCGGGACACCGTCGGGCGCTGGGTACGCGCCAACCGGCTCCGTCCCGGCCGCCCGGTTCCCGCGGACCTGACGGCGCAGATCCTGGACGTGGCGCGCGACATGGTCCGACGCGGCGTCGACGAGCGCCATCTGGTCCAGGGCTACTGGCGCGGGCACAACCTGCTGTGGCGGTACTGGATGCGCGCCGCGCTCGCCGAGCCGGCCCCACCGGAGGTGCTGGAAGCCTCCCTCGACCTGGCGGCCCGTTCCATGTCCCGGTTCGTGGACCGCACCCTGGCCGGCGTCCAGAAGCACGTGGAGCACGAACGCGACCAGCTCGTCGGCGGCATGCCGGCCCGGCGGCTGGAGACCGTCAACCTCCTGCTGCAGGGCGCGCCGATCGGCGAGGAACGGGCGAGTGCGCGCCTCGGCTACGACCTGCGCCGGCGTCATCTGGCCCTGGTGCTGTGGCACGCGCCCGGCGTGGCGGAGCAGGGCGAGCTGGAGTCCGCGGCCGATGCGATCGCCGAGGCGGCCGGAGCCCGGCGGCCCCTCACCGTCGTCGCGGGGATCTCGGTGCTGTGGGCCTGGATCGCGGTTGCCGGGCGGGTGGACACCGAGGTCCTCGCCGGGGCGCTCGCCGCCACGGGCAGCAACGCCCGTGCGGCCGCCGGGATGCCGGGTGACGGTCCCACCGGTTTCCGGCTCAGCCACCAGCAGGCGCTGACCGCCCAGCGGCTGATGTTCCGGATGCACCAGCCGCCCCGTCTCACCGCCTACGAGGACGTTCAGGTCGTCGCCATGGCGGCACACGACGAGGACCAGGCACGCGAGTTCGTCGCCGCCACGCTCGGCAAGCTGGCCGACGCGTCCCCCGAACTCGCCCGGACGCTGCGCGTCTACCTGCAGGAGGACTGCAACGCCGGCCGCGCCGCGCGCCGGCTGTACACCCACCGCAACACGGTCCTCAACCGCATCGCCCGCGCCGACGCCCTGCTGCCCAGGCCGCGTCCCGGACGCGGGCTGCAGATCGGCCTCGCACTGGAGCTGCAGCACTGGCTCGGGTGACGCACCGGCCCCCGTCGGGGACGGGGGCCGGTGGGCGCGGGCCTACGTGCACTTCTCGTCGATCTTGTACTGGAGCGCCTTCGGGTAGTCGTGCCGGCCGAGCCGGACGCGGGCCAGGATCGGCGCGTGGTTGAGGTCGTTGCCGGGATCGGCGATGTCCTCCAGGAGCGAGTCGAGCTCCGCGTGGGTGGTGAGCTCGAACCCGTGCATCCGGTCCTTGTCCGTGCCGAAGACCTCGGCCAGCTTCTCGTAGCGCCACGGGTGCAGCACGTTGTAGAAGTCGGCCCCGTCGGACGGCTTCTCCTTGTAGTAGCAGGGGCTGACCAGCATCTGCTCGATGCCGTAGAAGCCCTCGTTGTCCAGGACGAAGACCACCGGCCTCAGATGGTGACGCACGTGGGTGGACAGCTCCTGGCAGATCTCCTGGAACGAGCCGTCCCCGACGAACACGAGCGGGCGCTTCATCGGTTGCTGCCGTCCCAGCGCCACGCCCGTGGCCGCGCCGACGGAGTAGCCGATGGACAGCCAGCTGTTCTGCGCGAGGAAGCCGGCCCGCTCGGTGATCCGCAGGTTCATCGAGCCCAGCAGCGCGAACGCCGCGTCCGAGACCACCGTGAACGGCGAGGGGGCCTCCGGGTCGCCACCGGTGGCCCGGTGCTCCAGGAAGAAGTTGACGTGCTGGAAGAAGCTGTCGTACGTCAGCTCGGGCGGGTACCGGTCGGTGCTCAGCGAGTCCAGGAAGTCGGCCGTGCTGGCCGGGACGTCCAGGCCCGCCGCGTGCGCCAGCGCGAAGTGGTCGGCGGGGAAGGTCCGCCCCGCCAGCGCCTCGCGCAACGCCGTGATGAACCGGCCGAGTCGGACGTCGGGGAAGTAGCCGGCGCCGACGCTGACGCCGCCGCGTGCCGCCACGATCCAGTCGTCGCCGATCGACTGCTCGCCGGCGAGGTTCTTGGAGGTGGTCCAGATCCCCAGGCCGATCCGGCACCCGGCGTTCTTGAAGGTCGTCCGGATCTCCGGCAGGCTCGCCCTGCCGTTGTAGACGCCGGCGAACAGCGGGTGCCGTTCGGACACCACGGACTTCGCGCCGACCGTGGTGCAGAACTGCATCCGGGTGGTCTGCACGAACTCCAGCAGCTCGTTCTCCAGCCGCCCGCGGACGAGTTCCTCACCGGCCCAGACGATCGGTGTGCCGAACTTGCCGATCAGCTCCACCGCTGCCGTGACGGCCTTCTCCAGCATCTCCTCGTTGCGCCGGGTGAACGGCCGCTCGTGGGCGCGGAGCTCGCCCTGCGGAGGCTCGCACGGCGCGTGCCAGAGGTCCTCCGTGACCTCCAGGTAGACCGGCTTGCGCTCGGTCAGGCACGCGGTGATCGCGCTGTCGATCTGCGAGGGTGCGAGTCCCGGGTTGGAGAGCACCTGTGCGTCCACCGTGACCTGCCGGTAGACCTCCAGGTTGCTCTCCCGGCGCGGGCTCATGTGCGAGGTGAGCAGGCCGACCGCCTGCTGGTTGAGCCACTGTTCGTAGGACGGCGCCGCGTTGATCGCGATCAGTGGCACGTCCTCGACGTAGGCGCCGCCGATGGTGTTGAGGAGGCTGAACGCGCCCACCCCGTAGGTCACCGCCACGGCTCCGACGCCCTGTTCGCGACCGTCCGGGTCGGCGTCGGCGGCCCGCACCCTGGCGTAGGCGTCCGCGGCGTAGCCGCCGCCCATCTCGGTCGGGGTGCCGATCCAGCGCACGGCCGTGGTGGCCTGCATGATCGTCAGGAACGGGCCGAGGAAGTCCCCGGGCACCCCGAACAGGTGCCGGATGCCCAACTGTTCGAGCCTGGTGGCCAGGTAGCGGGCCACCGTCCATTCGCCGTCGCCGCTCATCCGCGCAGTGCCTCCTGTCGGTTCTCCTGCTGCAGCCGGGCCTCGGGCCGGATCTCCGGTTCCGCCGGGGCCGGCGGCGCCGGTGCCTCGTGCACGGCGACGGCCGCCCGGACGGCGGTCTCCACCGCGCCCTCGATCCAGGCGTGCTTCAGCGAGGCGTGCTCGCCGGCGAAGTGCACCGGGCCCTCCGGCTTGACCACGTCGAGGTGGAAACTGGTCATCTGGTGCGGGGTGTACACCGCCGCCTCGCCGAAGGCGTAGGGGTCGCGCAGCCAGCTCTGGGTCTTCCCGTAGCCGGTGTAGAACACCTCGATCCGCCGACCGTGCACCGACTGGAGGTTGCGCAGCGCGTGGACGTACCGCTCGTCGTCCTCCATGGAGTCCCAGCGCACCGCGTCGTCCGACCAGCTGTAGCTCGCCAGCACCACCCCGCCGCCGTCGCCGCCGGGCACCGGGTGCGAGGGGTAGTACATGAAGCGGTTCGGGTTGTCGGTGGTCGAGCCTCCGCCGAAGCAGTCGGTGGCGGGGCGCACGCTCGCCCGGAGCAGCGGGGTGTGCCGGTACACCTCCCGCTGGGCCTGGCTGATCCGGCTCTCGTCGACGCTCGCGTGCGCGCCGAGCAGCACCTCGGGCAGGTCCCGCGGGGGGCGGTGGCCGTTCTGGGCGGCGGCCACGGCCGCCTCGGCGTCGTCCTCGCCCGCCCGCTGGTAGTACTCGTACAGGCCGGGTGCGACGGTGTCGAGTTCGGCCTTCCAGTCGGCCTCGGTGAACTCCCACCACCGGCGGGAGAACTCCAGCAGCACCTTGGTGGCCTGGTCGTAGTGGGTCTCGATGATCGCCCTGCGCTTCTTGTAGGAGAACGGCGGCGTCACCTGGACGAACCGCAGCGCGGAGAACGGGACCGTGACGATCGCGAAGTCGCCCTTCCAGACGGTGGGTTCGGCCTCCGGGTCGTCCTCGGGGACGGTCTCGACAGCGACCTGCGGCCCGACCGGACCGACGCTCCGGGCTCCTCCGCCGTCCCGGCGCGGGTCCCAGTACTCCATCCGGATCATTCGCTCGCCCATCCGCAGCTCCTCCCGGAGCTCCTCGGCGAGCGCCTCGGGCAGCTTCGAGCTGCCGCCCACGATCTCCCAGTACGTGGCGTTCGGGTTGATGTCGCTGCGGCCCAGGAAGGTGTGGAAGAAGGCCAGGTGCAGCCGCGAGGTCATGTTCTCGATCGTGCCGATCGCCTCGATCGCCTCGTCGCTGAAGCCCGCGTACTCGCGCAGGAAGCGGCCCATCGAGTACCCGTCGAAGTCGCGGATCACCCGGGCCCAGCCGTCCAGCCACTCGGCGAACGGCTTGTTCACCCGCTTGCCGTCCCTGATCACCGAGTAGTAGTCGCGGACCGGCTCCAGGGCCTGGTTGACCATGTCGGCGGCGGTGATCCGCACCTCGTCGCCGGTGAGGTGGAAGCTCTCGTTGACGCAGCTCGGATCGGCGGCGTACTCCTTGCGGCGGGCCTGGACCCGGTTGGTTCGGATCCAGGAGTTGAAGCGTTTGACCGGTTCGCGGAAGTCCGGGCTGTCCGCGCCGTACTTCCAGACCTTGCCGGGTTCGAACGACTCGTAGACCACCGGCGGGACGGGCGCGTTCTGGTGGCCGGTGTCCGGATCGACGTCGACGTTGAAGAACAGCTGCCGCCGCAGGCCGAGGCTGTCGACCAGCGCGAGGGTGAGCGGGTGGAAGCCGGGCAGCCGCATGGCCCCGGCCTCGGCGTACTGCTCCGGGTCGCGGAACGGTCCGTCGACCGCGTCGTCGGTCGACCGGAAGGTCTTGATCCGCCCGCCGACCCGGCTGGCGTTGGCCTCCAGGACGGTGACGTTGTGTCCGGCGTCCTTGAGCAGCTTCCCGGCGACCAGGCCCGCGATGCCCGCGCCGACGATCAGCACGTCCTTGGGTTCGTCGGTCTCCGGAATGCCGTCCTTGATCAGTACGTCGAGGTAGCGGAGCTTCAGGTCCTCGTCGTCCGGACCGACCAGTAACAGCTCGCGCGCCAGGCGCCGGCAGGTCTGCCAGCGGGCGCGCTCACCGGCGGTGCCTTCGATGACGGGGTTCTCCATGGTGTCTCCTCGGGGATGCCCGGCGGTCAGGGACCGACCGGCTTGTCGGGGGAGGTGCTCGCCCTCGGCGAGGGGTCGCGGCGTGGTGATCAAGTGGTCGGGGCGTGGAGCGCGTCCGTCCTGCGGAGGGGGCGTTGCAGGCCGGTGGTGCCGGAGGCGCGGTCCGTGAGTCCGACCTCGGCCTTGCGGGCGAGGCCGACGACTTCGTCGAAGCCGTCGGGGACGTGTGCGGGGTGCCGGCTCTCCGGGGTGAACCCGGGCGGCGGACCGGTGCTGCCGGACCGGCTCGAACTGCTGCTCCGGTGGGGCCGCGTCGCGGGCGGACTTCAGCCCGCGGCCCCGGCCGTCGTCCGTTTCACGCTCGAACTCCGGCCGTACGGGATGCCCCGGCGCCTCGGCCGGTGGCTCCTCGGCCCGTCGTCGACGATGCCGGCGAAGGCGCGCGGGTGGGTGCGGCGGAGGTGGGCGATTCGGGGGGACGGGCGGGGGCCGAGGTCACGCTCGGGTCCTCGCGGTGGGTGACGGGCAGAGGTGATCACGGCACGTGAATTCCTCCGTACCCAAAGTAACTGTACTGTCGAGAGTCCTGTCAACCGGAGACCGGCCTCCTGGCCTGCTCGCGCAGTGTCGCCGGGGCGATCCCGGCCCGGGCGGCAGCCGAGGCCGGAGCCGACTCCGGGGTGCAGGTGCGCACCCCGAAGGCCTCCTGTGCGGGGTGTCGCGACTGATCGCCGACCACCGGGCGCGGCGCGGGAGGTGGGCCGGTCGGGGTGCGTTCCGACGGGCGCGTCGACGGTCTCGGACGGCGGCGCTCAGGAGGGTGCGGTGTCGTGTTCCGGCGGGACGACGACGACCGGGAGGCGGGCGTGGTGGACGACCTCGGTGCTGGTCGATCCGAGGGCGAGGCGTCCCCAGGCCCCCGATCCCCGGGAGCCGACCACCAGCAGGCCGGCGTCCTTGCTCGCTTCGAGGAGGACCTGCGCCGGGCGGCCGGGCTCGCAGACGATCTCCACGTCCACGAACGGTTCGCCGAGCTGCTCCTGCAGTTCCCGGACGGAGTCGGCCACGGCCTGCATGACGAGATCGCGCTGCTGGGGGACGGGCTGGCTGTCGGGGCCGGAGGAGACCGTCCACGCGAAGCCGGACTGCCGGGCGGGGGTGTACTCGTACGCGCAGACGGCCCGCAGGCCGGCGGCGCGCAGCCGGGCCTCGCGGAGCGCGAAGGTCACGGCATGCCGGGCCTGGGGCGAACCGTCCGTGCCGACCACGATCGGACCGGCCGCGGGGCGGGCGGCGGGATCGGTCATGGGTGACCTCCAAGGACTCGGTGCGCGGCGTTGCGTGCGGCCGGCGCGGCGGGTACGGCCACGGGTCCGGTCGGCCGTCCGTCGCGAGGCGCACCTATCAGCCTGCCCCGGTCACTCCCCGGGCACCATCGCAGCCGGTGAGCCGTGTCCGGTCGGTCACGATCGGCGACCGACCGGTCGGCGGGGCCCGCTACGACGCGACCGAATCCGGGGCCGCCCAGCGGAGCGAGTACCAGGAGAGCGCGGTGAGGGCCGTCGCGGCGGGCAACTCGGCGCAGTAGGCGAGGACTTGGGCGAGCAGGTAGTCGTGGCCGTGGTGCGCGGACCAGATGTCGAAGTAGGCGTCCATCGCCAGCAGGACGGCGGTGGCGGCGGCCAGCGGGCTGGTGGCCCGGTGGCGGCGGCGGACCAGTGCGGCGAGCAGCAGCAGCGCCGCCACCTCCATGACGTCCAGCCAGACCCAGGAGTTGGCGAGGTTGCGCGCACCGAAGCGGCGGACGGACAGGGCCAGCACCACGATCCACGGCACCAGCAGGGTCGCGGCCGTCCGCAGCCCGATCGGCAGCCATCGCCGGACGTCCGCCTCGCGGACCGTCGGCAGTCGTCCCGTTCCCGTCACGCGCCGATCGTATCGGCCGGCCGGCCGCGCGCGGGGGCCGGGGACACCGCGCGGGGTCCGTCCGTTCGGCCCCGGCGGGCTACTTGGCCTCGACCCGTCCGACCGGGTCGGGGTCGGCCGCCAGCGCCTCGCAGACGGTCTGCCAGGCCGGGTCGCCGGGGTGGAGTCGACTGCGGAGGTAGGCGGCGGTGAGCCGCGCGAGGGCGGCGACCCGTCCGGGGTTCTCGTCGGTGGTCTCGGCGGCGTCGTATCCGGCGATCCCGCCGAGTCCGTGCTCCGCCCCGAACAGGGTGAGCAGGGACTTGGGGCCGGGGGCGAGGGTGTAGGGGTCGGCGTGCCAGTCCGGGCCCATGTCGGTGAAGTGCCGGGAGTCGTCCTCGTCCCCCGCGACGACCAGGGCGGGGGTGGTCATGGTGGAGAAGTCGACGGCGCCGACGATCGGCCACTGCTCGGCCATGGGCCCGTTGAAGGCGTCGCCGCCCCTGCCGGGTGCGGCGAGCAGGACGCCCGCCTTGATCCGCGGCTCGGCCAGGTGCACCACCTCCCCGGTGTCCGGGTCGGTGAGTCCGGCACCCAGCAGGAGAGCGGCGGTGAAGCCGCCGAGCGAGTGCCCGGCGACGGCGACCCGGGTGGGGTCGATCCGTCCCGCGAGCTGCGGCACGGTGCGCTCGATCACGTCGAGCCGGTCGAGGACGTGGCCCATGTCCTCGGCGCGGGAGCGCCAGAAGTCCGGTGCGCCGGGGGCGTCGGCGACCAGGTGGCTCAGCGTGCGGGAGGTGAGGTGGGTGGGCTGGACGACGACGAAGCCCTGGGCGGCCCAGGCCTGGGCGAGCGGGGCGTAGCCGTTCAGCGAGGAGAGGTTGTTCGAGGGGCCGTGGCCGTGGGAGAGCAGGACGACGGGGAGGCCGGTCCCGGAGGCGGGGGCGGAGACGCGCACCTCGAGGTCCACGGGGCGTCCGGGCACGGGCAGGACCAGGGGGCCGTACGACAGGACGGGGGCGGGGGCTGTGCGGGTGGATGCGTGCATGGCGGGCGGGTCTCCCTGCTGCGGTGGGTGCCGCGGCCGACCGGAACGGGCGGCGGCGGGCACGGGTGATGGCCGGCTGCGCCCGCTTCGGATAGCCTGAAGCGGAACGCTGTCCCGTTTACTATCCGGAACATCGTTCCGTTTTGTCAACGGGTGTCGGAGGGAGCGGAGAGTCGTGTCCAGCGAGAGCCCCACGGGAAGGGCGCCGGCCAGGAGCATGCGGGCCGACGCGCTGCGCAACCAACAGGCGCTGCTCGCGGCCGCCGCCGAGGTGTTCGTGGCCTCCGGCGTCGACGCGCCGATCCGCCGGATCGCGGAAAAGGCGGGGGTGGGGACGGGAACGATCTACCGGCACTTCCCGACCCGCGCCGATCTCGTCACGGCCGTCTACCGCCACCAGATCGAGGAGTGCGCGCAGGCCGGCCCGGAGCTGCTGGCCGGTTCCGGCTCCCCGTTCGCCGCCCTGCGGCAGTGGATCGACCTCTTCGTCGACTTCCTGGTCACCAAGCACGGACTGGCCGACGCGATGCAGTCCGACAGCAGCGGCTTCGCCGCCCTGCACGGCCAGTTCCTCGACCGCCTGCTACCGGTCTGCGGGCAGTTGCTCGACGCCGCGGCCGGGGCGGGCGAGATCCGGGCGGGCATCCGGCCCTACGAACTGATGCGCGGCATCGGCAACCTGTGCATCGGAGGCGCCGACCCGCAGTACGACCCGCGGCGGCTGATCGGCCTGCTCCTGGACGGCCTGCTCCTGGACGGGCCGCGGCGCCCCCGGCCGGAGTGACGCCGACGGCGAACGCTCGCCGGACGCCGGCGGGTGCGCACGGGGCGCCGGGCGGGTGGGGCGGCGGGTCGGGTCGCCGCCGAACGCCACCGTGCGATGTCGTCGGCGGTCGAGCCCCGGTCCGGCGAGCGGGCGCTCACCCGCCCCCGGCGCCCCAGCGGACGGCTGCCGCACCCGCGTAGTCGCCGGCGTGTGCGAAGCCGCCCAGCACCACCAGGTCGCCGTCCTTCACCCGACCGGACCGCCGCGCCCGGTCCAGGGTGACGGGGATGGCGGCGCCGAAGAGGTTGCCGCACCGGTCGAAGGTGTCGGGATGCCGGTCGGGAGGAAGTCCCAGCGAGCGCCGCCAGTTCTCCAGGAACGCACGGTTGGGCTGGTTGGTGACCAGCACGTCGATCTCCGCGGTGGGGACGCCGATCCGCGCGCAGACCTCGGAGACCAGGTCGGGCACCAGCCGGTTGCCGCGTTCGAGGACGGTACCGACGCTCTCCTCGGTGAAGCCGATCCGCAGCTGGGACCGCCCCGGTTCCCAGTAGCGCCGGCCGTCCTCCAGGACGGCCGTCATGTCCCCACCGTGGGCGCCGATGTGGCGGCCGGCCACGGCCAGCACCGGCGAGGCCGCCGACGTGGTGAGGTAGCCGACGCCGCAGCCGTCCCCGGGGATCGCGGCCTGGGCGAGCCGTCGCACCTCGGACTGGGTGAAGAGCTGCCCGGCGGCGGTCTGCGCGTTGCAGATCAGCGCCGTCCTCGCCTCGGTGGTGCGGAGGATCTGCCCGGCCAGCTCCAGCATGTGGACGAAGGAGGCGCAGCCCGCGTTGGCCACGTCGATCAGCCAGGACGGGTTCAGACCGAGTCGGCGCGCGACCTCGGTGCCGGCCCCGACGAACGGGCTGTCCGGCAGCTGGCTGTGCACCAGCAGGACGTCCACCGCCCGGATCTCGGCCCGGCCGTGGCGCTCGATCAGCGGCTGGACGGCCTGCTCCACCAGGTCCACGTTGCTCTCCCCGGTCACGTGGTGCCGCAGCGCCGGGACGCGGAACATCGGGCTGTCCCTGAGCCTGTCCTCCGCCCCAGGGTGGTCGGTGTAGTACGAGGCGGGAACCGGCTCCCCGGGCAGGTGGCCGGAGACGTCGGTGAGGCTGACGGTCTTCACTTCGCCCCCGGACCGGCAGCGGCGACCGCCGAACGCGGCGGCACGCCCACCGGCAGGGAGTTGTGGGAGCGGTGCTCCAGGATCGCCTTGAGGTTGGCCATCTCCACCGTGTGCCCCGCGTAGAAGAGGTCCCAGTACGCGCCCACCCAGACCCGGTCCGGGCCCGGGGCGAGCTCGGGGCGCGGGTTGGCGTCGTAGTGCGGGTGCCGGCAGTTGGTCCAGGTGATGACGGAACCGGGCCGCCCCAGCACCGGTCCGGCGGGCACGACCCGCATCAGGTAGATCATCCAGAGCTGCTCGCCCTGGTCCCAGGCGCAGTGGAAGTCCACCGTCCGGGCCTCGGCGTTGGACTCCACCCGGCAGTAGATCCTGGTCCCGGCCTCCAGCAGGTCGTCCCCGACCCACAGGCCGGGGGCGCCGGCGGGCTCGAAGTTCCGCAGGCTGAACGTCCACTCCTCCAGGTGGTGCCCCTGACGCAGGTAGGCGTACGCGTCGTCCGGCGGGCAGTCGACGTACTCGTGGATCGTGCAGTACTGCCCGTAGACCTCCTGGTGCGGATGGGCCGGGCGGGTCAGTTCCGCACAGCGGGCCGCCAGGACGTCCGGTGCGGTGTTCTCCACCGTGGTCAGACCGGGCACGCCGGTCGGGCCGGACACCCCGGTCGGGCCGGGGGCTTCGGTCGGGCCGGACGGCTCAGCCGGTGTGGACGGTGCCGCGTTCACGGGCGCTCTCCTCGTGGTCGGCCGGCACGGGGCCGGCTGCGGTCAGGAAGGGAAGGAACGGGGGGATCTCCGCGGGGTCGACGTCCACGGCCACCAGGACCGGACCGCTCGTCGTGTTGCCGTGCAGCAGTGCCCGTCGCAGCTGCGGTCCGGTGGCGGCCCGGTGCACGGCCAGGGTGGGGAACATGCCTGCCGCACCAGCGGCGATGTCCGAGGGGAGGAAGAGGTTGGCCGGGTTCGGAGCACCCAGGAACAGCTGCTCGCGGGTGGCACACATGGCGTGGGCGTTGTTGTTGAGGATCACGAAGGTGACGCGAGCGCCGTACTCGAGCGCGGTGTGCACCTCCATGCCGTGCATGAAGAAGGCTCCGTCCCCGGCGAGCACGTAGCTGCGCCGCCCGGTGGCGAGTGCCGCCCCGATGCCGGCGCCGAAGGCGTAACCCATGCCGCCCATGCCGACGGCCACCACGAACCGCCCCCGCCGCGTCGCCCGGAGCCGGTGGATCGCGCTGGCTCCGGTGTTCCCGGCGTCCACGAAGACGTGGGCGTCCGGCGGAAGGGCGTCCGCCACCGCGGCCACCGCCTCGGTGTGGGAGAGACCGCCGGCACCGGGAGGCGGGGGCGCCAGCGGAACCGGACCGGCGTGCCCGGGGGCGGGACGGACGCCGGCGGCGAGCCGGGAGGCCAGTTGCCGCAGGGTGTCACGCAGACCGCCGGAGAGGTGGAGTCCGGGGACGGACGGGACGAACGGCGGCTCGGGATCGACGCAGATCACGGGGGTCTCGGCCAGGGCCGACTCCAGCCCGCCGCGGGCCAGCACCGGCAGGCGGGTGCCGACGAGCAGACAGAGCTCGGCCTGCCGCAGACAGTCCAGGACGTTCGGATGCCCCATCACCCCGGCCACGCCCGCGAAGTGCTGGTCGTCGTTGTCGAACACGTCCCTGGCGTCCGGCGTGACCGCCACCCAGGCGCCCAACCTCGCCGTCAGGTCGGCGAGTTCCTGCTTCGCCCCGGCCGCGGCGACGCCCTCGCCGGCGATCACCAGCACCCGGGTGGCGGCGCGCAGCCGCTCCGTCGCGCGGTCCAGCCGCACGGTCGGGGTGCGCGGTTCGGGTACCGGGGTGGGCGGTGCCGCCCCGCGGGGTGTCAGGGTGGCCTGCTGGACGTCCTTGGGCAGCAGGAGCACCGCGGGCCCGCGCGGGTGCGAGCGGGCCGCGGCCATCGCCTCGGCGAGCAGCCGCGGCAGTGCGTCCGGGTCCTCGACCCGGGCGCAGAAGCGGCTGACCGGCGCGAACAGTCGGTGGGCGTCGAGCGATCCGGCCCGTCCGCTGGTGTCCTGGAAGGCGCCGAGCCCGTCCAGAGCGGTGGGTGGCTGCCCGACGAGGGCCAGCACCGGGACGCGTGAGGCGTACGCCTCCGCCAGGCCCGGGAGCAGGTTCATCGCGCCGCCGCCGGAGGTGGCTGCGACGACGCCGAGCCGCCCGGTGGTGCGGGCGTACCCGTCGGCCATCGTGACGGCCGAGAACTCGTGCTTCGCGACGACGGTGTGCGGGCGGCCCCCGAGGCGGTGCAGGGCGTCGTACAGGTCCTCGATGTTCGCGCCGCCGATGCCGAACACCTGCCGGACTCCGTCCTCGGCCAGAGCGGCCGCCAGGTGGTCCACGACGCGGACCCCGGCGGTCGCGGCTGCGGTGTCCCCGGACGGGGTCGCCCGGATGCCGGTGGGGCCCGTCGGCGGGGTCGTCTCCCGGATGTCGGTGGTCACGGGGTGGCACTCCTGTCTGCCGGGCCGGTACCGAGGACCAGACCGGCCGGCGCGAGGGCCTGGAACCGCCGGCGGTACTCGTTCGGAGTGAGCTCCAGCGTCCGGCCGAAGGAACGGAAGAAGGTTTCGGCGGAGGCGAATCCGCAACGGCGGGCGATCTGGCCGACCGGTAGTTCGGTGGACTCCAGCAGTTTCCGGGCCCGGGCGATGCGCATCCGCTCGATGTACTGGCCCGGCGGAGTGCCGACCTCGCGCCGGAACACCCGGGCGAAGTTGCGTACGCTCATGTTGGCGCGCCGGGCCACCTCGGGTACGGGCAGCGGCTGTTCGAGGTTCTCCAGGATCCACTCCTGCGCGGCCCGGATCGGCGGACGGTCGGCCAGCTGGGCCTCCAGGATCGTGCTGAACTGCGACTGGCCGCCGTTCCGTTTGAAGAACAGCACCAGGAAACGGGCCACCTCCAGCGCGAAGGAGGCGCCGTGATCGGCCTCGACCAGGGCGAGGGCCAGGTCGATCCCGCTGGCCACGCCGGCCGAGGTCGCGTAGGTGCCGTCCCAGACGAAGATCGGATCCGGGTCGACGGCCACCTCCGGGTAGCGTCGGGCCAGCTCGTCGCAGAACGCCCAGTGGGTGGTGGCCCTCCGGCCGTCGAGCAGACCCGCCTCGGCGAGCAGGAAGGCGCCACCGCAGACGGACACCACCCGTCGCGAGCGCCCGGCCGCCCGTCCGATCCAGGACACCAGCTCCCGGTCGGCCAGTGCCTCGGGGAGGCTCCAGCCGCCCGGCACGACCAGCGTGTCGATCGGGCCCTCGCCCGTCCCGAGCGGCTCGGCCTCGATCACGATGCCCGTGCTGGTCCGCACCCGCGGCGCACGGGGCGAGACGATCTCGATCCGGTACTCGCCCTCCTCTCCGGGACGCCGCCGGTTGGCGGTGTCGAACACCTCGATCGGGCCCGTGATGTCGAGGGCCTGGGCACCCGGGTAGACCACCACAACAACTCGTCGCTGAGACACCGTTACAGCCTGTGGCCGGCCGGGGAGTGGCGGCAATGACGGCTTACTGACGAATCCGGCCACGGAAGTTGGACATGTCCACGGCGAACAGCGCGAATGACGCAGCGTCACGACTCCCTGTGAGGCGCGTCATAGTGCCGGTGCGCGCGTCCGACCGAGAGGTGGCGGTGATGGCGCGACGTCACGACCCGGGGTGAGACGGGTCGTAGTCCCGCGCACGTCCCCGGCTGCTCCCCGCGACTTCCCGCCCCGAGTGGTGAGAGCCCGGCGCTTCACCGCGGCGACCGGAAGCACCCCGCACCCCTGACTGCTGGACCAACGCCTCGCCCGTGCCGGGGAACTGCTGGAGACCACCGGGCTGCCGGTGGAGGAGGTCGCCCGCAGAGTCGGCCACGGCAGTGCGACGGCCCTCGCGGGCAGTTCGTCCCCCGCCGCGGCGTCCCGCCGAGCGCCCGCGCCGCGCCTTCACCCGTACCGCACGGCCCCGCTGACGCCGTACGCTCCCGATCCCCGTGGCCAGGGCCGGGAGTGCGCGAGGACCGGGCCGGGGCTCACCCGGCCGGGGGCTCCTCGGGCGGGGAACCGGGGGACCGGCCGCCCGGATACGCGCGGACGGCGTCGATCAGGTTGCCGAAGACGTTCTCCGGCGGGATCCGCTGCCACACCTCGTAGACCTTCAGGGTGTCCACCAGGGCCGCGTCGGGCCGCGCGAGGACGAAGGTGACGCCGCGCGTGGCGAGGAAGTCGAGCAGGCTGTGCAGGCGGACCCCGGCGGAGTAGTCGACGTCGGCGATGCCCGCGGCGTCGAGCACCAGCCAGCGCACCGGATGGGGCGCGCCGTCGACGAGCGCCCTGACCTGGTCGGCGAAGCGGCTCGCGTTCGCGTAGAAGAGCTCCGCGTTGAAGCGGAAGACGATCAGACCGGGCGCACTCTCGACCCCCGGCCCGGCGACCGTGTAGGTGGGCACGCCCTCGCCGGTGACGCCGACGACGAAGTCCTTGGGCCGGTACTCCCGCCGGATCACCTCGAACAGGGACAGCGCGAGGGCCAGCAGCACGCCCTGCTCGACACCGATGCAGAACACCGCGAGGGCGGTGGCGACGGCCACGACGAACTCGTTGCGGCGCCGGCTGCGGATCCGCCGCAGACCGCGCACGTCGATCAGGTCGAGGCCCACCAGGAACACGATCCCGGCCAGCGTCGCGAGCGGCATGTCGGCCAGCAGATCGGTGAAGACCAGTGCGACCAGGAGCGACAGGAGCGCCATGGTGAGGTTGGCGACCTGGGTCCGGCCGCGCTGCTGGTCGAGGATCTCCGTCTTCGTCGGGGAGCCGTTGACGACGAAGGTCCCGCTCAGCCCGGCGGCGATGTTGGCGACCGACAGGCCGACCAGGTCGCGGTCGACGTCGACGCGGTCGCCGTGGCGGGTCGCGTAACCGTGGGCCGTGGCCGCGCTCTGGGCCAGGATCAGGACGAAGCAGGAGACCGCGACGGAGAAGACCGCGGACACGTCGCCGGGGGACAGCCCGGACGGCAGGCCGAGCGGTGGGAGTCCGCCCTCGACGGCGCCGACGACGGCGACCCCGTGGCCCGGGGCGTCCGTCGCCGCTGACACGGCGATCAGCACCACCACCGCCACGACGGAACCGGGGAACCGGGGCAGGAGGCGCTTGAAGACCACGATGATCACGACGGTGGCGGCGCCGAAGGCGGCGGTGCGCCAGGAGACCTCGTCCAGGCGGGACATCCAGGACCACTGCTGCTGGAACCAGTTGCCACGGCCCCCGGGGATGCCGAGCAGCTCGGGGATCTGAGCCGTCGACACCTGGACACCGACACCCGTCAGGAACCCGATCAGGACGGCCGCGGACAGGAAGTCGGCGAGGAAGCCGAGCCGCAGCAGCCGCGCGGCGGCGAGGATCACGCCCGACAGCAGGGCGACCAGCCCCGCCAGCCCCACCCACTGCGGCGACCCCGGGACGAGACCGTCCACCCCGAGCCCGAGCAGCCCGGCGGAGAGGATCGCCGCGGTGGCGGAGTCCGCGCCGACGACCAGCAGCTTCGACGAGCCCAGCAGGGCGAAGGCGACCGCCGGCAGGACCAGCGTGTACAGGCCGGTGACGATGGGCATGCCGGCGATCGAGGTGTACCCCATGACCTCGGGGATCGCGACCGCCGACAGCGCCACCCCGGCGAGCACGTCCCGGCCCAGCCATGCCCGCCGGTACCCGCGCAGCGACACGGTGACCAGCCTCGTCATGCCAGTCACCTGGGCACCTCCGCAGCGGCCGGAGAACGCGTACGCCCCCATGGTCGCCGTCGCCGGACCGCGGCTGCGGCATTTCGCCCGGGTCCGCGGCGTCGGCGACCGACTGCCGGTACGGCCGGCCCCGGCCACGTCGCCCCGGATGCGCGGAGAGCGCCGCGGCCGGCGTCAGTGCAGGTCGGCACGGGCAGGATCGGCACGGGCAGGATCGGCACGGTCCGGGGTGTCGTCGAGGAAGCCGCCCGACTGGTGCTGCCAGAGCTTCGCGTAGGTGCCCTCCGATGCGAGCAGTTCCTCGTGGGTGCCGTCTTCGACGATCCGTCCGCGGTCCAGGACGACGAGCCGGTCCATGGTGGCGACCGTGCTCAGCCGGTGCGCCACCACCAGTGCCGTCCGCCCCTCCATGAGCCGCCACAGGGCCTCCTGGACGAGGAGTTCGCTCTCCGAGTCCAGGGCGCTGGTCGCCTCGTCGAGCAGCAGGATCGGCGCGTCGCGCAGGATCGCCCGGGCGAGGGCGACCCGCTGCCGCTGTCCGCCGGACAACTTGATGCCGCGCTCGCCCACCATGGTGCCGAAGCCCTGCGGCAGCGCGTCGGTGAACTCCGTGACGTGCGCGGCCTCCGCGGCGCGGCGGATCTCGGCGTCGGTGGCGCCCGGCCGGGCGAACGCGATGTTGTCCCGCAGCGACCGGTGGAACATCGCCGGGTCCTGCGGCACGTAGGCGATCAGACTGCGCAGGTCGGCCTGGCGCAGCCGGGTGATGTCCTGGCCGCCGATCAGGATCCGTCCGGCGTCGACGTCCGTCATCCGCAGCAGCAGCCGGGTGAGGGTGGTCTTCCCGCCGCCGGACCGGCCGACCAGTCCGAACTTCGCCCCGCTCGGCACCGTGAGGTCGAGGCCCCGGAAGATCGGGTCCGCGCCCGCGTGGGCGAAGTGCACCCGCTCGAAGCGGACCTCCGCGCCCCGGCGCAGCAGCGGTTCCGGCACGGCGGGATCGAGCACGGTCGGCGGCGTGAGCAGCAGCTCCGTGAACTGTGCGGCCTCCGTCAGCGAGCTCTCCAGCCGGCGGTAGATCTGGTTGAACTCGAACATGATCCGCGTCGCGTTGCTGTAGTAGGTGAAGGCGATCACCACCGCCTCCACGTTGTGCCGGCCTCCGCCGAGGGTCACCGCCAGCAGCAGGCCGAGGGCGTTGGTGAGCACCGACATCGGCGCGACCAGGGTGTCGATGCGCAGGTTGCCGTAGTCCCAGGACCGCAGCGAGAGCCGGCGCGACTCGGCGACACGGGACCGGTGTTCGGCCGCCTCGCCCCGTTCGGCCGCGAACGCCCGGACGGTGTCCATGTTCATCAGGCTGTCGGCGACGTGGCCGGACACCCGGGCGATCGCCTCCTCGCGCTCGTTGACCAGCGCCTGGCGGCGGCGGATGAGCGGGGCCGCGCACAGCGCCGTCAGCGCGATCATCACCAGCAGCCCGACCACGAGGAGCGGTTCGTAGCGCCACAGCACCACCGAGCCGAAGACCAGCGGCACGAAACTGGCCACGACCGAGAAGGTCAGCGTGTCGACGAAGTCCTCGAAGCGGGAGGCGAAGCTCAGCACCCGCTTGGTCAGCGAGCCGGCGAAGTTGTCGTGGAAGAACGCCGCGTCCTTGGCGAACAGCTCGTCCATGCCGATCACGTAGAGGTGCTCGATGCCGAGGGCGTCGAGGCGGTTCAGGCAGTGCAGGCCGACGCGCCACACCGCCTCCCCGGCCAGCAGGGCGCCGGCGAAGCCCAGGACGTACGGGAGCAGCGAGCCGGAGCCGGCCCCGGCGGGGGAGGCGATCCTGCCGACGAGCTTCGCCACCGCCAGCGGCGCGAGGTAGGCGATCCCGATGTTGCCCAACGCCGGCAGCAGCATGGCCGGCACCGTGAGGTACGGGAGCCGGGCCAGCTCCCGTCCGTAGTAGCGGAGTGCGAGGAGCACCGAACGCCTGCCCGGTGCTCCTCGGGGTGTCTCGGACGATCCCATCCCGACCTCGTTGCGTCGTGCGGAAGCCCAGCGACCGCCCTTCCCGGCGAATGAAATGATGTATGACTAATCGTCAAAAACCTTGCACGGAAGGGCAGAAGCCCCAGTCTCCCGCGGCCGCCCCGATGCAGTCCAAGCAATTTCCGGCAGGGCGTCACCTCCGACGGTCGCGGGCCGGCCGGGTCGCCGACGGGTCGGAGTGACCACCCGGGCCGGGCCGGAGTTGATCGGGGCATGGAGGAGACGGGTGCCCGGCAGGTGGTCCCGCGACCGAGGGACGCCAACGCCCGCCGGGTGATGCGGGCCCAGCGCCGTGTGAACACCGCGCCCGAACTCGCCCTCCGGCGGGCACTGCACGCACTCGGCTTCCGCTACCGGGTGGACCTTCCCCTCCCCACCATGCGGCGCCGGAGGGCGGACATCACCTTCGTGCCCTGGCGTACCGCGGTGTTCGTGCAGGGCTGCTTCTGGCACGCGTGCCCCGAGCACCTGCACGCGCCGAAGCGCAACGCCGAATGGTGGTGGCGGAAGCTCGACGACAACGTGCGTCGCGACCGGCACACCGATGCGAACCTCGTCCGGCTGGGTTGGCTCCCCCTGAGGATCTGTGGGGACGGGCGATCCCGGCCCGCGGGGGCGGTGGGTGCGTCGCGCGACCGACGATCCCGCCGTCCTGAGGACACGTCACGTCAGGACGCGCGGTGTTTCTGCAATTTGCAGCAAGGCCATGCGCTCCGCTCGGCCGCCGACGGACCGGGGCGCGCGGACGGGGGAGGTTTGGCGGGCCGCCCGCGGAATCTTGTATGGTTCCTCGCGAATCATCCAGAGGGGTGGAGGGACCGGCCCTACGAAGCCCCGGCAACTCCCCGGTCGAACCGGCGTCCGAAGTACGCGCCGCGCCGCCCGGGATCAGTGCCAACTCCGGCCTGCCGCCACTGTGGCGCGGGAAAGATGAGGAGACACGGTGCTCTCTGTGCTGTCCTTCGCCCGGGCGCTTCCCGCCCCGGTCTCTCCGCGTACCCGTCCCGTGCCCGGCGCAGCCACTCGGCCGACTTCTCCGGCCTGTCCTCGCTGACCACCCCCGCTCCCGCGCGGAGCGTCCGTGGGCGGGGCCCCCGCCGTTCACGGGATCTGAGACGGAGTACCCATCATGGAGAACACCAGCGGCGTCGGCGTGCTCGACAAGGTCACCTCGATCCTCGGCACCCTGGAGGCCGGTCCCACCACCCTGGCCGGACTCGTGGCCGCCACCGGCCTGGCGCGGCCCACCGCACACCGGCTCGCCGTCGCACTGGAACAGCACCGCCTGGTCGCCCGCGACCTGCAGGGACGGTTCGCCCTCGGCCCCCGGCTCACCGAGCTCTCGGCGGCCGTCGGCGAGGACCGCCTGCTGTCCGCGGCCGGCCCGGTCCTGGCCCACCTGCGCGACCTCACCGGCGAGAGCGCCCAGCTCTACCGCCGGCAGGGCGAGGTCCGGATCTGCGTGGCCGCCGCCGAACGCCTCTCCGGCCTGCGGGACACCGTGCCGGTGGGCATCGCCCTCCCGATGAAGGTCGGCTCCGCCGCGCAGATCCTGCTCGCCTGGGAGGAGCCCGAACGCCTCCACCGCGGCCTGCAGGGCGCCCGTTTCACCGCCACCGCCCTCAGCGGCGTACGGCGCCGCGGCTGGGCCCAGTCCATCGGCGAACGCGAGGCCGGGGTCGCCTCCGTCTCCGCACCCGTGCGCGGTCCGGCCGGCCGGGTCGTCGCGGCCGTCTCCGTCTCCGGGCCGATCGAGCGGCTCACCCGGCACCCCGGCGCCCGGCTCTCCCAGGCCGTCGTCGAGGCCGCCGGCCGGCTCGGCGAAGCCCTGCGCCAGCCCTGACCGGCCCGCCGGGCCGTGCCCGCGGAACACCCGCGGGCCGGCCGCCGGTCCGGGCATCCGGTTCGCGTACCGCCGGGTCGGCTGACCGTCCGTCAGTTAGCGTGGGCGTGTG
Organism: Kitasatospora sp. NPDC093679; assembly: GCF_040683455.1. Lineage (NCBI taxonomy): Bacteria > Bacillati > Actinomycetota > Actinomycetes > Kitasatosporales > Streptomycetaceae > Kitasatospora > Kitasatospora sp. NPDC093679. The sequence continues at coordinate 103,747 of NZ_JBFBDW010000002.1, forward strand.
AATCAGGACGAACGCTCACTCCGCGCCTCGTCGTTCGGCGCCGCGGCGACCGCCTACGCCGAACACCGCCCCGACTACGCGCAGGCCGCCGTGCGCTGGGCGCTCGAACCCGCGCCCGGCCCGCGGGTGCTCGACCTCGGCGCCGGTACCGGCAAGCTGACCGCGGGACTGCTCGCGCTGGGCGCGGAGGTCGTCGCGGTCGAGCCCGACCCGGCGATGCTGGCGGAGCTGCGCCGCTCGCTGCCGGACGTCCGCGCCCTGCGGGGCAACGCCGAGGCGATCCCGCTGCCGGACGCCTCCGTCGACGCCGTGCTGGCCGGCAACGCCATGCACTGGTTCGACATGGCCGTCGCCGGCCCCGAGATCGCCAGGGTCCTCGCACCCGGCGGCGTGCTGGCCGGCCTGTGGAACCTGCTGGACGACCGGGTCGACTGGGTCGCCGGACTGGCACGGACCGCAGGGAGCGCGGCCGTCGGCCCCCGTGACACGCCCGCCGCCCGGCGTGCCGAAACGGCCGCCGTGCACCTTCCGAAGGCCGGCGGACCCGCCCGGTTCGGGTCGCCCGAGCAGGCCGCGTTCCCGCACGGGCAGCGCCGCACGGCCGACACCCTGGTCGCCTCGCTCGCGACCCGCGCGGGGATGCTGGTCATGCCGGAGCGGGAACGGGAGGCCGCGCTGGGCCGGATCCGGGCCTTCCTCGCGGGTGAACCGGAGACCGCCCGCGGCGAGTTCACCCTGCCGATGCTGACCGGGGTGCTGCGCAGCCGGAGGCTGTGAGGCCGGTCCCGGCGCTTCGGGCCGCGGCGCTCCCCGCGCCGTGGCCGCGGGTGCGGGGGTGTCGTGGCGTGGCCGGATCCGGTTCCCCGTCGCCGGGCCCCGTGTCAGCATGCAGTCGGTGAGGTCGACTGACTGAGCGCGGACAAGAATAGGGGGCTATTCATGATCACTCGACTCGGGAGGGGGGCCGGCCCGCGGAGGTGGGCGGCGCTGACCGCCGCCGCACTCTGCGGAGCCGTCGGCGCCGGCACCGTCGGGGCGACCCCGGCCGCGGCGGCCGACCAGCGTCACGCGATCTACGCCGTCGCGCACCGGGTCGACACCCTGGACGGCGTCGACGCCGCACTCGACCACAGCGCCAACGGCATCGAGATCGACGTCTGCGCCTGGTGGAACCCGAACGAATGGCGCGCCTACCACGACTGCTCCTCGGCCGGCGACGCCCGGCTGGGCCCGAGCTTTGACAGCATGATCGACCGGATCGTCGCCGACGCCGGCGCCGGGCGCCGGCTGGCCCTGGTCTGGCTGGACATCAAGGACCCCGACTACTGCGGGGAGCAGCAGAACCGCGGATGCAGCGTCGCCGGACTGCGCGACAAGGCCCAGCGGCTGACGGCCGCCGGCATCCAGGTGCTCTACGGCTTCTACGAGTACCACGGCGGCAGCACCCCGGACGTCGGCGGCCGCGGCTGGAAGAGCCTCGAAGGCGGGCTCGGCCCGCTGGAGGGCATGACGACGACCGGGACCCGCGACCGGGTCCGCGCCGCCTTCGACCGGTCCGGCCCGGCGATCCCGGCCGGCCACCGGGTGATGGACTACGGCGACAGCGACATCGCCAAGGGGTTCGGCAACTGCACCGAAGCCACGTACAACACGTGCGCGGAACTGAAGAAGGGCGCCGCGGACCGCGCCGCCGGACAGCTCGCCGCCACGCTCTCCTGGACGACCACCTACAACGACCCGTGGTACGTCGACAAGCTGCTGGGCGACGCGCGGGTGGACGGCATCATCGCGGGCTACGGCGCCTTCACCGGGGTGCGCGAGTACGACCGGAGCTGGCAGTGCGCCAACGCCGTCAACCTCGTCCGCGACTGGGTGAACCGCCACGGCTCGACCCACCGCATGGCCAACGCCGGTGACCGCATGTTCCGTTAGGGCCCGCCGGAGCCGGAGCCGGAGCCGGGGTCGGGGTCGGGGTCGGGGTCGGGTCGAGTCGAGTCGTGCACGCATTCGGTTCGACCCGGCCGCGGTCGGCGCGGTACGGTCGCCTGTCATGCACACCAGGCCCGCCGTGCGGCCCCGGCCGCACCGGTGACGGTCGGTCAGGGCCGGTGCGCACGGGCAGCGATCACGCCCGGCCGACGGGGTGCCACCGGAGTCGACGTTCACCCGGTGGCGGCCCCGCGCCGAGAGGGCGACGGGGGAAGACGGGGGCGATGGACGCCGAGGAGACCGAGGGCCTGCGCACGGCGGGGCCGATCCGCTCGGCCGGGCAGGGCCGCTACGAGATGCAGGCACCGCTCGGGGAGGGCGGCATGGCGTCCGTGCACCGGGCCCGCGACCGGGTGCTGGGACGGACCGTCGCCGTGAAGACGCTCCACCCGGACCTGGCCCGCGACCCGGCCTTCCGAGAGCGGTTCCGCCGCGAGGCCCGGGCGGTCGCGGCGCTCAACCACGTCAACATCGTGGCCGTGCACGACAGCGGCGAGGACACCGGGCCCGACGGCGTGGTGCCGTACATGGTGATGGAGTACGTCCGGGGCCGGTCGGTGCGCGAGCTCGTCCGCGAGGCGGCCGCGGGCCGTGCCGGCGGCACCGTCCCGCTGGACCGTGCGCTGGCCGTGACCTCGGCCGTGCTGGACGCCCTGGAGTGCAGCCACCGCCAGGGGCTCGTCCACCGGGACATCAAACCGGCCAACGTCATGACGACGGACGACGGCCCCGTCAAGGTGATGGACTTCGGCATCGCCCGGGCGCTGCAGTCGGACGCCACCGCGATGACCCGTACGGGCACCGTCCTCGGCACACCCCAGTACCTCTCGCCCGAGCAGGCGCAGGGCAGGCCGGCGGACGCCCGCTCCGACCTCTACTCGGTCGGCTGCATGCTCTTCGAACTGGTCACCGGCACCCTGCCGTTCGACGGGGAGTCGGCGATGAGCGTGCTCTACCAGCACGTCCAGCAGCCGCCGCCGGTGCCGTCCTCGATCAACCCGTCGCTGCCGCCGGCCGTCGACGCGGTGGTGGCCCGCGCCCTCGCGAAGGACCCCGCGGGGCGCTACCAGAGCGCCCGCGCCATGGCCGAGGACGTCCGCCGGGCCGCCGCGGACGGGGCACCGACCCGTCCGCTGCACTCCGCTCCCACGGTGACGGCCGAGCACGTCAGCGCGGAGCGCATCGGGGCCGAGCGCATCGGGGCCGAGCGCATCGGGGTCGAGGACGACAAGGCCCGGCCCGCCGGGGCCGAGCACGCCGACGCCCGGGACACCGGGGGCGGGGGCGCGGGTGCCGGCGCGGGTACCGACCCGTCCTGGCCGTTCGCGGCGTTCACCGGTGCCGACGGCGCCGCTACGGCCGACGCCCTCGCCGAGGGCGTGCGGTACGTCGCGATCCGGCGGCAGGCGCAGCTGAGGCGCGTGCGCAACGCCAGGATCGTCGGTCTGGCCCTGGTGCCCGTCGTCGCGGTCGTCTGGGCCGTGACCGCGTTCGGTGACCCCTTCGGGTACCGGACCGCCACCCACACCCCGGACCCGCGGGCGACCGGCCCGTACTCCTCGTGCGATCCGCCGGCCTTCGGGGGCGACGGCTTCAGCCCGCCCTCGTTCTCCGGCATGTCGCCCGCCGAGGCGCGGACCTGCGCGGAGATCGCCGGGCTGAAGATCGACCAGAAGACCACCACCGGCAGCAAGTACAACAAGGACACCGTCACCCGGCAGGAACCGGGGACCTCCCAGTCGGTGAAGCGGGGCAGCACCGTCACCGTCTGGGTGTCGACGGGCGGCGACCCCCGGGCGACGGGGGACCTCGCCAACTGCGAGGCCGAGGAGCAGCACGGCAAGGTCCCCACCCCCTGGCTCAAGGGCAGGACCCTGAACGCCGCCCGCACCTGTGCGGACATCGCCCACCTCAAGCTGGAGGAGGCCGGCAAGGTCCAGGACCGCCTCACCCCGGCCGGGCAGGTGGCACGCCAGGAACCCGGATCGGAGGACACCACCGTCGGCAGCACCGTCAAGGTCTGGATCTCCACCGGCGGCGACCCCAGGGCCGTCGGCGCCCTCACCGGCTGCGACAGCGCGACCGGCGACCGGCCCGAAGCACCGGCACTGGAACACATGACTGCGGCCGACGCCCGCACCTGCGCCGACATCGGCCACTTCAAGCTGCAGGAGCAGAGCGTGCCGGACAAGATCTGGCCGAGCGGCGAGGTCGTCCGCCAGGAGCCGGGCAGCTTCAGCCGGATCGACCCCGGCAGCACCATCAGCATCTGGGTCTCCTCCGGCACGCCGTGACCGGAGTCCCCCGCCGGCCGGTGAGCCACGGGTCGGCCCCGCGGACGGCGGGCCGACGCTCGTGCACGGCGGTCACCTCCTCGCGAGGTCACCGGAGTAGGCGCCGACGCTGAGGTGGAGGCTGCCGTCGGCGTTGCGCGTGTAGACCTGCTCGTGCGGGTCGGCTGCGCAGCCGGTGAGGATGCTCATCGGGCGGGTCTTGAGGATCAGGCGGTCGGTGCCGACGGAGACCAGGTCGGCGACGGAGTCGCAGTAGCGCGTGCCGGTCAGCGGCCGCGGAGACGGTTCCGGTCCACCGATCGGGAGAGCCGACGTCGGGTGGGGTCGGCCGGCGGTGCCGCTCGGCCGCGGGGCCCGGCCCGGGACGGGGTCGTCCACCGGGCCGGGCCCCGCAGGCTCAGCAGTCGGGGATGACGGTGCCGTTGTTGTCCTTGGCCTGGTCGTTGCCCCACTTGGACAGGTAGTAGGCGGAGACCCATTGGCCGGCGGGGCCGGTGTCGGGGTCGGTCTTGAGCCACCAGTGGTTGTAGCTGCTGCCGTTGCGGATCTCGCGTCCCCAGGCTTTGCAGAACACGTAGTTGGTGCCCTGGTTGAGGGTGCCGGTGCTTGTGGTGGCGGTGGGGGAGGCGTAGACGGGGGCGTTGGCGAAGGTGTCGACCCAGTACCTGGTGGTGCCGGACGGCGGCGGGGTGGAACCGCCCGGGCCGTAGAGGCGGACGGCGCCGTAGTAGTCGCCGTGCGAGGACAGCGCGGCCACCTGCACGTGGCCGCCCGAGTACGGTGCCTCGGCGATGTATCCCCGGCCCAGGTACATCGCCACGTGGTGGATGGTGGACGGGGTGCCCCCGAAGAACACCAGGTCGCCCGGGAGCAGCGGGCCCGTCCCGTCGCTCCGGAGGAATCTCGCCACCGCGCGCGAGGTGGTCCACTGGGTGGTGGTCACGCCGTTGATGACGTCCGTGCCCACGGCCAGGTAGTAGGCGTAGCGGACCATGCCGGAGCAGTCCAGGCCCTTCACGTGGCAGTCGTTCGGGGCGCTGTTCGACGCGTCGCAGATCCCGTACGAGGGGCCCGGCTGCCCGCCGTGGCCGCCGCCCCACGAGTACGGCGTGCCGATCAGGCTGCAGGCCGCGTTCACGGCTGAGTCGGCCTGTGGCGCGGCACCGGAGGAGAGGACTCCGCAGGCGGGTGCCGCGTGGGCGGCCTGCGCGCCGACGAAGAAGACGGCGAGGGAGGCGAGTACGGCCAGCAGTGCGGCGAGGCGCAGGGTCGGAAGGGACCGCCGGGGTAACGGGTCGACGCGCGTAGTCACAGGGCATCCTCGGGGGCGTGTGCCACAAGTGGCGGCAACGGAAGGGGGGTTGGTGGCGGACATTCAAGCACCGCGCGGTCCGCATCCGACAGGCCCGGGTGAAAACAATTTCTGCAAGCCGCGCGCACGCGGCACCGAGGTGGCCGCGCCGACGCCCGGCGGGGCCGGGGGCCGCGCCGGGCGTCGGGTGTCGTGGACGTCAGGCGGTGGCCGGCCTCCGGTCGACGACGGTGCGGAGCTTGCCGCTGGTCGGAGTGCGGTCGAAGGCGCTGGTGGGGACGGTCTCGACGGTGCAGGTGAGGAGCGACTCGGCGGTGGCCGAGGCCAGTTCGGGGACGGTGGCCAGGAAGACGTCGAGGGCGGCCTCCGGGGCGGGGGCGTAGCGTTCGTCGAGGCGGACGGTGAGGTGCTCGCGGACGGGGTCGGCGTCCACGAGCAGCTGGAGTTCGCCGCGGTAGCCGAGGTGTTCCTCCGCCACCGCCATGAGGCGGCGGACGTTGAGGAAGTAGGTGCCCACCCGGACGACGTCGCCGTACCGGCCGAGGAGTTCGATCCGGGGGGTGTGGCTGCCGCACGGGCAGGGGCCGTCGACGCTGCGGCCGAGGTCGCCGATCTGGTACCGCTCCAGGCGCTGGCCGGCCCGGGCGCGGGTGGTGAAGACGAGGCGGCCGGGCTGTCCGGCGGGGACGGGCCGGTCGGTCTCCGGGTCGAGGATCTCCAGGGTGTGCAGCTCGGTGAGGACGTGGTGGACGGAGCCCTCGGCGTGGGTGCACTGGTAGCCGAGCGGTCCGAGGTCGGTGCTGCCGTACGCCGCCGAGCGGATCGACTCGACGCCGAACTCCTCGGTGAGCACCCGGCGCTGTTCGGCGGTGAAGTGCTCGCCGCCGTAGAACACCTTGCGGATCCCGCCGTAGGCGCGCAGCACCGCGCCCTGGTCGTGGAAGAGCTGCCAGAGGTAGGAGGGCATGCCGAACACGGTGTCCGCCTGGTGGGTGACGAGCGCCTCGGCGGTGGCGGCGTGGTCGGGTCCGGCCGCGATCGGCAGCTGGGTGGCGTTCAGCCGTTCCAGGATGGAGAAGAAGCTGATGAAGCTGCCGTACATGCCGCCGCAGTAGAAGAGGTTGGCGGCGCGGTCCCGGGCCGGGTCGAAGCCGGCCGCGAGCAGGCCGTTGGCGCCGGCCCGCATCTGGGTGTCGTAGTCGGCATTGGTGAAGACGGACAGGGCCGGCGCGCCGCTGCTGCCGCCGCTGCGGAAGTACAGGTGGGCGTGTTCGGGTGCGAGGGTGCGCAGTTGCTCCTGGACACCCGGCTTGTCGAGCAGCGGCCCGTCCGGCGCGGCGGGGAGGGCCCGGGGCCCGGCGAGGTCGTCGAGGCAGGCGGTGGTGGCGAAGGCGGCGCCGGTGCGGACGGCGACCCGGCGGCTGTAGCGCTGGAGCGCGTAGACGCCGTCGTGGGGTTCGCCGTGGTAGCTGTCGAGCATGGCGCCGACCGGGGTGACCCGCAGGACGCCGGCGGCGAGCACGGCCTGCGCGAGCCGGGCGGTGTCGGCGCGGTCGGCGCCGATCGCGGCGGTCTGCAGGTAGCGGCGCATCGGCCGCAGCACGGCCATGACGGAGGCGCGGGGCAGCGGCTTGACCCAGATCGAGCGGTTCAGCGGGGAGGCGGCGAGGGCCGGGCGGGTGTCGGCGAGGACGCGCCAGGAGCCGTCCTCGGCGGCGAGGACCCGGGTGAGGCCGAGGTGTTCCTCCAGCCGGGCGAGCAGTTCGGCGGTGGTGATCTCGGCGTGCTCGGCCGGGTCGAGGACCGGGCGGGGCGACGCGGCCGAGGCGGCGGCGAGATGCGTGGCGAAGCGGTCGGCGAAGGCGAAGACCTCGGTCTCGTCCTCGGTGTCGAGGTAGACCACCTGGGGGCTGGAGCAGGCCTGCTGTTCGAGGCGGCAGACGTCGGCGGCGAGCGCGTCCAGGGTGGCGGTGTCCGACCAGGCGTCGCGGGTCAGGTAGGCGAACGAGATCCGGTGGCCCCACTCGACCAGCCGGCAGCCGGGCGGCACGAGTTCGGCGACCGAGCGGACGGCCTCCTCGCCGCCCCAGACGGCCACCGCGTCGGCGGGCTCGCAGAGCAGGCGCAGCCAGTCGGTGCGGCCGGAGGGGAAGCGGAGGGCGACGGTGCGCCGGGCGATCGCCCCGGTCGGGTCGGCGTCGGCCAGTGCGGCGAGCAGGTGCTGCGCGAGCAGGGTGTCGCCGCTGCTGGTCTTCAGCACGTTGAGGTTGCCGGTGAGCAGGCCCTCGACCACGCTGAGCGGGGCGACCGCGGCGGCGTTGCCGGGGGCGATGTGGACCAGCAGGCCGACGGGTGCCCAGGCCTCGAAGACGGTCTCCCGGGCGTCGGGCCGGACGAGGCGTTCGGGGCGCAGTGCGCCGAGTTCGCGGCGGAGCTTGCGTTCCAGCGCGGGCCGGTCGACCGCCGCGGCGATCTCGTCGAGGAGGGCGGCCGCCTCCTCGGCGTCGAGGCCGTCGACGGCGAGTTCGGCGAGCAGACGGGACCGGACGGGGTCGCCCGCGGAGCGGAGGGTGTCGGCGAGGCGGGCGCAGGCGTTCAGCACCGTCTCGGTGGGCAGCGGTTCGGCGAGCACCTCAGCGGCCAGCGCGGGCAGGTCGGCGAGCCGCCGGGCGGCCTCCTCGTCGTCGACGAGGGCGCCCTGCCAGTAGTGGGGTGCGGTGGTCACGACATTCCCTTCAGGAGTTCGGCGGCGGCGGCCGCGCAGGTGCGGTTGCGGCTGATCCCGGCACGGCCGTGGACGGTGAACCACGGGGTGGCCAGCGGGCAGGGGCACGCGCCGCCCGGGTGCAGCGAGGCCAGGTCGCCCATGACGACGCTCTGCGCGGGCACCGAGGTGATGTACGGGGAGACCAGGTGCAGGAAGCCGGGCTCGCCGTACGGCAGCGGCTCCAGGGTGCGGGTGTCGCGGACGGCCACCCGCGACCAGACCGGGGCGTGCAGCCGGTGGTGCCCGCACTCGATGTACGGCACGCAGTGCTCGACGGAGCCGAAGGTGTCCCGGATCCGGTCGGAGGGGATCCCCAACCGCTCGGTGACGGCGGCGTAGAACGCGTCCTTGCCGATCTGCCGGTCGGTGTGGCCCTTCCAGCCGCCGCCGAGCAGGACGAGGGAGCCGGCCGGCAGCTGCAGCGGCGGCAGGCCGAGGGCGCGCATCCGCTCCAGGGTGAAGTGCAGGAAGGCGGGGAAGCCGAGGATCCGCACGGGCAGCCCCTCCTCGGCGTACCGCTGCAGGGCCTCGATGCAGCCGTGGACGTCGAACTCGTGGCCGCTGCCGGTGTGCCGCAGGGCGTGCGCGGTGCGGTGCGCGGGCGCGAAGTCGCACAGGTAGTTGTCGGTGAAGGAGGTGCCGAGCTTCAGCCGCGGTGCCGGTTCGTAGCTGTACAGCAGGTAGTTGACGGGTTGTTCGGGGGTGATCCAGCCGTAGTGGTCGAAGATCCGGGCGACCATGCGCTGGGCGGAGCGGATCGTCCAGGTGTCGAAGAACATCTGCGACTTCTGGCCGGTGGTGCCGGAGGAGGTGAGGTGCAGGAACACCTCCTCCCGCGGGATCGACAGCACCTCGTGCCGCTTGAAGAAGTTGGCGTGCACCAGCGGGGTGCGGACGTCCGCGCCGACGGTCGGGGCCGGGGTCTCGGCGGGCCCGGCCAGCAGCGAGCGGAGGAACGGCGAACGCCGCGCGTGCCAGGCGTTGGTCTCGGCCATGGCGGCGGCGAACAGCGCGTCGGCGTCCGGTCCGGCGGTGTACGGGTCGGCCAGGTCGCACAGCTGCTGCAGGTGCGTGAGCGCGGCGGGGTCGGGGACCTCGACCGGTGCGAGATGCGGGTTCGGGGCGGGGACGGTCACGGGGCAACCTCGGGAAGGGTCAGGTAGGTCGAGGTCCAGGCGGTCAGGTACGACTCCAGGTACGGCCGCAGCCGCGGGCCGGCGGCCGTGGCCCGGAAGTCGATCTGGCGGCTGGTCCGGGACAGCACGACGTAGTCGTGGAACCGGTCGCCGATCCGGCGCATCGCCGGGTAGACGGCGCTCGGGATGAATCCGGCGGCGAGGAAGGCGTCGAGCGCGGCGGTGTCGGCCAGCGGCAGCAGCGTCTCGACGTAGTCGGCGCCCGCGCGGGTGACGGCCGCCATCAGCGGCTCCAGTGCGCCTGCGACGGCCGCCGGGGACGGGTGCACGGCGACCAGCGAGCAGCTCGCCGCGACCGGGTCCAGGTCGGCGTACGCCTCGAAGGCGCCGTCCGGCGGGGTGAGCACGGCGTTCGGCAGGTGCAGCGGGAAGAACCGCGCGCCCGGGTCGGGGAAGAGCTCCAGGAACCGGCGGCGGACGAAGCCGGGCGCGGTGATCAGCTCCATCGGTGCGGTCGCCGGTGCACTCCGCCCGGCCGGGCGGGCCGGGGCCACGGCCGCGCGCGGGCGGCCGTGGTCGAGGCCGGTGCTGCGCCGGGCCGCCTCCAGCAGCGGCAGCAGGGCGCCCGGGACGGTATCGACGGTCTCCCGCCGGGCCAGCACGCCGTCGGCGTGCCGGGCGAACAGGGCGAGGCTCTCGCAGCCGGCCACCTCGACCGCGTTCGGCAGCAGGCCGAGGGCCCGGAAGCCGTGGCGGACGAAGACCTGCTGCGGGCCCGGGGTGACCACCCGGACGGTCGCGTACACGGAGTCCAGCGCGCCGCTCGCGAAGGCGTCCGCGCAGACCGCGGCGGTCAGCCGGCCGGCCAGTCCGCCGCCGCGTTGCTCGGGGTGGACGGCCAGGCCCACCAGCTTGCCGATCCGGCTGCCCGGGTCGGTCTGCACCGCCACCGATCCGGTGAGCCGCCCGCCGTCCTGGCGGGCCGTCAGCCAGTGGGTGTGCGGGTCGGCGATCAGCCGGCGCATCTCCTCGGGGTCACTGCCGAGCGCGACCGGGTAGCCGTGGCCGTAGACGTCGAAGTAGAGCTGCCGCAGCTGGGCGACGTCCTGGGGTGCCGCGGGGGCGATCGTCGAGGTCACGCCGCGCCCCCGATCGGGTCGGCGTCCGCGATCGGACGGGCGTCCGCCGACGGTTCCCGGTGGCCCGTCCACCACAGCGCGGCGGCGACCGGCAGCACGCCGAGGGCCTGGACGAGGCAGAGCGTCCGCGGCGACAGGTGGTCGCCGAGCGCGCCGAAGAGCAGCGAGGACACCGGCAGGACGGCCCCGAGCAGGGCCTGCATCACCGCGAAGAAGCCGGCCCGGTCCTCGGCCGGCACGGTCCGCTGGAACAGCGCCACGAACCGCACGCCGATCACGCCGACGCACCAGCCGGCGACGGCCATCGCGGCGAGTGCGGTGGCCCGGCCGGCGGCCAGCCCGGGCAGGGCGAGGGCGGCGGCCATCAGGCCGAGGCAGCCCGCACCGATCGCGGTGGGCGCACCGGGGAGGCGGCCGCCGGTGGCCGAGCCCGCCAGGGTGCCGAGGCCGAGGGCGGCCTCCAGCGCGGCGACGGTCGTGCCGTCGGAGTGCAGCACTCCGCGGGTGTACAGCGGCATCACCACGAAGACGGCCGTGGTGAACAGGTTGGCCGCGGTGAAGCAGAGCAGCACCCGCCGGACGAAGGGCAGGTCGGCCAGGATCCGGCGCAGCGGCCGCCGTTCGGCGCGGGCGCCGGCGTCCGCGGCCGGGGCGGCGGGGAACCGGGTCGCGCCGATCAGCGCGGCGGCGAGCAGGTAGGCCCCGGCGCAGCCGGCGACCACGCCGGGCAGGCCCGCGGCGTCGACCACCAGCGGTCCGAGCAGGCCGCCGGCGAGTCCGGCGAGGGACTGGGTGGCGAGTTCGAAGCCGGTCGCGGTCTCCAGGTCGGCGTCGTCGACCAGGTCGGGGACGGCGGTGGTCAGGCAGGGGTCGAAGACGGCCTGGCAGCCGGCCAGCAGCAGCGCGGTGCCGTAGGCGAGGGCGGTCGGCGGGGTCGCGGCGTACGTCCAGCCGGCGGTGGCGAGGGCGGCCAGCCCGGCGACGGCGGCCGCGGTGCCGAGTACCGTGCGGTGCGGGCAGCGGGCGACGATCGCGGCGACCAGTGGCACCAGGGCGACGGCGGGCAGGGTGCTGACGGCGAGGAAGGCGCCGGAGGCGAGGCCGCGGTCGGGCCCGGCGGCGTAGCCCACCAGCCACCAGACCGCGCCGACCTGGAACATCCGTCCGGCGGCCTGGGTGAGCACCTGGGCGGCCCAGACGGCGCCGAAGCGCCGGTTGCGCAGGACGAGCGGCGGACGGCGCGCGGCCCTCCCGGTGAGCCGGGCCGGGTCGGTGTGCCCGGTCGTTCCGGTGGCGGTCATGAGTGCGGCCGTTCGTCGAGGACGCGGATCAGCTTGCCCGTCCGGGAGTTGACGGCGAGTTCGTGGTGGCGCACCCAGTCGACGGAGAGCGGGTGGACGTGACCGGCGGCGACCGCCTCCGGGTAGAGCGGCCGGGCGGTGTGCACCGCCCGTTCGACGGCGGCGGCCGTCGCGGCGAGGCCGTCGGGGCCGCCGGTCCCGGCGAGGCGCAGCACCAGGCCGTCCCGGCCGTCCCGGCGGCGGACGACCAGTTGCACCCCGGTCACCAGGCCCGCGGTGTCGGCGGCCCGGACGAGGTCGAGCACGTCCTCGGTGTACAGCGACACCGGGCCGACCCGGACGCCCTCCTGGGCGCGGCCGAGGATGCGGAACCGGCCGGCGCAGGCGTCCGTCCACGCGGCGCGGTCCCCGACGGGGTAGCGCAGCACGGGCATCAGCCGCCGCCGCAGGTCGGTCACCACGACCCGGCCGGGCACGCCCGCTTCGGTGATCGGCACGCCGGTGTCCTCGTCCAGGATCTCGACCACGGTCTCCGGGGCGAACACCCGGTGCACCCGGGTGTCCTCGCCCGGGACGGGGCGGCCGAGCAGGCCGGCGTCGACGGCGGCGTAACCGACCGACGACACCCGGGCGTTGGGGAACGCCTTGCCGAGCAGCGGTTGCTGGTCCTGGAAGAGGCCCTCGCCGCCGAACAGCAGCAGTTCCACGTCCGGCAGTTCGCGGCCGTCGGCGAGGAGGTGGTCGGCGAGTGCGCACAGCGTCGTCGGGGTGCCGGCGACCACCTGGGCGGCGAACTGCTCCAGGGTGCGGACGGTGGAGGCGAGCGGCGCCGCCCCGCCGATCGGCAGCCGGACGTTGGCGACCGGGGAGTGCTGCAGTGAGTCGAGGACGAAGGTGTGACTGGCGTACAGGTCACCGGCGTAGAAGAGGTCGGCGACGCGGTGGCCGGGGCGCAGGCCCGCGTCGACCAGCCCGCTGCCGAAGGAGGTGGTGAACTCCCGCCACTCCTCCCGGCTGTAGAAGGAGAACTTCGGGGCGCCGGTGGTGCCGCCGCTCTTGAAGACCACGGCCTCGGTGAGGGGGCCGGTCAGCAGCCGGTTGTCGCGGGGCGTGTTCGCCCGCCAGAACTCGGCCTGCGGGACGACCGGCAGATCGGTCAGCCGCTCCGTCCGGTCGGGCAGGCCGGCGTACAGCTCCGCGTAGAAGGGTGAATTGCGGCGGACGAAGCGAATGAGTTCCGCTGGTGGGTGAACGGGCATCGATTCCTGCTCTGGGGCATGCGCGGGCGGAACGGGTCGCGGGGGTGGTGCGATCCCGCCCCGGACGATCGGGTGCGACGGATTGCGGTCGGCACTCCGCAGAGGTCGGGCGGGTGCGGATCGTCAGAGAGCTGACGTGAAGTAAGGAGCGTTTGGCTTCTCGCTCGATGAAACTGAGGCTAGCACCTTCACCGGCCTTTGGATTCCAGCCGTAAGGCCCCCAGGAGGGTGGTTCGGGCGGTGATCTGAGCTCCGGTCAGGGGTGATTCGGGCACGTCGCAACGGCGTGGTGAGATACGTCTCAGGAGGGCAATTTCCGGTTGAATAGGAAACATTTCAGGTGCGCTCGCCGGATTCCGCTAAGGATGCCGGAATTGCCACCCGCCGTTCGGCGGGGACGGCATCCGCCGACCGGCGGGAGCGCCGCCGGGGCGGCGGATCCGAAAACGCACCACGGGCTCGCTCCGGCTGGCAGGCTGTCCCGGACGGCACGTCGAGGAGGGGGCTGGGATGGGCATCGGCGGACCGCCGCGGCAGCACGGGCAGGCCCCGCCCGCGCCGCCCCTCGACCCGGAACTGCGGGCCGCGCTGGCCGCCTCGGGAGCGGCCGCACGCGAGCGGGTCACCCCGGAGAACCTCGCCGCCGTCCAGCGCCGGGACGCCGGGGCGAGGCCCCGGCCGACCCTCCCTGAGCTGCGGGCGGACGGCCGGTTCGAGGTGGCGGAGCTGACCGCGCCCGGCCTGCACGGCGGCCCCGAGGTACGGCTCGTCCTCGCCCGGCCCGCCGGCGTGCCCGGACCGCTGCCGCTGCTGTACTACCTGCACGGCGGCGGCATGGTGATGGGCAACGCCCGGTCCGTCCTGCCGCGGCTGCTGCGCGAACTCGCCCTGCCGCTGCACCTAGCCGTCGTCTCCGCCGAGTACCGACTCGCGCCGGGGACCCGCTACCCGGGACCGCTGGAGGACTGCTTCGCCGGGCTCGTCCACACGGCCGGCCGCGCGGCCGCGCTCGGCCTGGAGGCGGACCGGATCGTCCTCGGCGGCAAGAGCGCCGGCGGCGGCCTCGCCGCGGCACTCGCCCTGCTGCTCCGCGACCGCGGCGGCCCGACGCCGATCGGCCAGTTGCTGCTGAGCCCGATGCTCGACGACCGCGGCAGCACCTTCTCCAGCCACCAGATGGCCGGCGTCGACACCTGGGACGCGACCTCCAACGCCACCGCCTGGCGTGCCCTGCTGGGCGACCGGTACGGCGCCGTAGACCTCCCGCCGCACGCGGCCCCGGCCCGCGCCACCGACCTGTCCGCGCTGCCGCCGGCCTACCTGGAGGTCGGCTCCGCCGAGACCTTCCGCGACGAAGCGGTGGCCTACGCCGACGCGATCTGGCGGGCCGGCGGCGAGGCCGAACTGCACGTGTGGTCCGGCGCCTGCCACGGCTTCGACGCGCTCGCCCCGCAGGCCGCCCTCAGCCGCGACGCCCGCGAGGCGCGCCGCCGCTGGCTCCGCCGGATCCTCGGTGTCCCGGGCCCCGGCAACGGCAGCGCAGCGTGACGGCCGGACGCGGCCCGGAGCCGTGCTCCGGGCCGCGTCCCGCCGATCGGCCGGTCACCCGTCGGAGCGCGCCGCGACCGCGGTCCGGCCGGCCCGCACCGGACGGGCGGCAGCCGCCGGCCCCGCCTCCGCGGACGGTCCCGCCTCCGGCGGCGGCGTCGTCCTGCGGGGTGCGAGCAGCGCCGAGACGATGCCGAGGGCGGCCAGCGCCGCACCCACCCACAGCGCCGGCTTGAAGGCGTCGACGAAGGCGTCGGGCGTGCCGTAGACGCCGGGGCCGGTGAACACCGCCGCGAGCACGGCCACGCCGAACACGCCGCCGAGTTCGCGGATCGCACTGTTCGCCCCGGAGGCGACGCCCGCCTCCTGCGGCGGGACGGCGCCCATCACCGCGTTGGCCACGGTCGGGAAGCACATCGAGGTGCCGACGCCGGCCACCGTGAGCGCGATGCTCAGCTGCGCGTACCCCATGCCGGGGTCGGCGATCGCGGCGACCCAGCCGAGCCCGGCGGCCTGCAGGGCGAGCCCGGCCGCCATGAACGGCCGGTTGCCCCACCGCTCCGAGAGGGCGCCCGCGAGCGGTGCGACCACCATCGGCGTCGCCGTCCACGGCAGGATCCACAGGCCCGCGGTCAGCGGCGAGTTGCCCAGCCCGATCTGCAGGAACTGCGACATCAGGAAGAGTGCTCCGAACAGCGAGGCGTACATGAAGAAGCTGACGCCGTTCGCGGTGGAGAAGCCCCGCAGTCGGAAGAGGCCGAGCGGCAGCATCGGGTAGCGGGCCCGCCGCTGCCGGGCGAGGAAGCAGGCCACCAGCACCGCTCCGGCCAGCAGCGAGAGCACCACCTCGGCGCTGCCCCAGCCGGCCGTGTCGGCCCGGACGAGCCCCCAGGTCAGGCCGAGGAAGCCGGTGCCGGCCAGGGCGAGACCGGGGAGGTCGAGGCGGGGCCGCGGGCCGAAGCTCTCGGTCAGCCGGCGCAGCGCGAGCGGGGCCAGCGCCAGGCCGATCGGGACGTTGAGCCAGAAGATCCACTGCCAGTCGAGGCCGTTGGTGACGGCTCCGCCGACCACCGGACCGGCGGCGACGGCCAGGCCCGCGATGCCGCCCCAGAGCCCGATCGCGGCCCCGCGCTTCTCGGCCGGGAAGGCCCGGCTGATCAGGGTGAGGGTCAGCGGCATCACGATCGCCGCGAAGCCGCCCTGCACCGCGCGGGCCGCGATCAGGGCGCCCACCGAGGTGGAGAGCGCGGCCGCGGCGGAGGCGGCGGAGAAGCCGAGCAGCCCGACGGCGAACATCCGCCGCCGGCCGAACCGGTCGCCGAGCGCCGCCCCGGTCAGCAGCAGGCAGGCGAAGGACAGGTTGTAGGCGTTGACCGTCCACTCCAGGTCGGTGAGTTTCGCGCCCAGGTCGACCCGCAGCACCGGCAGCGCGGTGGTGACGACCAGGGTGTCGAGGGCGACCATGAACAGGCCGAGGGACGCCAGGACGAGGGTCCACGTCCGGTGCGGCCGGCCGGCGGCCGGGGCGGCGGACCCGGGGGCGTGCGGGGTGACTGCGGAGGGCATGGGAGGCGCTCCTTGCGGATCGGGTGCCGGAATCGGTCTCACTCGACCGACGGACGGCCGGACGCCGGATCGACAGAAAACGTCGGAGAATCTCCCGGAACGGAAGAATTGTCCGCGGAGGTGTCGATCCGGTCGGGCGTCGACCGTCGACATGACGGGAGGGCCCGGCCGGCGGGCCCGATCGAGAAGGGATCGCGTCATGGCGCAGTACCTGATCCTGGTCTACCGGGACGAGGCCCGGGTGGCCGCCGCCTCCGCGGACGAATGGGAGGCGGCGCTCAAGGACCACCTCGCGTTCCAGGAACGCAACGCGGCCGCCCTGCTCGGGGCCAACGCCCTGTACCTCACCGAGACGGCCACCTCCGTCCGCCCGGACGGCTCCGGCGGCTTCGCCGTCACCGACGGGCCGTTCGCCGAGACCAAGGAGGCGCTCGGCGGCTACTACCTCGCCGAGGCCGCGGACCTGGACGAGGCCATCGCCCTGGCCCGGCAGGTCCCGGCGCACTTCGGCGGCGGCGTCGAGGTCCGGCCCGTCCGGGTGTTCGACTGACGGGCCCCGATGGGCACCGACCCGGCGGTCGCCGCCGCGGTCGCCGACGCGCACCGGCACGAGTGGGCCTTCGTGCTCGCCGCGACGGCGCGCGTCACCGGCGACCTCGACCTGGCCGAGGAGTGCGTGCAGGACGCGTACGCCAAGGCGCTCACGGTGTGGGGCGACCGCGGCATCCCGCGGCGCCCCGGCGCCTGGCTCACCACCACCGCCCGCAACCGGGCCACGGACGAGCTGCGCCGCCGCGCCGCACTGCGCCGGACGCTGCCGCGCCTGATCGACCCCGCCGCGGCTCCCGGGGCGGCCGGGCCCGTCGTGCCGGAGCCGGCCGAGGAGGGGGAGGAGTTCCCCGACGACCGGCTCCGGCTGATCTTCACCTGCTGCCACCCGGCGCTCGCCGAGGAGGCCGAGGTCGCCCTCACCCTGCGGCTGCTCTGCGGCCTGACCACCGCCGAGGTGGCCCGGGCCTTCCTGGTCGGCGAGAGCGCCATGGCCGCCCGCATCACCCGCGCCAAGAAGAAGATCGCCGCCGCGCACATCCCCTACCGGGTGCCGCCCGCCGCGGAACTGCCCGAACGCATCGACGCCGTGCTCACCGTCGTCCACCTGGTCTTCACCACCGGTCACACCGCCCCCGCCGGCGACGACCTCGTCCGCCGCGACCTGGTGGAGCGCGCCGTCGACCTCGCCCGGATGCTGCGCACCCTGCTGCCGCAGGACGCCGGGGTCGCCGGGCTGCTCGCCCTGATCCTGCTGACCGACGCCCGGCGCGAGGCCCGCTCGGCCGAGGACGGACGGATGCTCCTGCTCGCCGAGCAGGACCGGCGGCGCTGGGACCGCGCGCAGATCGACGAGGGCCTCGCCCTCGTCCGCGAGGCGCTGCGCCCCCGGCCGCCCGGACGCTTCGCCCTGATGGCGGCCGTCGCGGCCGTCCACGCCGAGGCACCGAGCTGGCAGGAGACGGACTGGCGCGAGGTGGTCGCGCTCTACGACCTGCTGGTGCAGATCTGGCCGTCGCCGGTGGTCGCCCTCAACCGGGCCGTCGCGGTCGGCTTCGCCGCCGGCCCGGCCGCCGGGCTCGCCGCACTCGACGCCCTGGCCGCCGAACCGCAACTGGCCGGCTACGGCTACCTCGCCGCCGCCCGCGCCGACTTCCTGCGACGCCTGGGCCGCACGGCCGAGGCGCGGCTGGCGTACCGGGAGGCGCTGGTGCTCACCGCGAACACCGTCGAACGCGACTTCCTGGCCGACCGGCTGCGCGCGCTGGACGCCCCCGGCCCGGCCTGAGCGCCGCCGGGGCCGGTCGCCGTGCGGTCAGCGCAGGCACCCGGCGATCCGGACGGTGGTCCGGGCGTGCGCGACGAGGCCGCTGTCCGGGTCGGTGGCCGCGAAGTCGAGGGTGTAGTCGCCGTCGGCGAGCAGCGGGACGGTGAAGCGCCCGGAGCCGCCGGTGCCGAGGGTGACCGGGCCGCCCGGTCCGGTGCCGGAGCCGTCGAGCGGGGCGAGCCGCTCCAGCGGCAGCGGGGCCGCGCCGTGCCCGGTGACGGCCCGGTCGGCCCGGAACTCCATGCCGGTCATGGTGAATCCGGGGACGCAGGTGTCCGTGCCGAGCGCGGAGCCGGCCAGCCCGGCCCAGGGGCCGTCCGTGGTCAGGTCGTGGATCCGGCCGTCGGCACCGGCGGTCACCTTGTCCACGCGGTCCCGGAAGGCCAGCGCCCGCCGGGTGTAGCCGCCGCGCGGCGCGAACTCCACCGGCGCGTTCACGCACAGCGCGTACACGGTGAGGGTGACTGGCGCGCTGCCCGGGTTGTACGCGGCCGCCAGCCAGGCGCTGCTGCCGACGAACTCGCTGGTGGTGGCGTACCCGGCGCCGTCGACGGCGTACCCGCCGCCGAGCGCCGTCTCGTTCGCGGCGCAGCCCGCCACCGCCGTCCGCTGCCCGCCGGCCTCCAGCGCCACCTGCGCGTTACCACCCGCAGTTGTGGCTCCGTCCTCGCCCACCACACGCCGGCGCCGACCGCGCCGGTGAGCACCAGGGCGCCGGCCGCCACCGCCGCGGCGGTCTTGCCGCCCAGCACGCCGGCCGCTCCCGTCCGGACCGCAGAACCCATCGCCGCCGCCCCTCCGCCCCGTCCGGGGCGTTCCGCGCCATCAGGACGTGCCGTGCCCGGCCGCGCCGGCCCGTGGACGTGCCCCCGTGCCCCACCCGCCCCGGCGCACCCGTGCCCGTGGGGACGTGCTCCCGCGGGGTGTGCGAGGGGACGGCCGGCACAATGTAGCGCCGCCGCAGGGCCGCGCCCAGAGTCCGCACAACGCTTTCCGTACGGGGCCCGGACGGCGGACGGTCAGCGGTGGGCGAGGGCGAGCAGGAGTCCGCCGTCGGCCGAGGCCGGCAGGTCGAGGGCGGCCGCCACGTCCGGCGGGAGGTCGCGCAACCCCAGCAGGCCGGCGGTGAGTTCGGCGGTGGCGCGGTGCCAGTCGCCGGCCCGGCGCAGCAGGGTGTGACCGCTGCCCGCCACCCGGTAGCCGGCCGCCCGGGCACCGGCGCCGCGGGCCCGGCCGGCGAAGCGCAGGGTGGCGTCCGGCGCGGTGACCCGGTCCAGGTCGCCGTGCAGCATCAGCAGACGGCGGCCGGTCAGGTGCTCGCACGGCTCGTCCTCGGGGCACCAGGGTGCGAGCGCGACCACGCCGGTCACGCAGGGGTGCCCGCCGGCCCGCAGGGCGGCGCGGCCGCCCATCGAGTGGCCGATCAGCACGGTCGGTACCGGGCCGAGTTCCTCGGCGAGCTCCTCCAGGGCGGCGAGGGTGTCCCGGGCGGCGTCGGCGCGCTCGCCGTTCCAGCCGCGGCAGCGGTAGCGGACGACGCCGACCGCCACCCCCGCGCCGGCGGTGGCCTTCTCCACGGCCCGGGCGAAGGGGCGCATCCGCAGCCCGGGCAGGTTGACCGGGCCGGGCCGGTGCAGGCCCGCCTCCTGACCGCCGTGCAGCACCAGCACCGCGGCGGCGGGTGCCTCGGGCCGCTCGCGCCACACCAGCGCCCGGTGGCCGGGTGCCCCCGAAGCCGCCTGTCCGTCCATCGCCGTCACTCCTGTCAGCCGAGGCTGTCACTGTACGCGGCGCCGTGGAGCGGCCGGGAGGACGGCCCGGCCGCCGCCGGGGCCGGCGGGTGCGCCGTCCGTGGACCGTTCGGCGTCCGTCCCGTCGGGGCGGCCCCGCGGCTCGTAGGGTTGGGGACGCCGGCCGGCCGCGCTTTCGGCCGGCAGCCGTCCGACGAGAGACCGTCACCCCCGAAGGAGAGGCCATGCCTGACGCCCCCTCGATCCCGCCCGCCACGGGCGCCCCCGTCCGGGCCGAGATCGGCGTGATCGGCGGCTCCGGCCTGTACGCGCTGCTCGACGACGTCACCGAGGTCACCGTGCAGACCCCGTACGGTCCGCCGAGCGACTCGGTCTTCCTCGGCGAGGTGGCGGGCCGCAGCGTCGCCTTCCTGCCGCGGCACGGCCGCGGGCACACCCTGCCGCCGCACCGGATCAACTACCGGGCCAACCTGTGGGCGCTGCACTCCCTCGGGGTGCGGCAGGTGCTCGGCCCGTGCGCGGTCGGCGGGCTGCGCACCGAGTACGGCCCGGGCACGCTGCTGGTGCCGGACCAGTTCGTCGACCGGACCCTCGGCCGGGCCCAGACCTTCTACGACGGACTGCCGCTGCCGGACGGCTCGCTGCCGGAGGTGGTGCACGTCTCGATGGCGGACCCGTACTGCCCGGACGGCCGCGAGGCCGCCCTGGCCGCCGCCCGCGCCAACGCCTGGGAGCCGGTCGACGGCGGCACCCTGGTGGTCATCGAGGGGCCGCGGTTCTCCACCCGCGCGGAGTCCCGCTGGTTCACCGCCAACGGCTGGTCCGTGGTCGGCATGACCGGCCACCCGGAGGCCGTGCTCGCCCGCGAACTCGGGCTCTGCTACACCTCGTTGGCGCTGGTCACCGATCTGGACGCGGGGGTGGAGACCGGCGAGGGCGTCACCCACGCCGAGGTGCTGGAGGTCTTCGCCCGCAACGTGGACCGGCTGCGCACGGTGCTGTTCAAGGCGGTGGCCGACCTGCCGACCGCGCGGGACTGCGTCTGCTCGCACGCCCTCGACGGCCTGGAGACCGGGCTGGCCGGCGTTCCCTAGGCCGTCTCTTTCGGATCTTGTCGGATCAGCGTGCGGCGGTGGGCGCCCAGCTGGGCGTGCCGGCGGATCGTCCTCGTACTGGACCGTACTCGGACGATTCGCCGGTGCGTTCGGGTGGGATGCCCGGCGTCGCGCGCCCGGCAAGATCCGAAAGAGACGGCCCAGCCGTCCGCCGCCGGGTGACCGGCTCCGCACCCGTCTCCGCACGTGGGGGCTCGCCGCGCGGGCGCCGCAGGGAGAACCGTTTCGCTGCCCCGGCCGCCCCCTAGTCTGGCGTTCCGAGGGCCCGGCTCACCGACGCGACCGGGCCCTCGGGCCGACGCCGTGCCCCGCCCTGCCCCGCCCGCCGCGGTTCAGGACGCCCGGCGCGGTGCGGCCTTCCTGGCGGTGGTCTTCGCTGCCGTCTTCTTCGCAGCCGCGGTGGTCCGCTCGGTCGGGGCCTTACGGGCCGCCGCGGCCTTCTCGGCGGGCACCTTCTTCGCCGGGGCCCGGGCGGTCCGGGCGGCCGATCCGGCCGTGGAGCGGCCGTGCCCGCTCTTCGCCGCCCGGACGCCGCTGCGCGGCACCGCCCTCAGGCCGATCACGTTGTCCCCGCCCGCGGCGTACGGCTGCACGGGCACGCCGACCAGCCCGAACGTGATGACACCTTTCCAGGTGACCTGTGGCATGACCTGTCGCCTTCATGGGGATTCACCACGGTATGCCGGAGCGACAGGTCACGGAAGTCGAAGGCCGCCGCCTGGTCCTCTCCCACCTGGACAAGGTGCTGTGGCCGGCCACCGGCTGGACGAAGGGCCAGGCCCTCTACTACTACGCCCAGGTCGCGCCGCACTTGCTGCCGCACGTCCGGCGCCGGCCGGCCACCCTGCTGCGCTTCCCCTCCGGGGTCGGCGAGGAGGGCTTCTTCGCCAAGAACCCGCCGCCCGGCCTGCCCGACTGGGTCCGCACCATGGTCGTCGACAGCCACGAGGGCCCCAAGGACCGCGTCACCGTCGACGACCTGCCCACCCTGATGGCCCTCGCCAACGGGTACGCCCTCGAACTCCACGTCCCGCAGTGGAGCGCCGACACCGGGCCCACCGCCCACGACCGGCTGGTCATCGACCTCGACCCGGGCCCCGGCACCGACATCACGCTCTGCTGCGCGGTCGCCCTGCTCGTCCGCGAACGCCTCGCCGAGGACGGACTCACCGCCCACGTCAAGACCTCCGGCAGCAAGGGCCTCCACCTGTACGCGGCACTGCAGCCGAGCGGGGCCTCCGCCGTCGTCGGCTACGCCCGCACGCTCGCCGAACGCCTGGCCGCCGACCACCCCCGCCACGTGGTCAGCAGGATGGCCAAGGCGCTGCGCCGCGGCAAGGTCTTCGTCGACTGGTCGCAGAACACCACCACGAAGACCACCGCGGCGCCCTACACCCTGCGCGCCACCGCGACCCCCGGCGTCTCCACCCCGATCACCTGGGCCGAGGTCGAGCAGTGCACCGCCCCTGACGACCTCGCGTTCACCCCCGAGGACGTCCTCGCCCGCACCGCCGAGCACGGCGACCTGCTGGCCCCGCTCCTCGGCGAAGCGGCGGAACTCCCGGGAAGCGACTGACGGTTGCGGTCCCGACAGCCGGCCTCCGTCACTCGGCCGCCGTCCACGGGCGGCGCGCCCGGGCGACCTCCTCGCGGCGGACGGCCCGCTTCCGGCGGTACGCCCAGGGGCCCCACCAGTCCGGTGTCAGGGGCGGGGGGACGCGGGCGGAGGCCTGGTCGGGATGCAGGCCGAGGCGGCGCAGCGGGGCGGCGCGGACCCGGACGGTGACGTGGCAGCGCCAGCGCCCGCCGAGCGCCGGATCGGGCCCGCAGGCGAGGTCGTGGCGGATGTCCTGCCCGTCGAGCGGCGACCAGTCGATGCCGCGGTCGCGCAGTCAAACGGCGAGGGCGAACCCCGGGCGCGGCAGACCGGACAGGTTCTCGACGGTGAAGAGGGTCACCCATTCCCCGGGATCCGTGGTGTTCGTGGTGTCCATCAAGCCAGCGTGCCAGCCCGGCTGACGCCCTGTCGCCCGGATTTCCGGGCGCCTGCCGGACGGTCGGACCCGGCCGGTAGGGTCCCGGGTATGACACACGGGTTCGATCTCGTCGAAGGTGTCGCGGCCGGTCTCGAAGACCGCGCGGCGGCCTGGTGGTTCGTGCAGGACTTCGCGGAGCACTGGGTCGCTCCGCTCGCGGAGGGCGACGGCTGGGCGGAGGCCGACCTCGCCGCCGCGGAGGAGCGGCTCGGCCACCGGCTGCCCGCGGCGCTCCGCGAGGCCTACGGCCGGTTCGGTCGGCGCGCCGACCTCACCGCCAACCGCGACCCGCTGCTCGACCCCGCGGAGCTCCACCTCGACGCCGGGGGCCACCTGCTGGTCTTCCGCCACGCGAAGGAGGGCGCCGCCGCCTGGGGCGTCCCGCTCGACGAACTGCACCGGCCCGACCCGGCCGTGGTGCAGGAGAGCGACGGCAGCCGGCGGCCCTGGCTGGACCGCCTCTCGGTGGCCCTGGTCGAACTCGTCCTCTCCGAGTCCCTGCACGCCCCCGACGGCCACGCCGACCTCCTCGAACCGCTCGACGTCGCGACGCTCCTCGCCCTCGAGGACGGCTACGTCCAACTGCCCTTCCCCGACTACCCGGTGTTCTCCGCCCCGGCCGGCAGCCGCTGGTTCGCCGGGGACGACGTGCTGCTCCGCGCGGACGACGGCGGCGCCCTCCGTGCCCGCGCCCGCACCGCCGAGGCCCTCGCCGGCCTCCGCAAGGACCTCCCCGGCAGTTGGCTGCGCGCGGACGGCGCGTGAGGCGGGCGATCCCCCTGCCCTGCACGGACGGTGCCGGCGCGCCGGTGAACGGCGGCACCGTCCGGGCCGCGACGGGAACGGAGCCGGTGCTGTGACGGAAGCGGCGCAGGACGTGCGGGACGCCGGGGCGACGGATCACGGTCCGAGCCTGTGGCGGCAGCGGGACTTCATGCTGCTGTGGGGCGGCCAGACGGTCAGCGAGACGGGATCGGCGGTCACCGAGGTCGCCCTGCCGCTGCTCGCGGTCGTCGCGCTCGGCGCGAGCACCTTCCAGGTCGGCCTGTTGACCGCGGCCACCACACTGGCGTTCGCGGTGATCGCGCTGCCGGCCGGTGCGATGGTGGACGGCACCGCCAAGCGCTCCGTCATGATCGTCTGCAACCTGCTCCGGCTGGTGATCATCGGATCGGTCCCGCTGGCCGCGGCGTTCGGCGTCCTGACGATGGCCCAGCTGTACGCGGTCGCCGTGGCGGCGGGCGTCTGCTCGGTGTTCTTCGACGTCTCCTACCAGAGCTACGTGCCGTCGCTCGTCCGCGCCGAGCACCTGATGAACGCCAACGGCAAGCTCGGGACCACCCAGGCACTCGCACAGTTCGGCGGGCCGGGGCTGGGCAGCGGGTTGGTCTGGTCGGTCGGCGCCGCGGGGGCGATGACGGCCGACGCGCTGTCCTACGCGCTCTCGGTCCTGTCGGTCCTCGGGATCAGGACCCGGGAGGAGCGTCCGCGGGCGCGGCCGGCGGACGGGACGCTGCGCCGCCGGATCGCCGAGGGCCTGAGGTTCGTCCTCGGACACCGCATCCTGCGCCGGGTCGTGGCGTGCACCGCCACCGCGAACCTGTTCTCCGGCATGGTCTCGGCGCTGGCGATGGTCTTCCTCGTCCGGGTGCTGCACGTGGGGCCCGCGCTGACCGGGCTGGTGATGGCGGCCTCGGCCGTCGGCGGGATCGCCGGAGGGCTGTTCGCCGGCCGGCTCGCCGAGCGGCTCGGCTCGGCCCGGATCATCTGGGTGTCGATGCTGGTGTTCGGCGCGCCGCAGGTCGTCGCGGCGGCCGCCCGGCCCGGCTGGGGAGTGCTGCTCTTCCCGTTGGGCTGGGGCGTCGCGGGCTTCTCCGCGACGGTCTACAACGTCGCGCAGCTCAGCTACCGGCAGTCGGTGACACCGCCGGAGCTGATGGGCCGGATGAACGCGGCCGTCCGCTGGGTCGTCTGGGGCACCCTGCCGGTCGGCGGCGTGCTCGGCGGGCTGCTCGGCACGCTGATCGGGATCCGGCCCGCACTCGGGCTGGCCCTCGTCGGCACCTGGGCGGCCGGCTGGTTCGTCTTCTTCTCCCCGCTCCGCCACCTGCGCGACGTCCCCGGCCCCGGATCCGCCACGGCCGCACCCTGACGGTCGGCGCACGGGCACCCGGACTCCCGGCCTGGCCGTGCGCGGACCCTTACGGAAGTCGTACGGATCGCCGGGGCCGGGCGGCGAACCCCGGCCGTCTGCCTATCCTCGGAGGCGTGAACGCGTCCGACGGCGACAGCCGACCCCCGAACGCCGGCCGCATCCTGGTGGTCGACGACGATCCGACCGTCGCTGAGGTCGTCACCGGCTACCTCCGGCGGGCCGGCTACACCGTCGACCGGGCCGCCGACGGCCACCAGGCGCTGGCCGCCGCCGCGCACGGCCCCGACCTGGTGGTGCTCGACCTGATGCTGCCCGGCATCGACGGCCTGGAGGTCTGCCGCCGGCTGCGCGCGACCGAGCACGGCGCCCGGCTGCCGGTGGTGATGCTCACCGCGAAGGGCGACGAGTCCGACCGCATCCTCGGCCTGGAACTCGGCGCGGACGACTACGTCACCAAGCCGTTCAGCCCGCGCGAACTGGTGCTGCGCGTCCGTTCCGTGCTGCGCCGCGCGGGTGCCGCGGCCGCCCCGGTCTCCGCGGCGCCGGCCCCCGTGCTGGCGAGCGGCGACGTGGAACTCGACCCGCAGGCCCGCCGCGCCCACCGGTCCGGCGTCGAACTGTCGCTCACCCTGCGCGAGTTCGACCTGCTGGCGTTCTTCCTCCGGCACCCGGGCCGGGCGTTCGGCCGGGAGGAGCTGATGCAGCAGGTGTGGGGCTGGGAGTTCGGCGACCTGTCCACGGTGACCGTCCACGTCCGCCGGCTGCGCGAGAAGATCGAGGACGACCCGGCGGCGCCGCGCCTGATCACGACGGTCTGGGGCGTCGGCTACCGCTACGACCCGGTGGGGAGCTGACACCGCCATGAGGGACCTGCTGCTGATCGCCGCCTTCGCCGCCCTGGGCGCCGGCGCGGCCGGCCTGCTCGGCTGGCCGGCGGTGCGGCTGCTGCGCCGCCGGTCGGTCGCGCTCTCGCTGCTGTGCGTGGCCGTCGTGACGGTGCTGGCGATGACCACCGGCACGGTGGCGGTGGCGCAGGCGATGTTCCTCTCGGAGCACGACCTCGGCGTGGTCGTCACGGTGACCCTGATGGCCGCGGTCGTCTCGGTGGCCACCGCGGCGCTGCTGGGCCGCCAGGTGGTGGCGGGCAGCCGGGCGTTGGCGGCGGCCGCCCGGACGGTGGGCAGCGAGGGCGGCTTCGCCCCGCCGGTGCAGCCGCTCGGCAGCGAACTCGCCCATCTCAGCGAGGAGCTGGCGGCGACCAGTGCCCGGCTGGCGGAGTCGCGCCGGCGCGAGCAGGCCCTGGAGCAGTCGCGCCGGGAGCTGATCGCCTGGATCTCGCACGATCTGCGCACCCCGCTGGCGGGCCTGCGGGCGATGGCCGAGGCGCTGGAGGACGGGGTCGCCGAGGACCCGCCGCGCTACCTGGCCCGGATGCGCACCGAAGTGGACCGGCTGACCGGCATGGTGGACGACCTGTTCGAACTGTCCCGGATCCAGGCGGGTGCGCTGACGCTCTCGCCGTCCCGGGTGTCGGTGTACGACCTGGTCGGCGACGCGATCGCCGGCGCGGCCCCGCTGGCCCGCGAGCGCGGCGTCCGGCTGGCGGGCGGCGCGGTGGCCGCCGAGCCGGTCGAGGTGGACGGCCGTGAGATCACCCGGGTGCTCGGCAACCTGCTGGTCAACGCGATCCGCTGCACCCCCGCGGACGGGGTGGTGGCGGTCGCGGCGCGGCGTGCGGAGGACGAGGTGCTGGTCTCGGTGACGGACGGCTGCGGCGGCATCCCCGAGGCCGACCTGCCGCGGGTCTTCGAGACCGGCTTCCGCGGCGGCGCCGCCCGGACCCCGCGGAACACGGGCGGCGGCGCGGGCCCGCACCACGGGGACTCCGGGGCGGGCCTCGGCCTGGCGATCGTCCGCGGCATCGTGGAGGCGCACGAGGGGCGGGCGACCGTCCGCAACGTCGCCGGCGGCTGCTGCTTCGAGATCGCGCTGCCGGCCGCCGCGGCCGCCCGGGTCTGAGCGGCGGACCGTCCGCGGGGCCGGGGCGTCCGCCCCGCGGGCGGTCCGGTGGTCACCGCGCGGGCGCCCGGCCCGGCCCGGTCACCGGCGGCGCCGAGGTGTCGGCGGGCGGCGGGATGGTGTCGACCGGCGGCGGGGTGGTGTCACCGCTGGGTGGGGGAGCGGTGCCGTCGGTGGGCGGCTCGGTCGTGGCGGGCGGTGCGGCCCCGACCGTGAGCACGATCCTCTTCGCGTCCGCGTAGGCGGGGTCGGGCACCGAACCCAGGTCGGTCAGCGTGGTGGTGACGATCGCGGGGACGTCGGCCGGCCGGTCGTACGTCTTCGACTGCACGATGACGGTCCGGGTGTGCGGCAGCCCGTCGCAGAGGATGCCGTCCGGGGCCGCCCGGGTGGTGCCGAACGAGACGGCCTCCGAGTCTCCGGGTCGGTCTGTTCGACGGACACGTTCAACGGGCGTGCGCCGGACGGGCTGTCGCAGAGGCAGGTGACATCGGCCCGGACCCGGCTCGGGATCTCGGGGTCGATCACGGCCCGGTCGATGCCGACCGGGGTGACCGCCGGTACCGCGCGGCGCACGGGGGCCTGCATCCGTCCTCCCGGGGGGTGGGGGCTGCCTCGGCGTGCTGCCTCGACCATGACCCGGACGGGGTCCGGCGGCGCGGCGGGTCGGCCGACGCGCCGGGGAATTTGTCATAGCCCCGACCGAATCCGTTTACAGCCGACGGAGTCCGCGCTACGTTCCGAATGGGAGCGCTCCCACCCCTTCGCCCGGGGCCCGCCCCGCGGTCCCCGCCCCACCTGCCGAAAGGGACGACGCACATGGCCGACCTCCGCCGACGGTTACACCTGATCAGCCTGCTCACCCTGCTCGCCGCCCTGCCCGCACTCGTGCTGGTGGTGCTGGGCAGCCCCCGGGCCGCGGCCCACGGCGCGCCGATGGCGCCCGGCAGCCGGACCTTCCTCTGCTACCAGGACGCCATCACCCCCACCGGGGAGATCAAGCCCCGCAACGCGGCCTGTGCCGCCGCGGCCGCCACCGGCGGCACCACCCCGTTCTACAACTGGTTCTCCGTGTTGCGCTCGGACGGCGCGGGCCGCACCCGCGGCTTCGTCCCGGACGGACAGCTGTGCAGCGGCGGCAACCCCAACTTCACCGGCTTCGACCAGGCCCGCACCGACTGGCCGCTGACCCACCTGACGAGCGGCGCCGCGTTCACCTTCAGCTACAACGCCTGGGCGGCCCACCCTGGCTCCTTCCACCAGTACGTCACCAAGGACGGCTTCGACCCGGCCGAGCCGCTCACCTGGGACGCCCTGGAGAGCACGCCCTTCCGGTCCGTGGCCGACCCGCCGCTGTCCGGCACGGTCGGCACGGTCGACGGCAAGTACACCTGGAACGGCACGCTGCCCGCGAACAAGTCCGGACGGCACGTCATCTACACCGTCTGGCAGCGCTCGGACAGCGCCGAGACCTTCTACTCCTGCTCCGACGTGGTCTTCGACGGCGGCACCGGTCAGGTCACCGGTGTCGGCGACGGCAGCGGCCCGACCGACCCGCCGCCGGCCGGCGCCGCCTGCTCCGCCGCCTACCGCACCGTCGGCAGCTGGTCCGGCGGCTACCAGGGCGAGGTGACGGTCAAGAACACCGGCACCACCCCGATCCTCGGCTGGATGGTGCACTTCACCCTGCCCGGCGGCCAGTCGCCGGCGAGCGTCTGGAACGGCGTCAGCACCGGCACCGGCACGGCCGTCACCGTCGACAACGCGGACTGGAACGGCTCCCTCGCCGTCGGCGCCTCCACCACCTTCGGCTTCGTCGCCAACGGCGGCGCACCCGACCCCGCGGTCGCGTACTCCTGCATGGTCATGTGACCGCAGGCCGACCCGGCCGCAGGACGGCCTGCCGGCGAACCGCCCGCCGGCAGGGCCCGCGCGGCCGGCCCTCCGTCGGCCCGTCGGCCCGCCCGCCCGTGTGCGGTGTGGCCGACCGTCAGCCGCCCGCAGCGCCTCGCCGATCCGGGCACCGCTGCCGCTGCCGCCGCCGCTGATCCCGCCGGACCGGGCCAAGTGCGCTCCCGCACAAGGGCGGTCCGGCACCGGGACGGTCCGCCGGCACGCCCGGCCCGGGGCCCGTCGCCGCGCGCTGGTCCGGCGCGGTCCGCGGCGGAGGGCCTAGGCTGGCCCCATGAGGGCGCTGCGCAGTCTCGACCGACGACTCTTCGCCCGCGTCGCCGTCAGCCGGCTGCGCGGTGCCCACCCGGTGCTGCCCCGGCTCAGCAAGGCGGCCAACCACGGGGTGTTGTGGTTCGGCGTCGCCGCCGCGCTCGCCGCCACCGGCAACCGCACCGCCCGGCGGGCCGCCCTGCGCGGGGCCGGCTCGCTCGCCCTGGCCTCGCTGCTGGCGAACGTCCCGGCGAAGTACGCCACCCGGCGGCCCCGCCCGCTGCTCGACGACGTCCCGCTCGCCCGGCGGCTGGCCGTCCAGCCGCTGACCACCTCCTTCCCCTCGGGCCACTCCGCCTCCGCCGCGGCCTTCACCGTCGGCCTGGCGCTGGAGTCGCCCGCGCTCGCCGTCTGCGCCGCCCCGGTGGCGTTCGGGGTGATGGCCTCCCGGGTGTACGTCGGGGTGCACTACCCCGGTGACGTGCTGGCCGGGGCGGCGCTCGGCGCCGGCGCCGCGCTGCTCACCACCCGGTGGTGGCCGCGCGCCGCCGAGGAGCCGGCCCGGGCGGCCCCGGCGCGGATCACCGCCCCCGCGCTGCCGCGCGGCGCCGGGCTTGTCGTCGTGGTCAACGCCGACTCCGGGCCGGACGGCCCCGGGGCCACCGTCGCCGAACTCCGCCGCCTGCTCCCCGAGGCGGAGATCGTCGAACGCGGTCCCGAGGACGACCTGGCCGACCTGGTCGAGCAGGCCGCCTCCCGGGCCACCGGGGCCGGCGGTGCGCTCGGCGTCTGCGGCGGCGACGGGTCCGTCAACCTGGCGGCCTCCGTCGCCCGCCGGGCCGGTCTGCCGCTCGCCGTCTTCCCCGGCGGCACCCTCAACCACTTCGCCCTCGACCTCGGCGTCAACGAACTCGCCCGCACCGCCGAGGCGGTGGAGAGCGGCAGCGCGGTCGCCGTCGACCTCGGCCGGGTCAGCGGGCCGGACGGCACCGACCTGCCGTTCCTCAACACCTTCAGCATCGGCGTCTACCCGGACCTCGTCCGCATCCGGGAGCGCCACGAGAAGCGGATCGGCAAGTGGCCGGCTCTCGCCCTCGCCCTGGTCGAGGTGCTCTCCTCCGCCGAACCCGTCCGGGTCTCCGTCGCCGGGGTGCCGCGCAACCTGTGGCTGCTGTTCGCCGGCAACAGCGTGTACGACCCGCCCGGCTTCGCCCCGACCCGGCGCACCCGCCTCGACGACGGCCTGCTCGACGTCCGCGCGGTCGACGGCAGCCACCCCTTCGCCCGGACGCGACTGGTCGCCGCCTTCCTGCTCGGCACCCTCGGCCGCTCCCCGGTCTACCGCGAGGCCCGGCTGTCCGCCCTCGACCTGACCGACCTGCGGGGTGTCGCCCACGCCGCGGTCGACGGCGAGGTCGTCGACGCCCCCGAGCGCCTGCTGCTCGCCAAGACGCCCTCCGGGCTGACGGTCTACCGCCCGGCCGAGGCCTGACCCGACCCGGCGCCGACCGGCCCGACCGCGGCCGCCACCCCGTGGTGGCGGAGCCGTCCGGCCAGGAACTCCATCTCCACCTCGGTGCCGGTGAGGCCGCTCCCGGCCAGTTCGCCGGCCAGACGCCGGGCCTCGGCGAGCGAGCGGGTACCGTCCTCGCGCAGCACCCGCAGCAGGGCGAGCCGGCTCACCGCGGGCCCGACCGCCCGGACGGCGAAGGCGCCGTGCTCGGCCAGCAGCACCCGCCGGACGGAGTCGGGCGCCGGGCCCCAGGCCTCCTCGCAGGAGACGACCGAGCAATCGGCGCAGTCCGTGTCCACGCCCCAGCCGAGCCGCCCCCACCGCACGAACTGGCCGACCTCCCGGCGGACGGCGCCTCCGCACCGCCCGCACTCCACCGTGCTCCGCACCGCCCGACCGGTCACCGCGCCTCCCTCTCCGGCCCGCATCCTGCCACCGCGCCCCGCCGGACCGGCATGATGGGGGAGTGCCCGAAGGCGACACCGTCTACCGCACGGCCGCGCAGCTGCGGGAGGCCCTGGCCGGCCACCGGCTGACCGTGGCCGACCTGCGCGTGCCCGCGCACGCCACCGCCGACCTGACGGACCGCCTGGTGCTGGACGTCGTGCCGCGCGGCAAGCACCTGCTCACCCGCTTCGACGGCGACCTCACCCTGCACACCCATCTGCGGATGGACGGCCGCTGGGCGGTCTTCCGCAGCGGGGAGAAGTGGCACGGCGGCCCGGCGCACCAGATCCGCGCCGTGCTCGGCACCGCCGAGCGCACCGCCGTCGGCTACCGCCTCCCCGTCGTCGAACTGCTCCGCACCGCCGACGAGGACCGGGCCGTCGGCCACCTCGGCCCCGACCTGCTCGGCCCGGACTGGGACGCCGCCGAGGCGCTGCGCCGGCTCGCCGCCGACCCGGCCCGGCCGGTCGGCGAGGCCCTGCTCGACCAGCGCAACCTGGCGGGCATCGGCAACGTGTACGCCAACGAGCTGTGCTTCATGGCCGGCGTCACCCCGTGGACCCCGGTCGGCGAGGTCGCCGTGCTCGACCGCGTCCTCGCCAAGGCGCAGCACCTGCTGGAGGCCAACAAGCTGCGGGCCGAGCGGATCACCACCCGCGACCCGCACCCGGACCGCCGCACCTGGGTCTACGGCCGGGCCCGCCGTCCCTGCTCGCGCTGCGGCACCCGGCTGCGTACCGCCCCGCACGCCGAGGACCGCCCCGCCGTCTGGTGCCCGCACTGCCAGCGCGGCCCGGCCCCCGGCTGAACCGTCCGGGCCGGGGACGGCGCCCGCGCTCACGGGGTGCGCCGCCCGGCCGCGTCGAGGCGGGCCAGCTCCAGGGCCGCGCGGCCGAGGCAGGCGGTGAGTCGGGCGGCCTGCGCGGCGGGCAGGCCGCCGAGGCGGTCCGCGAGGTCCTCGACGGTGTCCCGGGCGATCTCGGCGGCGACCTCCGCCGGAGCGGCCGCCGGGCCGAGCTTGGAGACGGCGGCGGCCGCCCGGGCCGGGGTGAGCAGGACGGCCGCCTGCTCGACCAGCCAGCCGGGCACGCCGGCCGCCCCGCCCGGCGGGGCGGTGTACGGGCGGGCGCCGCGGTAGCGGGCGTCCTCGGCGAAGCCCGGCTGCTTGACCTTGCGCACCGGCCGGCCGGCGGCCACCGGCACGGCCCCGGCGGGCTTCAGCACGTACCCCTCGGCGAGGTTGCCCGCCAGCGGCGGCAGGTCGAATCCGGCGGGGACGAGGCTCGGGAAGGCCGCGGGCAGCTCCTGCAGCCGTACCAGCGGTCCCTCGCCGAGCAGCGGGGCGCACGGCAGCCCGGCCGCCGCCGCGGCCCGGCGCAGCGCCGCGTCGCCGGCCCACCACCGCTCCCCGCGGACCTCCACCACCGCGTCGAACACCGACCAGTGCAGGCCCGGCGCGTACCAGACGCCGGTCTGCACGGGCCGGGCGCCGTCCTGCGGCGGGACGGCCGGGTGCGGGTAGCGGCCGCCGAACAGCTCGCCGTACAGCACCACCCGTCCCGCGGCCCGGAGCTCCTCGCGCAGGGCCGCGGCGGCGCGGCCGGCCGCCACCGACAGGGCCGGCCAGATACGGGCGAGGCCGAAGAAGCCGTCGAGTGCGTCGCCGTCCAGCAGCGCGCGCCGCTTGGCCGCGCGGACCGCGCCGTCCTCGCAGAGCAGGGCGAGGTGGGCGCCGTGCACCTTCTCGGTGGCGGCCCAGGCACGGACGGCGGACCGGCTGAGCGCCGCCCGCTCGGGGATCTTCGGGTAGGGGGCGAAGGCGCTCTCGGACACCCGCCGAGCATCCCGGCCGGGCCCGTCCGGCGGCAACGGGATTACCCGCGAGGAGGGCCCGTGCCGTCCGTGCTCAGGGCTCGACGAGCGCCGGGTGCCGCGGGTCGTCGACCTTCACCGCCAGGTCGGCGGTCTCCCGCGGCCGGGTCTCCTCCTCGTAGCGGGCGAAGGCGGGCAGCGTCCAGCGCTCGGCCCCGGCGGTGTGCCGGGCGAGCGCGCCCGGGCCCATCGCGAGGTGGACCGTCAGCTCGAAGGGCAGCCAGCGGCCGAGCAGCAGCGGGCCGTCCAGCAGCAGCACCCCGCCCGGCGGCAGTTCGGTGTACGGCGCCCGGGTGGCCCGGTCGGCAACGGCGTCCCACAGCGAGGGCAGCACCCGTCCGCTGCCGCCCGGGTCGAGCGGTGCCAGCACCTCGCGCAGCAGCGCGCCGTCGTCGAGCCAGAGGTCGTGGAAGGCGTCGGCGTCCTGCCGGCCGTACTCCAGGCGGATCGAGGCGGGCCGCAGGAAGTCCGCGGCGGACACCCGCAGCACCGGACGGCCGCGCAGCCGCAGCGGCCCGACCAGGGCGTCCGCGAGCGCGCCCGGCCGGGCGGCGGCCGCGCCGTCCACCGCGACCCGCACCCACGGCGCGTTCCGCGCGGCCTCCTCGACCCGGTCGGCGACCAGGGCGGTCAGCCGTTCCGCGGAGATCGGTGTCACCCGCACCCTGCTGCTCCTTCCCGTCGGCCCGGCCGACTATATTTCGCCGCGACTGACGGGCCGTCGGGGCCCGGCGCCGTACCCGAGGGGAGACCACCGTGGCCGAACCGACCCTGGCCGACGTCGACGCCCTGGCCGCCCGCGCCCACGCCGGGCAGACCGACAAGATCGGCGTGCCGTACGTCGAGCACGTCCGGGCGGTGGCGGCCGGCCTCGCCCCGTTCGGCACCGGCCTGCAGATGGCCGGGCTGCTGCACGACGTGCTGGAGGACACCCCGCTGACCGCCGAGGACCTGCTGCGTGCCGGGGTGCCGTCCGCCGTGGTGGCGACCGTCCGGCGGGTCACCAAGGTCCCGGGCACGCCCTACGAGGAGATGCTGGCGCAGATCGCCGGCGATCACTCGGCGGCCCTGCTGAAGATCGCGGACAACGCGCACAACTCGCTGCCGGAACGGGCGGCGCAGCTGCCCGAGGCCGACCGCCTGCGGCTCGCCGAGCGCTACCGGGCCGCCCGTCGGGTGCTCTGGCCGGCGGCCGGCGAGGCCGACGTCCGGGCCGTCGTCGGCCTGGTCAACCCCGGTCTGCTGGCCGAGCTCGGCTGACGCCGGCACCCCGCGGCGGTGGCGCCGCCGCCGGTCGCTGTGGCCCGCCGGCCCGGGCAGGAGCACGCTGGAAGCAGGAACGCGGCCGGCCCCGCCCGCCGCGGCGGCCCGCTGCCGCCGGGCGCCACGGGCCCGCCGACCGCCCGAGCACAGGGAGCGGCGATGTCCGACATGCAGCAGCGGATGAACGACAAGGCGGAGCGGGACGAGGAGGACGTGCGCTCGCGCGACCCCGAAGAGGGCATCACCTCGTACCAGACCGCGCACGCGCAGGACGAGTCGACGGCCGAGGGCGACCGCCTCGACGAGCCCCCCGAGGAGCTCGGCCGGTGAGCGCGCTCTCCGGCGAGGGGCCGCACACCAGCGAGTGGCAGGTACGGCTGATGGTCACCGAGGACGGCGACGTCACCAGGGCGCACGCCGTCCTCGAGTCCGGCGGCACCGTGACGGAGGGCACCGGCGCGATGCAGGCCGACGCCGAGGCCCGTCGCAGCAGCCACGATCCCGCCGTCCCGATGATCGGCGACGAACTCGCCGTCGGCCGTGCCCTGCTCGACCTCGGGCACCGGCTGGTGCACGCCGGTTCCGTCGCCGCCGAGGCCGCCGAGTCGGCCCGCCGCCGCGACACGGAGTGACCGTGCACGATCGATCCGCCCGCCGCCGGAAGAAGGTAGCCGCAGGCGACAAGTAGTGTGCGAAACAGCCGAATCGTGACCTTCCGACACCCGTGGAGCGGAACCCGCCGGACCACGGGTGCGTCACTGTCGGTGGCCGTACGCCCGGTACGGTGATCGACGTCATGGTGGCAGGAACGGTGGACGAGAACAGAGGCAAGGGCGGCCCCGAGGGCCAGGCCCCCCAGGACGCTGCGATTGGGCAGGACGCGCGCTGGGAGCTCCCCGGCTACACCCACGAGCGCGAGCTCGGCGCGGGAGCGGCCGGGCGCGTCGTGCTGGCCAGCCACGACGCGACCGGCACCCCCGTCGCGGTCAAGTACCTCAACGGCGACCACGCCGACCACGAGAACTTCCGCACCGAGGCCGGGCTGCTCGCCGGCCTCGACTCCCCGCACGTCACCCGTCTGTACGAGTACGTGGAGGGCCCGCGGGGCGCCGCCATCGTCATGGAGCTGGTCGACGGCATCTCGCTGCGCGACCTGCTGCAGGCCGAGGGCGCCACCGGCCCCGAGGCGGCGCTGACCGTGCTCAAGGGCTCGCTGCTCGGCCTCGCCGACGCCCACCGGGCCGGCGTGGTGCACCGCGACTACAAGCCCGGCAACGTCATCGTCACCACCGAGGGCGTCTCCAAGCTGGTCGACTTCGGCATCGCGGTGCAGAGCGGGGCCAAGGGCGACATCGCCGGCACCCCCGCCTACATGGCGCCCGAGCAGTGGGCCGGCGAGGCCGCCTCCCCGCGCGGCGACGTGTACGCCGCCACCGCGACCTTCTTCGAGTGCCTGACCGGCGCCAAGCCGTACGCCGGCACCACGCTGATGGAGCTGGCCGTCCAGCACACCGAGGCGGACATCCCCGACGAGCAGGCCCCCGAGGCGCTGCGCCCGCTGATCCGCTCCGGCCTGGCCAAGACCCCGCAGGACCGGCCGGAGGGCGCCGCCGAGCTGGTCGCCGACCTGGAGGCGGTCGCCGCCGGTGCCTACGGGCCGGAGTGGGAGGAGCGCGGCCGCCGGCAGCTGGCCGGCCTGGTCGCCCTGCTGCCGCTGCTGCTGCCGCACCCGCACGGGCACGCCGCCGGCAACACCTCGGTTGCCACCACCACCCTGTCGCAGCCCCCGGGCGGCGTCACCGCCGTCCGGCGGTTCGGTCCGCGGGCCAAGCTGCTGAGCGCCGCCACCGGACTCGTCCTGCTCGGCGGCACCCTCGCCGGGGTCGCGGCCGCCGGCGCCTCCGACTCCACCACGACCACCGAGGTCGCCGCCCCGAAGGCCACCACGACCTTCGGTTCCGACGGCCCCGTGGCGGTGCCGTCGCCGTCCGCCCCGCCGTCCGGTTCGCCCTCGGCGTCCGCGTCCCCGTCCCCGTCGGCCTCGGCCTCCCCGTCGGCGTCGCCGAGCGCCTCCCCGACCACCTCGCCGTTCGCCTCGCCGAGCACCTCCCCGACCAAGAAGCCGACCACGGCCCCGCCGACCAGCGCCCCGCCGACCACGCCCACGACCACGCCCACGACCAGCTCCCCGCCGCCGCCGACCCTGCGGGTCATGCGGCTGAGCGTCAGCACCACCTGCGGCAGCCGGAACTACGAGGTGGTCGCCAGGGTCACGGCCGCGACGGACGGTGCGGCGAGCGGCACGGTGACCGTCGCCTGGTACTCGGGCGTGAGCCGGCTGCCGGTCTCCACCGTTCAGCTCACCCTCCCGAAGGGCAAGACAAGCTTCAGCACCACGGTGTCGGCTCCGAGCACCTCCGGCTCCTGGACTGCACGGGTGAGTTCGAGTCCGGCGGCCGAATCGGGCCAGGGCAGCGCATCCGGTCCCGTCAACACGAGCACTTGCGTCATCCTGACCTGAGGAAACGAGACATGAGCACCCCGCAGCAGCCGGACGAGGACGCCACCGTCCGCTTCGGCGCCAAGCCGCCCCGGGCGGACGAGACCGTGCGCCTGAACGCGCCGAAGCCCGGCCCGGAGGAGACCGTCCGCCTCGGCCCGGCGCCCGTGCCCGCGGCGGACCCCGAGGGCACCGTCCGGCTCGGCCCGGCCAAGCAGCCGGACCCGGAGGGCACCGTCCGTCTGGGCCCGGCCAAGCAGGCCGATCCGGACGGCACCGTCCGGCTGAACGCGCCGCGGCCGAACCCGGACGCGACCGTCCGGCTCAACGCGCCGGTGCCCGCGGCCGACCCGGAGGGCACCGTCCGGCTCGGCCCGGCCAAGCAGGCGGACCCGGAGGGCACCGTGCGGCTGAACGCCGCGAAGCCCGACCCGGAGGCGACCGTCCGTTTCGGCTCCTCGCCGGTGCCCGCGGCCGACCCGGAGGGCACCGTGCGGCTCGGCCCGGCCAAGCAGCCGAACCCGGAGGCGACCGTTCGGCTCGGCGGTCCCGGGGCGCGGCCCGCGCCGCAGGCGTACCTCCCGCCGCCCTCGCAGCAGCAGCCGCCGGCCGAGAGCTTCGAGAGCGCCACCTTCCTCGACCCGCAGGTCTGGCCGACCCCGCCGGTCGGTACCGCCGTCCCGGCGCAGACCCCGGCGATGGGCACGTCCCTCACCCCGGCGACGGGCACCCCGATCACCCCCGCCATGGGCACTCCGGTGCCCCCGGCGCAAGACGGGCTGCAGCGCTTCGGGCCGGGCGTGCCCCCGCAGGCGGCCGCCGTCTGGCACGGGGCGACCGCGCTGCCGCCGGCCCCGGAGCAGCCGAAGCGCCGGCGCCGCCGCTGGCTGCTGCTGCCGCTGCTCCTGCTGCTCGCTGTGCTCGCCTGGCTGGCCTGGGACCGTTACGGACGGCCGGTCGCGGTGACCGGTGTCGCCGTCCGCACGGACAACGCGAAGGGGCCCTCGTGCGACGGCACGGCGGTGATCACCGGAGCGATCTCCACCGAGGGCGGCGCGGGTACCGTCCGCTACCGCTGGAAGCGCAGCGACGGCACCGACTCCGGCGTCCTCACCCAGCCGGTCTCCAGCGGCCGCCGCACCACGGACGTGGTGCTCCGCTGGACCTTCCAGGGCCACGGCAGCATGCAGGCCACGGCCACCCTGGAGATCGTGCGACCGGGCAGCGGCACCTCCTCGGTGTCCTTCCCCTACACCTGCCCCTGACGGAGCTCCCGCCCCGACGGCGCATCCCCGGCACCCGGCCCGCTGCGGCCGGGTGCCGGCGCGTTACTGACACGGTGTCAACGCGATGGGCGGGGCAACCCCTGTCGGCCGCGCCGCGCAGGCCCTACCCTGCGTCCATGATCCTGCGCTCCGCGAAGCGGCTCGTGCTCCTTCTGCCGGTGCTGTGGCTGACCTCGCTCACCTACGTGGCCTGCGCCGTGCTGGTCGTCCACCTCCGCCACAGCGACCCGGAGGTCGAGCGCGAGCTCGCGCAGGGCGCGAACCAGTGGCCGGCGCTCGCCGCGCTGGCGGTGGCCACCGCGGTCGCCACGGCCTGGGCCCGGCGGCCCGACCGGAGCCGCCGGTTCCCCTGGTACCGGCTGGCGGCGCGGTCGCTCGCGCTGTTCGCGGCGGCCGTGTCCGCCGCGCTGCTCTCGTACCACCGGGGCGGCCCCGACTTCGACCACCTGCTCGGCCTGGGCGCCGTCACCACCTTCGCGGTGGTGCTGTGCCTCCTCGGCTGGGGGCTGCTCAACCTCGGTCCCGTCCGGGCGGCGGCGGGCGCGGCGGCCGCAGTGGCGGCCTCGGCGGCGTGGTCGGTCCGCGCGCCCGAGCGGTCGACGGTCGCGGTGCTGGCGGCGGTGACGCTGCTGGTGGCGGTCGGTACGGCGGCGGCCGCGCTCTGGCGGGTGCCGCGGGTGCGGCTGCTCGCCGGGCTGCCCCCGGTCGAGTGGACCGGCGGCGGCCTCCGCCCGCCGGCGCGCCGGCCGGTGCCGGGCGAGATCTGGTGGGCGGACGTGCAGTTCGAGGAGTCCGGCGAATCCAAGGACCGGCCGGTGCTGGTGGTGCGCGTCCGGGAGGACCGGCTGGAGGTGCTGAAGAGCACCAGCCAGGACCGGCTCGGCCGCAACGACCACATCCGGCTGCCCACCCGCACCTGGAACCCGGAGGCGGCCCACGACAGCTGCCTCGACCTGAGGCCGCGCACCCTGACGGCGGAACGGCTGCGCCGCTACGCGGGGCCGTGCCCGGTCGGGGTGTGGCGGGTGGTCCGCGGCCGCACCCTGCCGCTGGTGAAGCCGCCGCGCGCCGTCCGCCGGTCCGCGGCGGACGGGCAGGCACCGCCGCGGCCGCGCCGTCCCGCCGCCGACCGGGGCGACGCGCCCGGCACCGGCCTCCGCAAGCCGTCGCGGGAGAGCGGGAAGGCCGGCGCCGCGGGCCGCGGGGGCGGCGGCTGACGGCACCGCGGCCGGGCCCCGGGAGGTGTCCCGAGGGGCCCGGCCGCGGTGCGGCGGGGTGCGGCGGTCAGCAGCGGCCGACGCTCTCGCAGTCCTCCCAGCGGGTGCCGGTGCCGGACTTGGCGCCGGTGGCCTCGTCGCCGCCGCGGGCGGGGGCGTTGAGCGACTTGAGCTTCGGGGTGACCGGGGTGGCGGCCGGGGCGGTCGGGGTGGCGGCCGGGCCGGAGGCGAGGCGGACGGCGATGGCGTCGATCACCGGGCGCGGGCTGGTGCCGGCGAAGTTGCTGAACATCACGGAGAAGATCAGCTTGTGGCCGTCGGGCGCGGTGGCGTAGCCCATCAGGTTGTCGACGCCGCTCATCGAGCCGCTCTTGGCGTGCACGTTGTTCTCGGCCTTGGTGCCGCGCATGCGGGCGGCCAGGGTGCCGCCGACCATCCGGTCCGGGTTGCCGGCCACCGGAAGCGCGTTGTACCAGGCGTCGAACCAGGGCTTGTCCTGGGCGACCTTGAGCAGGCCGGCCATCTTGGCCGGGTTGATGAGGTCGTAGCGCGAGAGGCCGGAGCCGTCGACCTGGCGGCCGCCCGGGGTCTCCAGGCCGTTGGCCTTGAGGAAGCCCTTGACCTGGGCGACGCCGGTGGCCCAGTCGCCCTTGCCGCCCTTGACCTTGCCGATCTCCTTGGTCAGGTGCTCGGCTATGCCGTTGTTGCTGATCTTCAGCATCGGGACGATCAGCTCGGCGAGGGTCTTGGACTGGTGCGAGGCGATCGCCGTCGAGGTCTCGGAGCCGGTGGCGGAGGCGACGCCGCGCTGGACCGTCACGCCGTGCCGGGCGAGCGCGCCGGCGAAGACCTTGGCCGCGTAGGTGGCCGGGTCCTCGACCGTGACCCAGTAGGTGGCCGGGGCGGCGCCGGCCGCGATGCTGCCGGAGAGCAGCAGCTCGTTGGCGCCGCGGCGGCGGTCGACGCCCGCGGAGGCGCCGCTGCCGGCCGCGCCGGTGGTGATGCTGCCGGTGAACTTCATCGGCGCCTCGGCGGGCACCAGGGCGACCTTGGCCTTCTCGCCGGCCGCGCCCGGGGTGACGGTCACCTGGACGGTGTCCATGGTGTACTCGGCGTCGTTGGCGATCGTCAGGCCGGAGATCTGCGGACTGTAGGAGTACGGCTCGTCGTCCCAGGTCCAGCCGGGGCCGAGCGGGGTGGAGTCGTAGCGGGTGCCGTCGGCGAGGATCCGGCCGGTGACGGTGGTGATGCCCGAGGCGGCGACCTTGGCCGCCAGGTCGTCGAGGTCCTGGACGAGCAGGCTGGGGTCGCCGCCGCCCTTCAGCACCAGGTCGCCGGCGAGCTTGTTCCCGTACACGGTGCCGGTGGTGCGGACCTCGGTGGTGAACCGGTAGTCGGCGCCGAGCAGGTCGAGGGCGGCCGTCGAGGTGACGGTCTTCATGGTGGACGCCGGGGTGAGCAGCGCGCCGGGCTGGCGGGAGTACAGCACCTGGCCGGTGGCGGCGTCGAGGACCTGGACGCCGGCCTGCGCGTTGGCGAGGCGGGCGTCGGCGAGCAGCGCGTCGAGGTCGGCCGTCAGCGTCGCGTCGGCGGGGGCGGGGTTGTCGGCCTGGGCCGAGCCGGCGAGCAGGGACGCGGCGAGTGCGGCGGCGGCCAGCGGCAGGCCGCGGCGGTACAGGCGTGCGGGCACAGATGCTCCAGGAATCGGGTACGGCGGGGCGCGCGCGTCGCCCACGCCCCCGTTTTGGCCTGCACATTATCAGCTGATGCGACATCAGTTGATCTTCGGGCGGGGCGGCCGTGCGGCCGTCCCCCCGCGCCCGGGTGCACGCTCCTTCCATGTACACGCCCCGGCGGCCCGGAAGGTCTCACGCGAATTCCCGGAGATCCGCGGGCGGCCCCGCTCCGCCCGCGGGGGAGGGGCCGGTCAGCCGACCGAGAAGGCCGTGACCCCGGAGTCCGTGCCGACCAGTACCCGGCCGCCGGCGAGCACCGGGGAGGCGAAGTGCGGTGCCGGGCCGGTCCTCGCCTGCTGCAGCACCCGCCCGGTCGCAGGGTCGAGGGCGAGCAGCACACCGCGGTGGTCGTCCACCACCCAGACCGCGCCGCCGCCGACCACCGGCGAGCCGCCGCGCTCCAGGTCCACCTGCCAGTCCTGGTGCAGCGAGCCGTCCTGACCCACCGTCACCCGGGCGAGGCCCTGCTGGCAGGGCACGTACACCACCGAGCCGTCCACCGCGGCCCCGCCGTACGCCGGGCAGACCGTCGCCTGCGCCACCTGCCCGCCGATGCCGCCGAGGCGCTGCGCGTCCAGCAGGTACGCCTCGCCGCGCTTGCCGACGGCCAGCACGTGGCCGCCGACCCGCACGGGGGAGAGCGAACCGAGGTCGAGGTCCTGCGCGTTGTCGTCCGCCCACGTCGAGGGGGTGAACCAGTCGACCCGCTGCAGTTCGGGGGAGAGCGCCAGCACCGAGTCCGAGCCGTCGTACGAGCCGCCGGTCGACTCGCCGTTGCCGACCGACACCAGCAGCCGGTCGCCGTCCACCACCGGCCCGCCGCTCGCCCAGATCCCGCCCTCGCGGCGCGTCGGCACCGCGTAGGAGAGCACCGTCCCGGCGCCGCTGGTCGGCACCGACACCAGACCGCCGACGTAGTC
This sequence comes from Kitasatospora sp. NPDC093679, assembly GCF_040683455.1. Taxonomy (NCBI): domain Bacteria; kingdom Bacillati; phylum Actinomycetota; class Actinomycetes; order Kitasatosporales; family Streptomycetaceae; genus Kitasatospora; species Kitasatospora sp. NPDC093679. The sequence continues at coordinate 145,927 of NZ_JBFBDW010000002.1, forward strand.
GCCGCAGTCACCGAACAGGCCGCCGAACGCGATCACCACCCGGCCGTTCCACAGCGCCAGCGCCGAGCGCTGCTGGTGCGCGAGCGGGTCGCCCCTCGGCGGCTCGACCTCGCGCCGGACCTCCAGCGCCCCGGTCGCCGCGTCGAGCCCCACCAGCACGTGCCGGCCGCCCGCCAGCTCGGCGACCGCGAACACCCGGCCCGTCGCCGGGTCGTAGACCGGGGTGCCGGTGATCCCCAGCGGGTCGATGTTGCCGCACGGCAGCTCGGCGGCCCGGGCCGGGGCACCGACGTGGCGGCTCCACAGCACCGCGCCGCTCGACGCGTCCAGCCCGTACACGGTGTTGTTCTCGGTCGCCGCGAGCACCCTGTCGCCGACCACCAGCGGCTGCCCGTAGACGGCGCCGTCGAGCTTCGCCGTCCAGGCCGTGCCGAGCGGCCCGACCGGGGCGGCCCCGGGGGCCGTGCCGGTGCGCAGCGCGTCGCGGTGGTAGGTCGGCCAGTCCCCGGCCCGCAGCGGGGTCGGCGAGGCCGATCCGGCGACCACGGCGGACGGCACCGCGGTGGTGACCGCCGAACCGCCGCCCGAGGTGCACCCGGCGAGCAGCACGGCGACCGCCGCGGCGACCGCGGGCAGCAGGCGCCGCCGGTCAGGCCGGAGCCGTCGCACCGCCCCCGGCCTTCACGGCCTCGACCATGCGCTGGTGGACCTCGCGCGCGGCCGACTCGTCCCCGGCGGCCACCGGGCTGCCCTCCACGGTGAACCAGTCCAGCGCGCCGCTGTACTGGACCGTCAGACGGGCTTCCCCGTCGATCCACGTCGTGTGGACCGTCAGATCGCCCTTGATGACACCCAACTCGACCGTTCGCACCCCTCCGGTGCCGGCGAGGATGCCCTGCGTGGTCCAGGTCGCCCAGGTGTTCACGGAGCCTCCCCGGTGTGCGGCCGACAGTACGAACTCGTCATGCCCCAAGACATACCGGGTGACACACCTGTTTCCGGCCGAATCGCCCCGCCGTGGGCATGTCGCCGGACGCCCCGCGTCGCGGCCCCGCTCCCGGCCCGGGCGCCCCGGCGGAAGCGGGCGTGCCTCCCGGGGCGCGGCTACCATCGGCGGTATGGGAGAGCGACCCGCCGCGCTCACCGCGCCGCAGCTGGTACTCGAGACCGAAGGCGACTCGCAGGTCATCAGCCCGAGTCGCACCTACCACGTCGGCCGCGACCCGACGAGCGAGGTCTTCCTCAGTGACCCCCGGGTGTCCTGGCACCATGCGGTGCTGCACGCCGACGGCGACCACTGGGAGCTCGACGACACCGGGTCCACCAACGGCACCTACACCGACGGTCACCGGATCCGGCACCTCGACGTCGGCGCCGGCAGCGAGCTGCGGTTCGGCAGCGCCGCCGACGGACCGCGCTGCACCCTGCGCGAGCTGCCATCGCGCCCCGCGGCCGACCGGCGGCCGTCGGCGCTGACCGCCATTACCGGCTCGATGCGGCCGCCGACCACCGTCCGCCCGCTCCCGGCCAAGGTCGTCCGGATCGGCCGCGCCCTCGACAACGAGCTGGTCGTCGGGGACCTGTCGGTCTCCCGCCGGCACGCCGAACTGCGCGCCCGCTCCGACGGGCGCTGGGAGATCGTCGACCTCGGCAGCCACAACGGCACCTACCTCAACGGCCAGCCGGTGCTCGACGCCCTGGTCGGCGAGGGCGACCTGATCGGCATCGGCCACTCGGTGTTCTGCCTGGTCGGCGACGAACTGCAGCAGTACGTCGACACCGGCGACGTCGACCTCGACGTGGACGGGCTCGGCGTCACCGTGGCCGGCGGCCGCCGGCTGCTCGACTCGGTCACCTTCCCGGTCGGGCAGAAGATGCTGCTCGCGGTCGCCGGCCCGAGCGGCGCCGGCAAGTCCACCCTGCTCAACGCCCTCACCGGGCTGCGCCCCGCGAACGAGGGCACCGTCCGCTACGACGGCCGCGACCTCTACCGCGACTACGCGGAGTTGCGCCGCCGGATCGGACTCGTCCCGCAGGACGACATCCTGCACACCCAGCTGCAGGTGCGCCGCGCCCTGCGCTACGCCGCCGAACTGCGCTTCCCCGACGACACCGCCGCCGCCGAGCGGGAGGCCAGGGTCGAGGAGGTGATCCACGAACTCGGCCTGGAGAAGCGCGCCGACCAGGTGATCTCCAGCCTCTCCGGCGGCCAGCGCAAGCGGGTCAGCGTCGCCCTGGAACTGCTCACCAAGCCCTCGCTGCTCTTCCTGGACGAGCCGACCTCCGGCCTCGACCCCGGCATGGACCGCTCGGTCATGCAGATGCTGCGCAACCTCGCCGACGACGGCCGCACCGTCATCGTGGTCACGCACAGCGTGCTCAGCCTCGACGTGTGCGACCGGCTGCTGCTGCTCGCCCCCGGCGGCCGGATCGCCTTCTACGGCCCGCCCGGCGAGACCCTCGACTTCTTCGGCTTCCAGCAGTGGCCGGACGCCTTCGACGCCTTCGAGAACGACACCGAGCGCGACTGGGCCGGCCAGTACCGCTCCTCGCCCTCCTACCGCCGCTACATCGCCGGCGCCATGGACCACCCCCGCCCGGCCGCACCGCACGCCCCGGCCGCCGCCGAGACGCCGGCCCCCAAGCCCCCGCGCCCGCAGCGCTGGCACCACCAGGTCGGCACCCTCGTCCGTCGCTACGCCACCGCGCTCACCGCCGACCGGACCTTCCTGGCGGTCATGATCGCGCTGCCGTTCGTGATGGGCGTGATGGCCCGGGCCCTGGCCGGCAAGAAGCTCGCCGAGGACAGCGTCTTCAACGCGCTGCTGATCCTCTGCGTCGGCGCGGTGCTCACCGGCGCCGCCAACTCGGTGCGCGAACTCGTCAAGGAACGCGTCATCTACCAGCGGGAACGCGCGGTCGGCCTGTCCAGATCGGCGTACCTCTGGTCCAAGATCATCGTGCTGGGCACCGTCACCGTCGTCCAGGCGGTGGTGCTCACCATGGTCGCGCTGCTCGGCGTCGACCTGCGCCCGCAGGGCGGCGGAGGCGTCCTCATGCCACCGCTGCTGGAGATCACCCTGGCGGTCGCCCTGCTCGCCTTCACCGCCATGATGCTCGGCCTCCTCATCTCCGCCCTGGTGAAGAAGGAGGAGGTGACCATGCCGCTGCTGGTGCTGGTCGCCATCGTCCAGGTGGTGTTCTGCGGCGCGCTGATCCAGCTCAACAGCACACCCGTGCTCGCCCAGCTCTCCTGGCTCGTCCCCTCCCGCTGGGCCTTCGCCGCCATGGCCTCCACCGTCGACCTGCACGCCTCGGTGCCCAAACCGCTGACCGCCGATCCGCTCTTCCGGCACGAGGCTTCGGTCTGGCTGCTCGACATGGGCATGATGGTGGTGCTGAGCATCCTCTTCGGCCTGCTGGTCCTGCGCCTGCTGCGCCGTCACGAACCCGCCGTGATGCGGAGGTGACCGCGGATGACGGCCCCGTACGAGTTCCAGCCCACCCACGTCGCGCCCGCCGACGGGCTGCAGACCTGGGCGAGCCCGGACCCGTCGCGGCCGTCCGTGCGGCTCGACCCGCTGCTGCCCGTCCGGCTCGCCGACAACAACGGCAACTGGGCGCGCATCGTCTGCTCCAACGGCTGGTCGGCCTGGGTCGACGGCCGGCTGCTGGTCACCCTGCCCCACCCGCCGTCCGGCACCGACCACCCGCTGACCCCGCTGGAGGACCCGCGCCCCCTGCTCGCCGCCCTGGAGAAGGCGCTGGCGACCTACCGCCGGCTGGTCGGCGAGTACGCGGACGGCCTGATCGACCTGGAGAGCTTCCGCGACCGCAGCCGCAACCTGCGGCTCGGCGCCGTCATCGACGGATCCTCCGCCTGGCTGCTCGACCTCGACCAGGGCCGCTGGTTCTTCAGCGACGGCACCCGGATGCAGACCTACGCCACCGTGGACCCGCCCGCCGCCAAGCGGTCCGCGGCCGGCGCCCGGGGTGATGCCGGATGACGACCGCCGCACCGGCCGACCTGACCGGCCACCAACTCGCCACCTACCGGCTGGAGCAGCTGATCGGCCGCGGCGGCATGGCCGTCGTCTACCGCGCCGAGGACCTGCGTCTCGGACGGACGGTCGCGGTCAAGCTGCTCGCCCCCGACCTCGCCCGCAACGACGTCTTCCGCGAGCGGTTCGCCCGCGAGTCCAAGGCCGCCGCGGCCATCGACCACCCGCACATCGTGCCGGTCTACGAGGCCGGTGAGGCCGACGGCCTGCTCTACATCGCCATGCGCTACGTCCGCGGCCGCGACCTGCGCGTCCTGCTCGACCGCGAGGGCCCGATCTCACTGCGCCAGACCGTGCGGATCACCACCCAGGTCGCCTCCGCGCTGGACGCCGCGCACGGCCACGACCTCGTCCACCGCGACGTCAAGCCCGGCAACATCCTGGTCGCCGAGGGCACCGACTCCGAGCACCCCGAGCACGTCTACCTGACCGACTTCGGGCTCACCAAGAAGTCCCTGTCGCTCTCTGGCCTGACCACCGTCGGCCAGTTCGTCGGCACCCTGGACTACGTCGCCCCCGAGCAGATCAACGGCAAGCCGGTGGACGGCCGGTGCGACGTCTACAGCCTCGCCTGCGTGGTCTACGAGATGCTCTCCGGCGACCCGCCCTACCAGCGCGACGACGACCTCGCCCAGCTCTGGGCGCACCTCAACGACCCGCCGCCGCACCTCAGCGAGCACCGCCCCAACCTGCCCGCCGCCCTCGACGACGTGCTGATCCGGGCGCTCGCCAAGACACCGGACGAGCGGTACGACAGCTGCCTGGCCTTCGTCGGCGCCCTGCACGGCGTGGAGCACGTCGCGGCGATCCCGGTGCCGACGCCGACCGAACTCGTCCCGCAGCTGCCCGAGTCCGCGGCGCCGGCCGAACCCGCCCCGCCGCGGGAGTCCCCGGCGTCCGCGGATTCCCCGGCGTCCGGGGAATCCGCCGCACCGCCGGAGCCCGTCGCACCGCGGAAGGCCGCCGGTCCGCCCGACCCGCCGGCGCCCCCGCCGGAGCCCCCCGAGTGGGCGCTGCCGGTCTACGGCACCGACCGCGACTGAGCCCCGGGCTCCGCCGGCCGCCGCGCCGCCGGCGCGGTGTCGCGGCGCACCCGGGCAGCCGTCAGGCCGCCGAGCAGCCCGGCCACCGCCCCCCAGACCGCGCCCACCGCCACCAGCACCAGCAGGTCGGGCTCCAGCACCGCCGCGCCGCTGCCGCCGAAGCCGAGCAGGGTGAGGCCGTACGCGGCGGAGATCCGGGTGAGCACGCCGATCAGCAGCATCGCCACCGCCAGCGCCACCGCCAGGTGCACCGCGTGCCGCCAGGCCTTGATGCCGGGCGGGGCGTGCATCGCCATGCCCAGCCCGGTGAACAGCAGGGCGACCACCGCCAGGGCGACGAGCAGCCACGCCCGGGAGTCCTGGTCGGTGAGGGTGGCCGCGTCCAGCCGGACGTCCTGGTTCTGCTGCAGCACCCCGGCCAGCGGCTGCGGCATCGGCAGGCCGAGCGTGCCGGCGACGTGGCCGTGCCAGGCACCGCCCATGCCGATGCCGAGCGCCAGCCAGGCCAGGTTCGGCAGGCCGAGGAAGACCACCGCAAGGGTCTGCCGGGCGTGCCCGCCGACCGCGGCCTCCACCAGGCCGGCCGGCAGCGCCAGGGCGACGTAGACCAGCAGCAGCGTCAGCACGGCGTGCGCGGCCGGACGGACGGCGGTGTGGAAGCGCAGCAGCGGCAGCGGCAGCGGGGTCCGCCGGGAGACCGCCAGGGCGAGCAGGAGCACCACCGCGAGCCACACCAGGCCGAGGCCGACCGCCCGACCGGTGTCCACGGTGAAGCCCACCGTCGGCGAGGCGCCGACCAGGCCGCCCAGCTCGTCGATCAGCGGTTCGCCGGTCGACACCACGAAGCTCTTCTCGGCCGGGACCGACAGCAGCAGCAGCGCGAGCGCCCACAGCACGGCGACCCGGCCCACCCGGGCCAGCAGCTCCCGGCCGGAGACGGTGGCGTGCAGCCGCATCGGGCGCAGGAACAGCCAGCCGACCAGCAGCGCGCCGGTCAGCGACACGGAGAGCGGGACGGCCTCGATGCCGCCCTTCGCCCCGGCCACGAACGCCGCCCCGCCCTCCACCCGGGCGGAGGCGCCGCAGGCCATCAGCACGGTCGCCGCGACCACCGAGCCGTAGCCCCCGGAGGGCAGGTCGTTCGCGCCGGCGAAGTACAGGCCGATCGCGGCCACCGCCAGCATGGCGGCCACCGCGGCCGCCACGGCCGTCAGGGCCTCGCCCCAGTGCCGCAGTTCGCCCACGGCACCGCCGGAGCGGGCCGCGGGCCCGTCGCTGGTGCGGGCGCCGGGCCCGCTGCTCGTCCGCACAATCGGCTCCTGCCGGGTCGGCTCAATCCGGTGGGGGTCTCCTTCCAGCCTCCGCCCGGCGGCCGGGAACGGCGAGCCCGGGCGGCGGGGGAGGGCGGGCCCGGGTGGCCGGGAACGGCGAGCCTGCAGGCGGGGGAGGGCGGGCTGTCGCGCGGGCCGGGCCGGGCGCGCGGAGAATGGCGTGCGGGGGTGCCCAGAACGGGAGGAACACCCGTGAGCCCGCTGCCGCCGTCACCCGACCAGCCGTCCGGACCGCCCGAGGACCCGTCCGGACCGCCCTCCGGACCGCTGTCAGGGCCGGGCTCCGGCCCGCCGTCCTCCGGCAACCGCCCCGCGGGGCCGGGCCACACCTCGTCGTACCCCGGCGGGCCCTCGGGACCGCCGTCCGGCCCCACCTCCGGACCGGGGGCGCACCCCGGCGGCCCGGGCGGTGCCGGCGGCCGGGGAGGCCCACCGAGCAACGCCCGCACGGTCGTCACCGGCGGCGGGGGAGACTCCGGCGGAGGAGGCGCGGGCGGGGCCGGCGCCGGAGGTTCGAGCGCCGGCGGCGGCGGGCACCGGCGGCCGCCGTGGTGGCGCAACCCCCGGACGGTGCTGCCCGCGGGCATCGCCGCCGTGGTGCTGGGCGTCGTCCTCGGCCTGGTGCTCTCCGGCGGGGGCGGTTCCACCGCGGCCGCGCAGCCGGTCGCCCTGCAGCCGGCCGGCTCCGCCGGGCAGGCCCCGTTCACCGACTCCGTCGCCGGCCAGAGCCCCGCCCCGACCGCAACGGCGTCCGTCGCACCGCCGACCGGCGGCAACCGCAGCGGCGGCGACGTCGGCCTCTACGGCGGTACCATGAACGTCTCCAGCTGCGACGTGCCCAAGCTCAGCGGCTACCTCGCCGCCAACCCGGACAAGGCCAAGGCCTGGGCCGGCGTCGAGGGCATCCAGCCGAACCAGATCGACGGCTACCTCAAGGGCCTCACCCCGGTGGTGCTGCGCGCCGACACCCGCGTCACCAACCACGGCTACAGCAACGGCCAGGCCACCGCCTACCAGGCGGTGCTGCAGACCGGCACCGCCGTGCTGATCGACAACCAGGGCGTGCCGCGGGTCCGCTGCGCCTGCGGCAACCCGCTGACGCCGCCGGTCGACCCGGGCGCCCCCGCGAGCTACAACGGGCAGCCCTGGGCGGGCTTCGACGGCCGGCAGGTGGTCGCGGTGACGCCCGCGCCGCAGCCGATCCAGACGGTCGTGCTGGTGGATGCGAACGGTACGGCCTTCGGCCGGCCGGCCGGCGGGACGGGACACGACGACACCACGCACGTGACGATGCCGCCGACGACCTCCCCGCCCGGCTCCCCGTCGACCTCGGGCCCCGGCTCCCCGTCGACCAGCGTCCCCTCCCCCGGGACGCCGTCGACCTCCACCCCGCCCTCCGTCGGCCCGAGTTCCGGCCCGTCCGGCTCCGAGTCCGGCTCGCCGTCGGCGCCGCCCAGCTCGGCGCCCGCCTCGAAGGGCGGGGGCGGCCAGTCCTCGGCCGGCGCCGGTGCGTCCAGCGGGTCCGCCGGGGGCGCCTCCTCGGCCCCGCAGTCGCCCGCCGAGCCCGCCTCGCCGAAGTCCTGACCACACATCAGAGGGCCGGGCACCGCACTGTCGGTGCCCGGCACTAGCGTGCGCGGCACGGGATTCACCGGAAACCTCACCGTCGCCCGCCTGGACACCCCGCTGAGCGGCACGGCCGCCGTCCGGGCCGCCGGGGTCGTGGCCGACAGCTGTGCCGCCGCCGAGGGCTGGCAGCTGCTGACGAGCGGCGGCGACGGCCTCAGGTCGTCGGCGCTCGCGCGGGAGACGGGCGGCCCGCTGGTGAACGCCTTCGTGTTCGACAGCGACTTCGCCGTGGTGGAGGTGTTCGACACCGGACGGCCCGCCTGGACGTGCGTGCTCTCGCCGGAGGCCGCCCTCGACCACGACTGCCCGCAGGACCGGCTCGGCGACCCGGCCGAGACCGCCGCCACCGCCGCGGACTGGGCCGCCGCCCACGGCCTGGCCGCCGATCCCGAGGCGCTGGCGGCGGTGCTGGGTGCGGAGTCCGACCCGTTCGCCGAGGAGCTCGTCCTCGTCCTGCTCACCGCCCTCGGCCTCCCCGCCGGACTGCTGGCCCCGGTGGGCTGAACCGCCCGCGCACCGCCGAAACGGCCGTGTCGCCACCGGTCTGCCGGACGGCGGCGACCGGCTGGTAGCTTCGGGCCACATGGAGAGCACGCAGAGCATCGCCGGGTCCGTCCGCGCCGTTCTGGACGGCTGGGCGGTGCCGTACACCTGGCTGGAGATCGACCCCTCGTTCGCCGACACCGCGCAGTTCTGCGAAGAGTACGGCTACACGCTCGAGGACTCGGTCAACTGCATCCTGGTGGTCGGCAAGACCGAGCCGCGCCGCTACGCCGCCTGCCTGGTGCAGGCGACCCGCCGGCTCGACGTCAACCGGGCGGTGAAGCGGCTGCTCGGCGCCCGCCGGGTCTCCTTCGCGAGCGCGGAGGAGACGGTGGCGCTGACCGGCATGCAGGTCGGCGGGGTGACCCCGGTGGCGCTGCCGCCCGGGATGCCGGTGTACGTCGACGCGCCGGTGCTCGGCCGCACCGAGATCGTGCTCGGCGGCGGCGACCGGGCCGGCAAGCTGCTGATCGCCCCGGGCGCGCTGCTGGCCCACCTGCCGGGCGCCGAGGTGGTCGAGGACCTGTCGACCCCGCCCGCCGCCTGACGCCTCGAACCGGGCGGAACCGCCCGCACCCGGCCGCCGCGCCGGCGGGGACCTGGACGGAACGTCCAGCCGGTCCCCCTGGTGACACTCCATTTCGTCGCCTGCCAAACCGCGGTTCGGGTGCACAGAATGTGCGCCACACCGAACGAAGGAGGTGCCGATGGGGACGGAACCGACCGAATCGATCGCCGACGCAGCGGTTGCGCGCGCGCCGCTCGCCGGAGTGCTGGTCGCGGACTTCGGCCGGGTGCTCGCCGCCCCGTACGCCACGATGCTCCTCGCGGACCTCGGCGCGGACGTGGTCAAGGTCGAGCGCCCGGACGGCGGCGACGACACCCGGGCCTGGGGGCCGCCCTACGCGCCGGACGGCCAGGCCACCTACTACCTCTCGGTCAACCGCAACAAGCGCTCGCTCACCCTCGACCTCCGGGAGGAGGACGACCGCCGCCGCGCCCTCGAACTCGTCCGGCGCGCCGACGTGGTGGTGGAGAACTTCCGCCCCGGCACGATGGCCAAGCACGGCCTCGCCTACGAAGACGTCGCCGCCGCCAACCCGCGCGCCGTGTACTGCTCGATCACCGGCTTCGGCACCGGCGAGGGCGCCGCACTGCCCGGCTACGACCTGCTGATCCAGGCGGTCGGCGGCCTGATGAGCGTCACCGGCCCGGGCCCCGGGCAGCCGGTCAAGGCCGGGGTGGCCCTGGTCGACGTGCTCACCGGACTGCACGCCGCCTTCGGCATCATGGCAGCCCTGCGCGAACGCGACACCACCGGCCGCGGCCAGCTCGTCGAGGTCAACCTGCTCTCCACGCTGCTCTCCAGCCTGGTCAACCAGTCCGCCGGCTACACCCTGGCCGGCGCCGTGCCCGGCATCCTCGGCAACCGGCACCCGTCCATCGCCCCGTACGAGGTCTTCCGCGCCGCCGACCGACCGCTGGTGGTCGCGGTCGGCAACGACCGCCAGTTCGGCGCCCTCTGCCGCGGCCTGGACGCCCCCGACCTCGCCGACGACCCGCGCTTCACCACCAACGCCGACCGGGTGGCGCACGTCGAGGACCTCGCCGTGGAGCTCGGCGGCCGGCTGCGGATGCGCACCGCCGCCGCCTGGTTCGAGCACCTCACCCCGCTCGGCGTCCCCTGCGGACCGGTCAACGACCTCGCCGGCGCCTTCGGCCTCGCCGAACGCCTCGGACTCGCGCCCCGCACCGACCAGGGCCTGGTCGCCAACCCGATCGGCCTCTCCCGCACCCCGCCCGCCTACCGCCTGGCCCCGCCACGGCTTGGCGAGCACACCGACGAACTCCTCGCCTGGCTCGACGCACCCCATCAGCCCGCGAACAACCCCGCGAACCACCCCACGAACGGAGACCTCCCGTGACCGGCCCGATGAAGGACCCGCTGGACCTGCTCGACATCCCCTCGCTGCTCACCGACGAGGAGCGGGAGATCCAGGCGACCGTGGCCCGCTTCCTCGCCGACCACGTCCGCCCGAACCTGCCCGAGTGGTTCGAGAACGCGCACTTCCCGCGGGAGATCGCCCCCGAGCTCGGCAAGCTCGGCGTCCTCGGCATGCACCTGGAGGGCTACGGCTGCGCCGGCACCCAGGCCGTCGCCTACGGCCTCGCCTGCCTGGAGCTGGAGGCCGCCGACTCCGGCTTCCGCAGCTTCGTCTCGGTGCAGGGCTCGCTCGCGATGTACTCGATCCACCGGTACGGCTCGGAGGAGCAGAAGCAGGAGTGGCTGCCGCGGATGGCCGCAGGCGAGGCGATCGGCTGCTTCGGCCTCACCGAGCCGGACTTCGGCTCCAACCCGGCCGGCATGCGCACCAAGGCCGTCCGCGACGGTGACGACTGGATCCTCAACGGCGCCAAGATGTGGATCACCAACGGCGCGATCGCCGACGTCGCCACCGTCTGGGCCGCCACCGAGGAGGGCGTCCGCGGCTTCCTCGTCCCGCGCGGCACCCCCGGCTTCGAGGCCCGCGAGATCAAGCAGAAGCTGTCGCTGCGCGCCTCCACCACCGCCGAGCTCAGCTTCGCCGACGTCCGGCTGCCCGCCTCCGCGCAGCTGCCGGAGGCCCGCGGCCTCGGTGCACCGCTGTCCTGCCTGAACGAGGCGCGGTTCGGCATCCTGTTCGGTGCGGTCGGCGCCGCCCGCGACTGCCTGCAGACCGCCCTCGCCTACGGCGGCGACCGGATCCAGTTCGACCGGCCGATCAGCGGCTTCCAGCTCACCCAGCAGAAGCTCGCCGACATGGCGGTCTCGGTGAACAACGCCGCCCTGCTCGCGATCCACCTCGGCCGCCTCAAGGAGCAGGGCCGGATCCGCCCCGAGCAGGTCAGCGTCGGCAAGCTCAACAACGTCCGCGAGGCGATCGCCATCGCCCGTGAGTGCCGCACGATCCTCGGCGCCAACGGCATCTCGCTGGACTACTCACCGCTGCGCCACGCCAACAACCTGGAGTCCGTCCTCACCTACGAGGGCACCAGCGAGATCCACACCCTCGTCATCGGCCAGGCCCTCACGGGCATCCCCGCCTACCGCTGACGGCCTCGGACGGCTGCCGGTTCTCCGAACAGCGGCGCTGCTGTTAAGGGGCCGAATTCTCTACAGCATTCCTTTGTCTGCCGCCTTCCCTTAAGAATCAATGAGGCCCTCGCCGTAAATTGGCGAGGGCCTCATTGGCTCTGCTCTATTAAATTATTTAGGTGAACTTTCGACTACAGTTGGATTGCTATTCGGCGAACCTGTGAGAGGATTTCCTCAAGGTCTCGATCATCTTCGGGGCCCACATCGTCAGGGGTGTTCCATGGGGATGTCCTGAGGTCGTGGTGGCGTTCAAGCTCGGCGGCCAAAGAGTAAGCTGATTCGTAGATTTCTCCACGCCGAGAGGTTGTCTCGGAAACTCCCGCTAGGAAAACTTCTGCCACGGCATCAAGTCCTATTTGTCCGTCGCCATATTGATTCAGCGCTTCCTCGATCCGGCGCCCCCAGGCAGATCTCTCGTTGCCCATTTCCATTGAATTTAATCCAATTCTGACATCGGTGCGACTGGCGCGCTCAGGGCTTGTTTGGAATTCCATTTATGGAGCCATTCTTGACGAATCTCTGATGGCTCACCAGGAGTAGGCCGTCGCGCTCCTCGATAATCCACTCAAATCGTCCGACATTCCCATTCATCCCTCCAGGGACCTGGATAATGGTGAAGGGCCGCTTGTCCCCTCCGATACGTTGGAATACTGTTCCGTGCTCTTCGATATCATCGATGGCCAGGTCTGCGGCGCGGTGTACCGCATCCTGCTTCAGCCCCGAGCCCCATCGAGGAAGATCTCGGACTGCAGTTGCAGCTTCAGTAGGGGTTGTTGGAACTCCTGAAACGCACGGAGTCGAGTTGTGAACAAGGATCGGCGCCTGGCCGGCCAGCACATAGTACGCGTGATAGGCGACCCCTTCCTGAGTGCGTTTTCGCAGGTGAGCGGCAATCTACCGGTCCGTCAACGTCCGTGGAAGTGCGTTGTTGTCCGGCCCTGTTGCCGTCAGAGTTGCCGTCAGAGGTCTACACCACCGGGGTTTGCGGTGGGCGGCAGTGAGGGCGGTGGAGCGGGCTTTGGCCGGTGTCCTGCCCGGGTTGGGGTCGGGCATGGTCAGGGGGCCGTAAGCTTGCCCGCGATCTCGGGCAGGCTTTGGGCCTGCCCGCAATTGGCCCGAGTGGCCCCCTGGCCTTGCCCGACGCGGGCCCCGGCCCGGGTAGGTGGGTAGAGCACGCTTCGCCGCCCGGCCCGCGCCCGAGCACCGAGCCCCGCCCTGGTGCGTCAGTGTTGGGCCCCCCTGCCCACGGCGAGCCCCTCGGCCCTCCCGGTCTGCACCAACCCGGCGACGCGGCTCGGATGCTGGCCGATCCCGCCTTCCCTGGCTGGCCCCATTGTTGGCCTGCTACCGGGCCGTCACCGGGCCCTGCCCGGCCCTTTCTCCGCTTTTGCGCGCGCAGGTAGCCGGGCCGTCGCGCGGTGGGGCGTAGACAGGAAGCGCGGGGCGGCTCGGCCTGCGGGCGCGCGCGGCCCGCGCAAGCGGGCCGCCTTGAACCCGTAAGGAAAGTTTCGACGCACTCCACCACCAGGGCCGTGTCTCGCTGAACTGCTGAACCGGCCTGCCCGCCACCGCTGTTCACTGGACTGGCCATGTCCGCACTGGACTACGGCACAGCCGATGGTCGAGAGGCCCGCTCTCCTGCGCCCCGAGGCGGCAGCCCCACGTGCCGAGGACGAGGCCGGGCTCAGCTACGGGCGCTCACTTCGCTGGCCACGATGATCCGGCCGCCGGCCTTCCGCACGGACCGGCTGACTCGGGCCTTCTCGTCGGGCAGGACGGAGAGCATCTCGCCGGTGGGGACGATGATGGTGTCGGCGTCGCCGTCGAGGAGCATCTGCAGCGCGTAGGTGAGTCCTCGGCGCTGGTCGGGTTCGGTGGCGCCCTCGTCGTCGTGGATGACGCCCGCGAGGTGCAGGCCCGACTCGCGGGCGATCCGCTCGCACATAGCCTGCCGGGTGACGACGGGCTCGTCCTTGGCGGTGCACAGGTAGACGACGGCGGTGGGCTTCGCGGGCTTGGTCATCTCTTCGTCCCATCTCAGTTCGGCTCGGCGCGGACCGTTGGTGACGTATGTCGGTCCGTGCCGTTCGTGCGGTTACTGAGATCGTCGGGCGTCGCCATCGGGTGGCCCAGGAACGTGTGGGGTCAGTTCGCCTGCTGGCCGGTGTGGATCTGATACGTGGTGTCTCTGCCGGGCTGGTCAGAGTTCAACGGCGAGGAAGTCGGCGAGTTCGACGAGCTGTGGGGACAGGCCGCGCTTGCGGCGGGTGACGAGGGTGGTGGCGATGTCGCGGGCGTATCGCTGGTAGCGCAGCCATTCGGGGGCGGCCTGCTTGATGCCGAGCAGGATGTCGGCGGCCGGCGCGTAGTCGCGCTGTTCGGTGTGGGCGGCGGCGAGGTCGAGCAGGTGGCGGTTGCGGTTGTTGGAGGTGGAGCGGGCGGGTGCGGTGACCTGGCCGGAGAGCTGGAGGGCCTTGCCGTACTCGCGCAGGACCATGGCGTTCTCGACCTCCTTCATGGCGACCGTGTTGGGGCCGAAGGTCGTCCAGTACTCGTGGTAGTCGATCACGTCCCTACCGACCAGGACGGCGGCGGCCTTGGCCTGCCGGAGCATCTCGTCCGCCTCCGGGGTGCGATTGTTGCGCACGGCCGCAGCCGATCCCCGAAGTAGCAGCCAGCCCCACGTTCCGAGGTGGCTGGCGGTGGAGTGCCGGAAGGACGGCTCGATGGCGTCCGCCGTGGCGACGGCCACGTCTTCGGCCTCGTCGAAGCGGCGCTGCCGCAGCAGTAGCCAGCACAGCGAGACCACCGCGGACGCCCCGAGGACCTGGTTGCCGCTGCGCTCGGCCAGGTCGATCGCCCGGTTCAGCGCCTGGTAGGCGAGATCGTCATGCCGCAGGTGGATCAGCGTGGAGCCCGCCAGCTGGTACGCCGACGCCTGTACTTCCAGCGCCGTCAACCTGGCTTCTCCTTCTGCCAGTTCGGCGACCTGGGCGGCCTCGGTCAGCACGCTCGGCAGTGCTCCGAGGGTGGCCGCGTAGTCGTCGCCCTGGTAGAGGCGGTTGCCTTCGCGCACTGATGCGCGGACGCTGGTGATGGTCGGGGCGTCGTGAGCGTCGTCAGCGTGGGTCACCCGGCCCAGGCCCCGGGCGGGTGTGATCACCCGACGGATCGCCAGAATCCCGGCCGGGTCGACCTCCGGGGCGACCGGGGCCTCGATGGGGCCGGTCTGCATGAGATCCGTCGTCTTCACGCCCAATGCCTGGGCGAGCTGGCGCAACGTGCCCATGCGGGCGCTCTCGCGGTCGTTGCGCTCCAGCTTCCGGATGGTTGCCACCGACACCCCGGACGCCTCCGCGAGCTGCTCCTGCGTCATGCCCCGACGTCGGCGCAACCGCCCGATCCGGTCCCCGATGCTCTGCGCCATGGCCACCCCTGAACCTGCGTTTTCGTTCCTCGCCAACGGTACGCCGCCCGCCAGGAACCGATGTGAACAGCGGCCGACCGTAACCGACCGGGTGATCCCGCTCGTCAGGACCGCTGGATTCAGCCGGGCTTCCGCGCAGTGCTCTTCTTCGGCTTGGCGCCGGCCTCCAGGGCTTCGATGCGCTCGCGCATCTCCTCGATCTGCTCCAGCGCGTCCTCCAGGACGTCGGACAGGTGCTGGATGCGCTGGCGCGTCATCAGCTCCTCCGGAGATGGGCCGCTGTAGGTCTCCAGCGCGCCCGGGACCGCCGAGAGCTGGCCTACGGCCACGGCCTCCACGACTCTCATGCCGCCCGTCTCGGTGGGGACGCCACGACGGATGCGCGTTCCCTTGCCCTCGACCAGCAGGAGGACGAGCGCGTGGTGGGCGGCCTGCTCGTCGATGCCGAGCATCTCGGCGACCTGCTCGTCGGTGAGTTCGGTCCCCTCCTGGAGCGTCCCGTCGGCGATCTTCTTCGCCAGATGCTCGTAGGCGAGACGGGATGCCATCGTCGGGTCGTCCGCACTCTGTACGAAGACCTCCGGAGTGCCGCAGGACTCGTCCCGAGTGAGCCATCGCTCGTCGAGGAGTTTGCGGATTGCCGCGTCGACCGCCGCGATGGGAGCGCCGTACTGCTCGGCGAGGCTGTCACGTGAGGGCAGCTTGGCCCCGGATGCGAGGTCGCCGGCGCGGATCTGGCGCTCCAGGTCTGCGCTGATCGTCTGGTAGGCGCGCTCCAGGTCTACGGTCTGGCTGACGAAGGTGCCCTTGCCGGGCTTCGAGACTGCCCAACCCTGCTCCCGCAGCAGGGCCATGGCTTTCTGCACGGTCAGGCTTGACGCCTTGTAGGTCTTCATGAGCTGGCTCTGCGAGGGCAGCAGCTGTCCGGGCCGCAGGGCGTTGTCCCTGATCTGCTGTTTCAGGTCGTCGGCGATGCGCTCGAAGGTCAGGCGAAGGCCATCGGGCTGGGACACCAGTCCCCCTCTGTTGGGCGTGCGGGTTGAAGGCAGAACGGTGCCGACCGCATCCGCCGGTCACCAGGGTAGTCAGCCATGGATGGGGTGGAAACCATTCGAATAGGGATGGGCTTGGATGGGGTCGGATGGAGTGTGCTAACGTTCCGGCACGTGATCGCACCAGCGGCCACACGAACCCCACCCGTTCCGGGAGGAACACATGCGCACCATCCCCGTCGACACCACCGCCGCCACCGCGATGCTGGGCGTCGTCCGCGACAAGGTGAAGGACTTCCAGACCGGCGAGATCGCCCTCGACAAGGAGACCGGCGCCAAGCTGCTCGTCGCGGACGTGATGTTCGTCCTCGACGGCCGCGCCGAGATGATCTCCGTCACCGTCCCCGAGACCGGCCTCGCCAAGGGCACCAAGCCCGGCGCGCTCGTCGCCTTCACCGGCCTCGTCGCCACCCCGTGGGAGAACAACTTCAACGGCCAGGCCCGCCACGGCATCGCATTCCGCGCCTCCGCCATCACCGCGAAGGCGGCCTGACCATGCTGACGACCACTCCGTACATATCGCCCGACACCCTGCTCTGGCTGCTCGTCCCGGCCACGGCCCTGCTGCTGGGGCGGATGGTCTTCGTCTCGGTGCGCTGGCTGCGGGCCGACACCGAGACCCGGATCAGCCTCGGTCAGGCCCGCCGCATCCGGCGCACCTGGAAGCGGCTCGCTCCGATGGCCGAACTCGCCGCCAAGGACGCCACTCCGAGTGGCCTGGAGCACCTGAACGCCGACGGCAAGGCGATCAAGCCGAAGATCCGCATCCCCCGGATCACCACCAAGGCCGACGAGTTCGGCGTCACCGTCACCGCCAACACCCTGCCCCGCGTCGGCCTCGAAGCCTGGCAGGACGCCGCCGACGACCTGCGCAACGGCTGGGGCATGACACGCGTCAAGATCACCCAGCCCAAGCCTGGTCAGATCACCGCGCGCGGGTTCCGCCGCGAACCACTCGACACCCTCGTACCCTCGCCCATGTTCCGGGCGGACGGCACGCTCGCGGTCGAACCCGGCTCGCTCACCACGGCCGACGATGTCCTGTTCGGGTGGGACGAGGACGGGCAGCGGATCCGCCTAAACCTGGCCAAGAGCGCGCACGGCCTCATCGCCGGGGTCACCAGGTCCGGCAAGTCGATCACCGTCAACACGCTCCTCGCCTACGCGTCGCTGATGCGGGACGTGCAGCTGATCGTGATCGACCCCAACCTCGCGGCAGCCGCCCCCTGGTGGCGCACCGCCCACAAGGTCTCGGCCTCCGTGCACCCCGACGAGGCGTCAGACGTCCTCGCCTGGGTCCGCGAGGAGATGAACCGCCGCGAGAAGCTGTTCTGGTCAGCAAGGACCGACCGCATCACCGCGTTCAGCGAGAAGCTGCCGCTCCTCGTGGTGGTGATCGACGAGGTCGCCAACTACACCCGGCATTCCGACCGCAAGGCCCGCGAGCGGTTCGAGGCCCAGCTCCTGGCGATCGCAAGCCAGGGCGCGAAGTTCGGCATCCGCCTCTGGCTGATCACCCAGAAGCCCTCGGCCGACGTGCTGTCCACGGCGATGCGCACGAACCTGTCCGCGCGCATCTGCCACCGGGTCGACACCGTGGAGGACTTTCTCCACCTTTTCCCGGACGGCCGGGAACTGGAGGTCAGCGCCGCCGACCGCGAGATGCCGCAGGGCGTCTCCATCGCCTCCATCGGCGACACGCGCGCCCCCGTGCGGATGCGCTCGGTCTACCTGCCCACCGAGGCGTGCTGGCAGATCAGCGACGCCATGTGCCACTCCGGACTCCAAGTCCGTGACCTGCCCACCGGCACCGACTACGTGAAGGCCGCCTGATGCGCACCCCTCTTCGCCTTCGCTCCAGATCCCGGCGGGCCTCCGCCGCCCGCAGACCCCATCCCGGCAGGGGCGCGACCTCCCACCTCCGCCCCTGCCGGGGCCCACCCCTCACCGACTTCCGGCGCGCTCACGCCGTGACGCAGAAGGGTCATGCCCTCATGACGTTTCCCACCCCCGACACCCCTACCGCTCCTCCGCTGTCGCCGCAGGACATGGCCTCGCTCGGTTCCCTCGGCAAGCTTCCCGGCCTGGTCCGCCAGCTGACCACGCTCGGCGGGTGCTCCCGCCCGGTCCGCCTCGACGGCCACCGGACCGAGGTCGACTCCGCCACCGGCATGATCCTCCGCCACCTCGACTCCGCCGAGATGCCCGCCGGATGCCTGCTCGTCCGCTGCGGCAACCGCCGCGCCACTCGCTGCCCATCCTGCGCTGAGGTCTACCGCCAGGACACCTTCCAGCTCATCACCGCCGGCCTGCGCGGCGGCAAGACCGTCCCCGAAACCGTGGGACGGCACCCCAGGGTCTTCGCCACCTTCACCGCCCCCTCCTTCGGCCCAGTCCACAACCGCCCCACCGGCCCGTCCGGTTCCGGCCGCCGCTGCCGCTGCGGCCAGAACCACGCCGAGGACGACCCTGCTCTCGGCTCCCCCCTCAGCCCGGACCGCTACGACTACCAGGGTGCGGTGCTCTGGAACGCCCACGCCCCAGCGTTGTGGTCCCGGTTCATGCTCAACCTCCGCCGCGAGGTCGCTCGCCTCGCCGGAGTGGCCCAGCGCAAACTGTCCACGGTCGTCAGGGTGTCGTACGCCAAGGTCGCCGAGTACCAGCGACGCGGACTCGTCCACTTCCACGCCGTCATCCGCCTCGACGGACCGGAAGGCAACACGTCCCTCCCACCCACCTGGGCCACCGTCGACCTGCTGACCGACGCAATACACGCCGCCGCTGCCCGGACTGCCGTCGTCGGGCCGGAACTCAGCGGCGAGACAACCACCTTCGAGTTCGGCAGCCAGCTCGACGTGCGCCCGATCCGAACCGCCGACTTCGACGGCGGCACCCAGATCACCGAACGGGCCGTCGCCGCGTACATCGCCAAGTACGCCACCAAGGGAGCCGAAGGAGCCGCCGGAACCCTCGACCAGCGGCTGCGGCTGATCGGCGAACTCGCCCAGTGGGACATCCCCGTCCACGCCGAGAAGATGATCCGCACCGCCTGGGACCTCGGCACCCGCCCCGAACTCGCCGACCTCAAGCTCCGTGCCTGGGCGCACATGCTCGGCTTCCGAGGCCACTTCTCCACCAAGACCCGCACCTACTCCACCACCCTCGCCGAGCTGCGGCAGGCACGGGCCGAGTGGCAGCGCTCGCAGTCCGGAGCACCAGCCACTGGACCTGACGAAGCGTCCACGCTCGTCCTCTCGCACTGGGCGTACTCCGGCATCGGCCTCACACCCGAACTCGCCCGCCTCGCCGCCGCCGTCACACCGCCGGTCAAGCGAAGCGGGGTGGCCTCCGGTGCGTGACGACGAACTCCTCACCGTCCCCGAGGTCATGGCCCGACTCAAGATCGGCCGCTCCACCGTCTACGACCTCATCCGCACCCGGCGAATCGCCTCGATCACCATCGGCCGCGCCCGCCGCATCCCCGCCCACGCCCTCGCCGACTACCTCCACGCCCACCTGGAAGAAGCAGCCTGATGACCACATCCCGCCCTGCCCGCAAGAGCCGCGCCAACGGTGAAGGCACGCTCTACCAACGCCAGGACGGCCGCTGGGAAGCCGCCGGCTACGTCCTGGCCACCGATGGCAGCCGAAAGCGCGTCCGCGTCTATGGCACCACCCGCAAGGAGGCCTCCGACAAGCTCACCGAGCGCATCGCAGCGAGTAACCAAGGACGAGCCGTCGCGGCAGCCGACAGTACCGTGACCGCGTATCTCACGTACTGGCTGGACAGCGTCGCCGTCCACCGCCTCCGCGAGAACACCCACACCCGCTACCGAACCTGCGTCCGCATCTACGTCATACCCGGCCTCGGCCGGAAGAAGATCGCCCATCTCACCGCCAAGGACGTCCGCACCTGGCTCGACCGGCTCCGCATCACCTGCCAGTGCTGCGCTCGCGGGCTCGACAAGCAGCAGCGCTGCTGCGCGGTCGGCCAGTGCTGCGGCAAGCGGCTGTCCCCACTCACCGTCACCTACGTCCACTCGGTGCTCAAGTCCGCACTGGAGCACGCCGTCCGCGAGGACGAACTGCCGCGCAACGTCGCCCGCAACATCAAAACCGGAGCTCCCCGGCCCCGGCGCTTCGAACCGCTCACCGTCGCCGAGGCCAGGCGGTTCCTCGCATCCGTCGAGGGGCACCGGCTGCGGGCCCTGTTCGACCTCGCGCTCCGCACCGGCCTGCGCAAGGGCGAACTCCTCGGCCTGCGCTGGGAAGACCTCGACCTGGACAACGGCACCGCCAGCATCCGCCGCACCCTCCAGCGCACCCCCACCGGCGGCCTGACCACCCTACCCACCAAGACCGTCAGCTCCGAGCGCCGCATCGCCCTGCCAACCGAGTGCGTCCACTCACTCAAGCGCCACCGCGAACAGCAGGACCGAGAGCGCGAGGCCACTGGTGCGGTCTGGACAGAGAGCGGCTTCGTCTTCACCGCGCCTGACGGCTCACCCACCGAACCCTCCACCCTGACCCGGCACTTCACCGTGCTGTGTCAGACAGCCGGGCTTCGCCGCATCCGGTTTCACGATCTCCGACACACCGCCGCGACCCTGCTCCTCGAACAGGGCGTCGAGCTTGTGGTGATCAAGGAACTCCTCGGTCACGCTCACATCGGCGTTACCGCCACGGTTTACGCCCACGTCAGGCTCCGCCTCCAGCGGCAAGCCATCGACACCCTCGGCAACGCGCTCCGAGCGTCCGAGACCCCTGACGACCCGCCAAGTGCAGAACCCGTCCGCTGACGTTGCCGTCAGCGTTGCCGTCAAGACGCCAAGAAGCCCTCCCCAGGACGCACCACGGGGAGGGCTTCTATCGTTGGCGCTTATTTACAGGGCGTTAATTAAGCCCACTGTAAAGAATCACCTCTTCGCGCGCCGGTCCGGTTACGGGGATCCGCTTCCACCACCATTCACGTTCACTCCCAGGGCGAGCGTCCACCTTTTCAACACGGAGCAGATCATCCGGCTCCGTGAAGGAGATAAAACGGCTGTCGATTTCCGAGAGTAGGATTTCGAAGTGGGATCTCAGTGCGACATCAAGAGCCCCCAGTCCATCCTGGATGAAATCCCGGAGGACCAAAGCGGCGACCAAGTCGTGCGCCCCCCATACGGACCTGTCCGAGCTGGGCAAGGAGAGGTCTGCCTCAAGCTTCTCTACGTGAGCCTTCCAAGAAGCCAGAAGCTGGGGAAGAGTGATACTCCGCTGGCCAGAGAGGTGGACGACCACCCCCTCCAACGCGCGCACGTCATCGGGGGACAGGCGTCCAGAAATCCAGGACAGGTCAGAATTGGTCACGATAGTCACGGCTTTCCAAGCGAACCGGGGTAGTATGCCGTACTCTTCCACGGCATATCATAGTTGACGATCACCCTCACGCCCCTGTAGTCAAACTGCGCGGCATTCTGGTTGCCGATACGAGCCGGTCCAGCCTGGCGCAAAGTCGTTTCAATCTCTGTTGCCGTCGGTCGCCCCATGGTCGGGTTCCCATCTCCCGTATGACCATTCACGAATTCCACGATCTCGTCAAGCGAGTACTCGCTTCCATGGAAGTCCTCTCCACCAAGATGGTCACCGATCTTTCCACCAATCGGCTCGCCGCAGAATGGACCGCTATTGTGCACGAGAATCGGCGTGGAACCCGCGAGTACATAGTACGTGTGGAGCTCGTCTACCGTGAGGTTGTGCATGTCGGCGGTGCCGGACACCGTACGGGTGGCGGTGACAACAGCGGTGCCGTTTGGCGTTGCGAGGTAGTGCCCCGGGGCCAGGCGGTCTGCCGTGGTCCAGGTGTGGGTGGTTTCGTCCCAGAAGGGGTGGTGGGCGGTGGTGTGGACGGTGCTACTGGTGCCGTCCTCGGACTGGACTTGGACGTCCACGAGGTCGGTGTCCTTGTTGAGCCAGGTCGTGGTGACCGTTCGGGCGCCGATGTCCTTACCGGTGTCCGGATCGGCTGCCTCGACCTTGTCCCCGGGACGGATGTCCCTAATGGGCTTCAGCGTGCCGTCGGCCATGAGGACGAGGGTGTCCGGGCTGAAGCTGTTGCAGCCCTTGAGCCGGTTCACGATGCGGCTTCTGAATGATCCCGCATCGGCCTTTGCTGCTCCGGCACCCTTCAGGGAGCCGAGTCCGTCGGCCATGAGGAAGGCGAATTCCTCGGACTTCGCGCTGAGTGCGTCGAACGCGCCCTGACTGGCACCGCAGTCGTTGACGATGCAGTAGGTGGCGGCGATGCGCTTGGCGCCGGCGACGTCGTCGTGCTTCTGGAGGTAGCGGGCCGCCTGGATGCAGGCTTCACGCCCAAGGCAGAGGTAGGACGTCTGTCCGTTCTCGCCGCGGTGTGCGCCGAACCAGAAGTCGC
The DNA here is from genome assembly GCF_040683455.1 of Kitasatospora sp. NPDC093679. NCBI lineage: Bacteria > Bacillati > Actinomycetota > Actinomycetes > Kitasatosporales > Streptomycetaceae > Kitasatospora > Kitasatospora sp. NPDC093679. The sequence goes on from NZ_JBFBDW010000002.1 coordinate 168,564, forward strand.
CGTTGAACGCCTGCTGGCCGTACGTGAAGTCGAAGTACCAGCGGAGCAGTTCGTCCCTGTCGTTGCTCTTCGGGGTGAAGGTGGCGATCAGGTTGCTGATGACGGCGTCTTCGTCGGCCCAAGGGTTGCCGCCCGAGCCGCCGCCTCCGCCTCCGCCCCCGCCGTCCCCGCTGCCGCCCGGTGCGTTGCCGCCCGAGTGACCGCCGGTCGGGCAGTTCGCTTCCTCGCCACCGCAGTTCAGCATCTGACCGCTCGGGTCGCTGAACGTCAGCGGGTTGTTGTCGCTGTAGGTGTAGCCGGCGAGGGCCTGCGGGTCAGTGGGGACGAGGAGGGGGTCCACGCTGGTGAACCGGCCGGTGGCCGGGTCGTAGTCGCGGACGCCCAGGTGGGTGAGGCCGGTCGGTTCGTTGGTGCCGCTGAGGAAGCCCCGGGTACCGGCCCAACCGGTGGGCTGGGTGCCGCGGGTACCGCCGAAGGGGGTGGAGCGGCGCTGGCTGGCGGCGTTGGTGGTGGCGTCGATGCCGAGTTCGGCGGTGCCGTGGTGGTCGTTGATCTGGAAGGTGACCGCGTTGTCGTCCGTGCGGACCGCGGTGGCCGCGCCGAGCGGGTAGTAACGGGTCGCCTTCGCCTTGAGGGCCCCCTTGACGAGGTTCAGCTCGGTGTTGCCGAGGTAGAGCGTCCAGTTCTCGGCGGCGGGAGCGGCACTGTCCAGGTTGTGGGCGAGGAGCCGGTTGCCGTCGGCGTCGTACAGGTAGTCGGTGGTCCGGGCCGTCTTGGTGGTGGTGCCGCCGGTCGTCACGGAGACCGTGTCGTTGACGGACGCCAGGCGGCCCTCGGTGTTCCAGGTGAGGTCCTGGTCGCTCGACCGGTCGGCCGCGGGCTTGAGGTGACGGGCCAGCGTGTTGCCGGCCGCGTCGTAGCCGTAGGTCTCCGGGACGGGCGTTCCGAGCGCGCCGACGACAGTGCTCGTGCCGCTCAGCGCGTGGGGCTGCGCGGCGGTGGCGGCGGGGTAGGTGTAGCCGGTGGTCGCGTCCTGGCCCGTGTTGCCCGCGGGGTCGTGGCGGGTCTCAGTGGCGCGGGTGCCGTTGGTGTTGTAGGTCCAGCTGGTCCAGTACGGCGCCGGGCCGCCCAGCTGGGTGCCGGTGGGACTGATCGGGCAGGTCGCCCCCGAGGGGGTGAAGGCCTCGGTGAGGCGTGCCAGGTAGTCGTACTGGAAGCACTGCCGGTCGGTCCCGTACGAGGACGTGTCGGTCAGCGAGGTGACGTTGCCCGCCTGGTCGTAGGTGTAGGCGGAGGCCCGCACCGGGGTGGGGTTGTTCTGCAGGGTCGTGCTGCTGGCCTGCAGGCGCTGGGTGCCGAACTCGTAGGAGTTGGTGACGGTGATCTGCTTGTTGGCGGTGCCGTTGGACAGGACGGCCTGCTGCGGCTTGCCGCTGTAGTCGTAGGTCTGCCCGGACAGGTACGGGATGCTGCCCGTGCCGCTGGCCGCCGTGGGCCGGTGCAGGGCGTCGTAGGTGAACGCCACGGACTCGCCGGCGAGGTTGCCCGCGGTCGGGTAGGAGATCGAGGCGACCGTGCCGTCGAGGCTGTAGATCGTGCCGAGGGTGTAGCTGCCGGCCAGCTTCTCCTGGCCGGGGACGGAGGGAACGGTGTAGGTGGTGCGGCCCGGCCGGTAGAGCTTGTCGAAGAACGAGTACGCGGTCTTGTACTCGTAGGTGGTGCCGCCGACGGTGGTGAACCGGCTGGCGGTGGAGAGCTGGCCCTTGTTGCCGGCCGGGTCCCAGGTGCGGGAGGTCAGCAGCGGGCCGGTGGCCGTGCCGTCGTGGGTCTCCAGCGGTCGGCCGAGGTTGTCGTAGACCGTCGCGACGGTCTTCCCGCGCCCGTCCGTGGTGCTGACGGCCTCGCTGCGGTCGTTGTAGGCCGTGGTGGTGGTGCCCGCGTCCGGGTCGACGGCCTTCGTCCGGCGGCCGAGCTGGTCGTAGGTCCAGGACCAGCCGGTGCCGGCCGGGTCGGTGAGACCCGTCAGGTTGCCCGCACGGTTGTAGGAGTAGCTGGTGGTGTCGTAGGCCCCCGTCGGGGTCGACGCCTTGTACTGGCGCAGCTCGGTGGTGCGTCCGGCCGCGTCGGTGATCGTGGTGGTGGGGGTGCCGCCCTGCGGCGGGGTGACGGTCGTGCGGTCGCCGCCGTAGGCGATCAGGGTGCTGGCCAGCGCCGTGCCGGGCCCGTTGCCCTTGAGCAGGGTCGTCTTGGTGACCCGGCCGAGGCCGTCGTACTCGTTGCGGGTCTGGGTCTCCACACCGGTGGTGTCCGCGACGGTGGCGAGCGTCGCGCTGGGCGCGCCGGTCGCGTAGTACGGCGCGTACGTGAGGACGGTCTGGCCCCGCTCGTCGTAGAAGGCGTCGGTGATCAGCCGACCGTTGTTCGGCCCGGGTTCCTGGGTCTGCCGCACGCGGCCGAGGCCGTCGTAGACGGTGTACGAGGTGTCCTGGCTGCTGTCCTTGTTGACGGTCTTCGTGGTGACCGAGGCGGCCTGCTGTCCGGAGGCCGCGGTGTACGCGTACTCCAGGTTCGGGCTGCCGGGGTTGTTGAGCTTCAGGTGGTCGGGCCGCCAGACCTTCAGCGTCCGGCCGAGCGCGTCGTAGACGACGTCCGTGCGCAGGGTGTTGGCGTCGATCGAGTCGACGGTCTGGCCCCGCAGCAGGTCGTGGTCGGCCGTGGTGGTCTGGGCCGTCGTGGCGTCCCCGGCCTTCGCCGGCGGCGTGGTGACCGTGGACCTGGTCGGCCGGCCGGTGGCCGGCGTGTACGCGGTGGTGGTGGTGCGTGCGCTGGTGGACGCGGTGGTGACCGGCCCGGGCGTGCCGGTGGTGTCGAACACCGTGGTCGACGCGAGGCTGGTGCTGGTCAGGATCCGGCCGTAGACGTCGTACCCGGTGGCGTTGTCCAGGTACGTGGCCTTGGTGCCGGTCTGCGACTTGAGGGTCTCCTCCAGTGTCGCGTCGCCCTTGGTCGGGGCCGCGCCGTAGGCCTGCCCGTCGTACCGGGTGCGGACGTCGGCGAGGACGTCGGAGGTGCCGTCGCCCTTGGTGGTGCGGTCGACGGTCGCACCGCAGTTCGCCGCGACCGTCTCGGCGCGGATCGCCTTGTTGAGGATCCATGCGCCGGTGTTGTCGGCGTAGGTGGTGCGGGTGCACTGGTCGTCCGTGGTGACGGCGGTGTCGCCGAGACCCTCGGACTGGGTGGTGCGGCCGTAGTCGTCGAACGTGCTCTTGGTGCGGGTCTCGCGCCAGGCGCTGCCCGCCCCGTTGTCGAGCGAGGTGAAGGTGCGGGTGTCCTGGGTGCCGGTGAGGTTGGCGGTGGTCGTGCCCCAGTCGCGGACGCGGGTGGCCGTGGTCTTCTTCCACGGTGTGTTCACCGTCTTGGAGAGGACCTTGCCGCCCGGCCCGTCGTACTTCTCCGTGCGGTACTCGTACCCGGCCCAGGCGTCGTCGTCGGTGATCGGGTTGCCGAGGCCGTCGTCGACGGAGACGGAGCGGGTCTTGGTCCGGTCCGTGGCGTCGGTGCGGTCGCCGTCCGTTCCGCGCAGGAAGAAGTGCTCGCCCTGTGTGGACATCCCGCTGTTGCCGCCGGTCTCGACCCGGACGCGGCCGTAACCCCGCCACTGGGACCAGGTCTTGAGCTTCTCCTTGGTGATGCCGTCGAGGTCGTCGAAGTGCCAGGCCGCGTCACCGAGGTACGTGTAGTGCGTGACCATGTCGGGCGCGCCGCCCGTGCGGTCGGTCACCAGCACGCTGTCGACGAGGTACTTGTTGAACCACTCCGTGGTGACCGGGACGTCGTTGGTGGGCTGGTACTGCTGCGGGAAGCAGCGCGTGGTGTTGGTCTGCGGCGTGGGCAGGTGGTTCTCGTCGCAGGCGGCGGCGGAGTAGTTGACGTCGATCTGCCCGCCGACCTCGTCGATCACGGTGCCCAGGCGCTGCTTGATGAAGGGTGCGCGGCCGTCACCGGTCTTGTCGAGCCGGTTGACCAGCTGCTTGTAGACCAGCGTGGTCTTCGGCACCACCACGGCCGAGGGCGACTCGGCGGTGGTCGCGTTGCCCGTCCGCTGGACGGAGGTGAGCAGCAGTTGGTAGTCGTAGTCCGCGGTGCCCCAGCTGTGCGTCAGGTCCCAGGTGTCGACCGGCTTCAGGGTTCCGTCGGCGCGCAGGGTGCTGGCGACGACCTGGCTGAGCCGCGTCCGGGTGAAGAAGGTCGGCGAGTACCGGCCGTTGTCGCAGTCCTTGCCGGTGTCGCAGTTCTGGTCCCACGGGGTGTCGTACCAGTACTGGCGGTTGGTGTTGATGTTCGCCGGGTCGCAGAGCGAGGCGGTGGCCTCCAGGCAGCGCTCCGCGGTCTTGAACTCCACCCGGGCCATCGGCTGGACGGTGGCGGAGTAGATGTCGCCCTGCTGCTGCCCGTAGTCGATGTGGTCCAGGTGACCGCCGCGGACGTACGGCGTGCGGTCGGTGGCCTTCAGGTTGCGCCCGTAGTTGTTCCCCTCGGGCGTGTACCAGTAGGTGATGTCGTTGCCGTGGCTGTCGACGACCAGGTCGAGGTTCCAGCGCCAGCCCTGCTGGCACCACGACGACGCGAAGCCGCTGCTGTTGTAGCAGGGCTCGCCGCTGTTGTTGCCGAACACCGGCACGGTGTAGACGGACTTGGTCTCCGCCTTGCCCGAGGCCCAGTTCGGCAGCCGGTTGTAGCCGAAGTAGTAGGCGGTGCCGTCGGTGGTGGTGGCGCGGAAGTACTCGCCGTCGTTGTCGCCGTTGCCCCGGTTGGCGTCGCGCAGGCGGACGATCTTGGTGCTGTCGTCGCCCTTGATCCGCCATTCGTCCGCGGAGACCGGGATCAGTTCGCCGCTGTGGCCGGCGAAGGCGATGGTGGCGTTGTCGGTGGCCCAGCACAGGTCGCCCGGGTCGGCGCCGTTGGTCTTCGGCGCGCCGTCGTCGGCACAGGGCTTGTAGGTCCGCTCGACGAAGCCGGAGTCCATGCTGAAGCCGTCGCCGACCCAGGAGCCCTGGTTGTTGCTGTTGACGGTGCGTCCGTCGATGCTGCCCGAGTTGTAGGCGAGCCCCAGCTTCGGGGTGAGTCCGCCCGGCATCTCGGTGAGCGGCATGTCGTAGGACCAGGTGAACGACCCGCTGTTCAGCGACGTCGACCAGGTCGAGGCCGAGGAGAGCGGGGTCGCCTTGTAGTCACCCGACGGGCCGCCGGAGCCGACGGTGGCGGCGAGGACGGTGCTGCCGCCGGTGGCCTGCAGACGCAGCTGCCCGGCGGGTGCGGCGGGTGCGGTCAGCGGGACGCCCTCGGCCCGGACGACCTGGTGCTCGGTGTCGTTGCCGCCCTTCAGCGGCGTCTGCACCCGGCACTCGGGCTTCTCGGGCGTCGTCAGTACGCACGCCGGGAGCCGGACCAGGCGCAGTCGCGCACCGAATCCGGCACCGCCTGCCTGGGCGAAGGCGCTGTAGTCGACCGCGACCTCGGCCGAGGTGCCGGACGGCCCGGTCGGCGCTCCGACGGTCATCAGCACGCCGGAGATCCCGGCCCGTTCGGCCGCGTCCCGGCCGAGGACCTGGACGTCGGCCGACACTCCGCCGGGCGTGCTGCCGGCCGCCGTCAGGCTGACGGGGAGCGCCCCCGCCTTGGCGTCCTTCCCCGGGGCGAGCGCGGCCTTCGCCGTGCCGGCCTTGGGCCAGGACACCTGGCGCGCGGCCGGGGCGCTGAGCGTGGTGTTCGCCTTGGCGGCCTTCACACCCGCGTTCTTGACCTTCACCGGCGTGCCCGGTGACGGGACGGCGGGCTTCGTGAAGCCGGCCGCGGACGCCGCCGCGGCCAACGGCACCGTCGGCAGCAGTGATCCGATCAGAACGGCAGCCACCACGGCTGCCGTTCTCGGCCGGGACCGCCCTGCGGCAGCCCTGTTCCTACTCATGCGTGTCTTCCTCGTGACGGTGCCCCGGGCGGGGCGCATCGGGAACGGCGGGCGCGGTGCGCCCGCCGTGGTCCCCGCGGCCGGGCGGCGGCGGGGAACGAAGGGGTGAGGGGCGGCCGGTGCGCCGTCCGCCCCTCACGTCGGGTCTGCCGGTCAGAAGAGGCCGGAGGTGGCGACCACGGTGTTGGGATTGACCAGTTGCTCGATCTGGTGGTCGTCGAGGACGCCCTGGAAGGCCCAGACGTCGTCCACCTGGCCGGAGAAGTACTGCCCCCAGGTGCCGGCGGACTTCGTGCCACCCATGTCGACCCGTGCCTGTCCGCTGACGGCGGATGCCGCGTCGAACGGCCTGAAGGCCGGCTGGGCGGTGCTGCGGGCCGTACAGCCGAGGGGCTGACCGTTGCAGTTGCTCATATCCGGCACCCCGTCGACGAGGAGCGAGAGCTGGCCGGCGAGGCCGTCGTACACCACGGTGAGGTGCGACCAGTTGCCGGTGTTCTGGCCGGGTGCGTGCACCGCGGTGGCGGTCGCGCCCGTGGTGCCGTCCGTGCCGGCGACCGTCGCCTGCCACTCGCCCTTAGGCTGCTGGGTGGTCGGGTCGAGGCCGAGGTAGTGCCAGCGGACGCTGACCGCCGTCCCACTGGAGCCGGGAACGGAGAGGAGCGTCATGTCGCGGGTCGCGTCACCCGCCTGGCCCGCCCACATGGTCAGCGTGAAGCTGCGGTCCGTGTGGAGCGGAGTGGTGGTGCTCTCCGCGGCGCCGGTGGTGCCGTCCAGGTTGAGCGCGGTTCCGTCGAGGTAGACGCTGGGAGCATCGGTGGCGGCAGTGCCCACCAGGGTGGCGTGGGCGGCCGCCGGCGAGTCGTCCGGCGTGGTCGCGGGCGTCGTCCCGCTCTGCTCGTCGAGCTTCCAGCGACCGGCGACGACCGGCTTGGAACGGACCGCCGAGGCGATCTCGGGGCCGGTGACGACCCGGTCCCAGACCCGGACCTCGTCGATGTCGCCGTCGAAGAACTCGTTGCTCGCGCCCTCCTTCGCGCCCGCGCCGGCCTGGAGGAACCCGGGCGCCGCCGTCGGGGCGGTCTGCGTGAAGTCGGTCTCGGACACGAGGAATCCGTTCACGTACAGCCGGATCTTCCTGGCCGTGGCGTCGGACACGCCGACCAGGTACGTCCACTGGCCGTCGGAGGGCCCGAAGCACGGTGTGGTACCGGGCGTGGCCGATGTGCAGCTCGGCTGGGAGGCCGTCACGAGCGCGGCGGTGGCGGTGTCCTCCTTGTAACGGGTGAACACCCACTTCTTGGTGTCGGCCGCGTACGACAGGGCGAACTCGCCGACGTGGGCACCGGACTGGGTGACGATCGTCCGCTTCCTGGTGTCGCTGTCCGCGGGCTTCGGCAGCCGCGCCCAGGCCGCGACCGAGAAACTGCGGGTGGCGTCCACCGCGGGGTGCGCCGTGTGCGCGCGGTCGTCCACACCGTCGAAGGTCGCCGCGGTGCCGCGGACGCCGGCGGACTGGATCTTCGCGCCGCCCTCCAGAGCGAGCGCATCGCTTTCCGGGGCTCCGGCCGTCGAGGTCGCGCCGGCGGGCTCGTCGAAGTGCCACACCGACTTGGCGGGCACACCGCTCGACAGGGCCGCGTCGCCGGCGACCTGCGCCACCTCGGAGGCGGACAGCGCACGGCTCCACATCCGGGCCTCGTCGAGGGAACCCATCCACGGGTCGACGTTGGCACCCATGTAGCGGAGCCGGCCGAACTCGAGCGGGCCGACGGCTCCGAACGACGACGGAGCCGCGGCCTGGGCCACCAGCGTGCCGTCCACGTAGAGGAACACCTTCGCCGCGGCGGAGTCGTAGACGCCGGTCAGGTGCGTCCACCGGTTGGGGACGACGGCGGTGGTGCCGGTGGCGGACTGCCAGCCGAAACCGTTCGCGAGGTCCTTGGTGAAGGTGGTGAACGACCACTTGCCGCCGCGTTCACCGAGGTCGAAGAAGGCCGTGTTGGCACCGGCCTGGCTGACCGCCGTGCGCGTCACGTCGGCATTGGCGATGTTCGCCCAGACCGAGACGGTGAAGCTCCTGCCCGTGTCCAGCAGCCCGGCCGGGCCGTCGACGTAGGCGCCGCCGGTGCCGTTGAACGCCAGCGCGGTGCCGGCGTGCCCGGCGGCCTGGAGGCTCGTGCCGGTGTTCAGCGCCGCGGTCACCTTCGCGGGCGTGCCCGCGGTCGCGGTGCCCCCGGTGTCGTCCATGGACCAGTTGGCGCGCTCGGTCTGCCCGTCCAGCGCGTTGAAGAAGTACGTGGTGAGCCCGGACGCATGGTCGGCGGCGTCGACGGCTCGGACGACGATGCGGTGCTGGCCGGGGGTGGTGGGCAGCACGCTGATCGACTGCGGTGCGCCGTTCGTCGTGGCGAGGTCGTGGTCGGGTGCGGCGGTGTCGACGCCCCACTGGTACTTGACGACGTCGTTGTCGGGCGCGTCCAGCGTGAAGGTGCCGTACCGGCCCACGCCGTCGGCGGCGGCCAGCGGCTTGGTGATGTCGTCGACCACCGGGTACGTGTCCGACGACACCACGGGAACGCCGGGGGCCGTGGTGTCGAGGAAGAAGTAGCAGTTGGTCGGGTCGCCGTCGGACGACCAGGGGCCCCAGCTGGCACCGTCCCAGGCCCTCATGTCCCACCCGTAGGCTCCGACGGTCGCGGCCGGCAGCGCCGGTAGCTGGTATGAGAAGACGGATCCGGAAGCCTTGAAGGTGTTGCTCGCCGGGGTGGTCGTCTCGGTGCTCCCGGTGGACCACCAGCGGCGGCGGTAGCCGGTGCCGTCGTCCCAGCCCACGGCGAACTGGACGCCGATGGCCTCCCCGTCCGGGTCGGTCGCCGTCGCGTTGATCTTCGGCCACGTGGTGACGGTGGTGCCGGTGGAGACGCAACTGCCCGGTGTCATGCTGAGGGCACTGATCGGGCTCTGGCGCGGCGGAAGGTTGTAGTTGACGCGGAGGTAGGCGTCGTCGGTGAAGCGCTTCCAGCCGTACGAGTCGCTCTCGTTCTCGGCCTTCAGACCGAAGGTGATGGTCGGCCAGTTCCAGTTCGCCGCGTTCTGGACGAGGTCCTTGACCGGCCCGGAGGTGCCGCCGAACTCCAGCCAGCCACCGGGACAGGTGCTGTCGTAGCCCTTCGCGGCGTTCGCGGTCTGCAGCTTGCTGCTCCAGAACCCGGCTGCGTTCTGGCTGTTCCAGGTCAGTTTGTTGGTGATGTAGCCGGTGCTCCACAGCTCCACGGGCCGCGCGCTGCAGGAGTACGAGTGGCTCTCGTAGGTGCCGAACTCGGCGCTGAGGATCTGCTTGCCGATGAACTGGCTGTTGGGTATCTGGAAGAACGCGCGCTTCACGTCCTTCGGAACGCAGCGGCTGGTGTCACCGCAGTACCCGACACCCCAGTCGTGGACGTAGGAGCCGGTGCTGCTGAAGTGCCAGTACGGCTGGGTGGGGTAGTACTTGGAGACGCCCGCCCAGTCCGTGGCGGTGGGGGTGTTCCACGCGGGGTCGATCATGACCGGGAAGACCGTGGCCGGGTCGTCCAGCATGGTCTGGTCCGGCGTCAGCACGAGCCTGTCCAGCGCCGCCGGGAAGTCGACCGCGATCCGGGAGACCTTGGCGTCCTCGTGCGGCGCGTAGTCGTCGGCCTGACCGGTGGTGCCCGTCGCCGCGGGAGCGGCGTCCGCTCGCGCGGCAGGGACTGCCGGGGCGGCCTTCGGCTTCACCCCGGTGGTGTTCTCGGCGGCCTTCCGCGACGAGTCCCACATGACGGGGGTCGGCGCCGTGAAGACCACCCCGCCGGCGCCCTTGTCCACGGCGGTCAGGGTGCCGTCCGCGGCCTCCTTGAGGGCCAGGCCGTCCGCCTTGAGCCCCAGCCGCAGGGTGTCCAGCGCAGGGTTCTTCGCCGCCGCCGGGGTGCGGACGACGACGAGCTGGGTGAAGCCCGTCCGGGTCGCCGTGAGGCGCAGGTCGACGTCGGGGAGGATCGACCGGTATTCGGCCGTGCTGCCGTCCACCACCGGCGCCGGCAGGACCGTCGGCCACGACAGGCTCAGCTCCCGCCCGCGGGAGACCATCCGCACCAGCGGTTCGCCCGCGCCGCCGCCGGAGAAGACCACGTCGGCCGTTGCCGCCGCTGGAGCCAGCGTCCCGTCGGTGCGCCTGCGGAGCGTGGGGTCGATGTCGACCCAGGCCCCCGACTTCCGTACGCGGTGCGGCTGCACGTACGTCGTCGTCACCAGCCGGCCGTCGGGCTGGGCGGCGGTGTCGCTGTACTCCGACCGCTTGGTGGCCACGTCGACGGGCTTGCCGGTCCGCTCGGCCTCCGCGACCGCGGAGCGCTCCGCACTCGTGGGGGCCTTGGATGCGTCGTCTCCCCAGCCGTTGGCCACACCGATGGTCGACGAGGAACTCGTCGCGGCAGCCGTTGGCACGGCCCCGATCCCGCCCACCATGCCTGCAATGGCAGCGGCGGCCACCCACCTGGAGGGTGACCACCCCCACCCGGGTCGCAACAAAACCACGACACACCCCAGCTTTAACCGAATCTTAAGTTGGCAGCACGAATGATGATCATCGAGAAATGTTTAGTCAATGTGCTAGAGGGGGAATGTGAGCCCGCGTCACCGCAGCGCCAGGTGATCATTACGTGGCAAGGCGAACCAAAAACGGACAAGCCTGCCGGGATGAGTGTGATCGGACTCACACGCTTTCAGGTGATGTATATTCAAGAACTGAATGTCCGTCATGTGCTTCCGCCCGTTCGGCATTTCGCCCGACTCAATCCTGACGACACATCAATGACGCAGTCAGAAAAGGCGTCGAGGATGAGCCGGCGAACCGACCGTCAGCCCAGGAAGCCGCGGAGCAGGGCGGCCGTGGCGGCCAGGTGCTCCTCGGTGGCGCGGCGGGCGGTGTCGGCGTCGCCCGCGAGGATCGCGTCGACCATGCCGCGGTGCTGGTGGGCGGCGTGGTCGATGTTGCGGTCCAGGATCGGGATCGCGTTCAGCAGGTCGTTGAGCCGCATGCGGGCCTCGGCGATCGCGGTGGCGAGGGAGCGGGAGCCGGTGAGTTCGGCGATCGCGAGGTGGAAGCGGGAGTCGAGCCGCCTGTACTCCTCCGGCGGGGCCTGCTCCAGGTCGGTGAGCCGCCGCCGCAGGTAGGCGCGCTGCTCGGCGGTGAGGTCGCGGCGGGCCGCCGTCTCGGCCGCGCCGGCCTCCAGGACGAGCCGGTAGGTCAGCGCGTCCTCCAGCTCCTCGCCGAGGTCGCTGGCGGCGCGGCGCAGGTCGGCGACGTCCGGCGGCGGCATCCGGTAGGTGACGAAGGTGCCGCCGTAGCGGCCGCGGCGGGACTCCACCGCACCGGCCTGCTGCAGCGAGCGGATCGCCTCGCGCAGGGTCTCGCGACCGATGCCGAGCCGGGCGGCGAGCTCGCGTTCGGCGGGCAGCCGGTCGCCGTGGCCGAAGACGCCGAGCTTGATGGCCTGCAGCAGCCGTTCGACGGTCTCCTCGAAGGCGTTGCCCGTCCGGACGGGCCGGAAGATCGCCCCCGCCTGCCAGTCGATCCCTGCCTCGTCCACGCGGGCATCGTACCCAGCCCCGACGTCCGGCCCCGGCGGGCCGGGGTCCTTCGCCGCGTCCCTCTTGACGTGCCCCGAACCCAGGGTGAACGATGCTGCCCATCCAATGGTCTGGTTTCGGGCCATTGAATGTTCGGAGGGCGCACCCACACCGCCGTGGCTGCGCGTGTCCAGGCCCGCCTCACTCCCCAGGGGTGCCCATGTCCGCCGACCCCACACCCGACCAGGCAGCACAGCACACTCCCGCACCCGTGTTTCCGGCGGCGAACCCGCCCGTTTCCGCCGACGAACAGCGGCTCCACGAGCTGGGCTACGCCCAGGAGCTCACCCGCTCGATGTCCGGCTTCTCCAACTTCGCCGTCTCCTTCTCGATCGTCTCGATCCTCTCCGGCTGCCTCACCCTGTACGGGATGGGCATGAACACCGGCGGCCCGGCGATGATCGTCTGGGGCTGGCCGCTGGTCGGCCTGCTCACCCTCTGCGTGGGCCTGGCGATGGCCGAGATCTGCTCCAGCTACCCGACCGCGGGCGGCCTCTACTACTGGTCGGCCAAGCTGGCCCGCAGCCGCGGCGCCGCCTGGTCCTGGTTCACCGGCTGGTTCAACTTCCTCGGCCAGGTCGCCGTCACCGCCGGTGTGGACTACGGCGCCGCGTTCTTCACCAACGCCTTCCTCGCCCTGCAGTTCGACTTCGCGGCCACCCCGGCGCACACCGTGGAGATCTTCGCGGTGATCCTGCTGCTGCACGGCCTGCTCAACACCCTCGGCGTCAAGCTGGTCGCCCGCCTCAACGACGTCTCCGTCTGGTGGCACCTGGTCGGCGTCACCGTGATCGTCGGCGCGCTCGCGATCCTGCCGTCCAAGCACGCCTCGGCGTCCTTCGTCTTCACCGAGTTCGTCAACAACACCGGCTTCCACAGCCAGTTCTACGTCGCCATGCTCGGCCTGCTGCTCGCCCAGTACACCCTCACCGGGTACGACGCCTCCGCGCACATGACCGAGGAGACCCACGACGCGGCCCGCTCCGGCCCGCGCGGCATCGTCAACGCGATCACCGTCTCGCTGGTCGCCGGCTGGGTGCTGCTGCTCGGCATCACCTTCGCCATCCAGGACTACCAGGGCGCCCTCGACGGCGCGACCGGCGTGCCGCCCGCACAGATCTTCATCGACGCGATCGGCACCACCGGCGCCAAGCTGCTGCTGCTCATCGTGATCGGTGCCCAGTTCTTCTGCGGCATGGCCTCCGTCACCGCCAACTCCCGGATGATCTACGCCTTCTCCCGGGACGGCGCCCTGCCCGGCTCCGCCCTCTGGCACCGGATCTCGCCGCGCACCCACACCCCCACCAACGCGGTCTGGCTCGCCACCGGCGGCGCCCTGCTGCTCGGCCTGCCCGCCCTGTGGAACTCCACCGCCTACACCGCGGTCACCTCCATCTCGGTGATCGGCCTGTACATCTCGTACGTCATCCCGACATTCCTCAGACTGCGCCAGGGTGACGCCTTCCAGCGCGGCCCCTGGCATCTGGGCCGCTGGAGCAGGATCATCGGGACCGTCGCGGTCGGCTGGACGGCCGTGATCACCGTGCTGTTCATGCTGCCCACCGTCAGCCCCGTCACCGCCGTCAGCTTCAACTACACCCCCGTCGCGGTCGCCGTCGTCCTCGGCTTCGCCGGCCTGTGGTGGCTGGTCTCCGCCAGGCACTGGTTCACCGGCCCCAAGGTCCACGGCACGCCCGAGGAACTCGCCGCCCTCGAAGCCGAACTGGAGATCCGATGAGCAGCCCCAGGCTCACCCTCGACCGGCTGCGCGAGCTGGTCGCCGACGGCGCCGTGGACACGGTCGTCCTCGCCATGACCGACATGCAGGGCCGCCTGCAGGGCAAGCGCCTCGCCGCCGAGTACTTCCTCTCCGACGTCGTCCCCGGCGCCGCCGAGGGCTGCGGCTACCTGCTCGCCGTCGACACCGACATGAACACCGTGGACGGCTACGCCATCTCCTCCTGGGAGAGCGGCTACGGCGACCTCGTCCTGACCCCGGACCTCGCCACCCTGCGGATGGTGCCCTGGCACCCGGCCACCGCGATGGTCCAGTGCGACGTCCACCACCACGACGGCCGCCCGGTCACCGTCTCGCCGCGACAGGTCCTGCGCCGCCAGCTGGAGCGCCTGGCCGGCTACGGCTGGCAGGCGTACGCCGGCACCGAGCTGGAGTTCATCGTCTTCCGCGACACCTACGAGCAGGCCTGGGACCGCGCGTACCACGGCCTCACCCCGGCCAACCAGTACAACGTCGACTACTCCGTGCTCGGCACCTCCCGGGTCGAGCCGCTGCTGCGGCGGCTGCGCAACGGGATGGCCGGCGCCGGCCTCACCGTGGAGTCCGCCAAGGGCGAGTGCAACCTCGGCCAGCACGAGATCGCCTTCAAGTACGCTGAGGCCCTCACCACCTGCGACAACCACGCGGTCTACAAGACCGGCGCCAAGGAGATCGCCGCCCAGGAGGGCTGCAGCCTCACCTTCATGGCCAAGTACGACGAGCGCGAGGGCAACTCCTGCCACATCCACCTGAGCCTGCGCGATGCCGCCGGCTCCCCGGTGATGGCGGGCGACGGCCCGTACGGCTTCTCCCGGACCATGGAGCACTTCCTCGCCGGGCAGCTCGCCTGCCTGCGGGAGTTCTCGCTGCTGCTCGCCCCGACGATCAACTCCTACAAGCGGTTCGTGCCCGGCAGCTTCGCGCCGACCGCGGTCGCCTGGGGCCGGGACAACCGCACCTGCGCGCTGCGGGTGGTCGGCCACGGCCCGTCGCTGCGCTTCGAGAACCGCGTCCCCGGCGGTGACGTCAACCCCTACCTCGCGGTCGCCGCGCTGATCGCCGCCGGGCTGCACGGCATCGAGCACCAGCTCGAACTCGAACCGGAGTTCACCGGCAACGCCTACGCCTCCGACGCGCCCCGGGTGCCCGCCACCCTGCGCGAGGCGGTGGACGCCTTCGAGGCGAGCGAGGCCGCTACCGAGGCCTTCGGCAAGGACGTCGTCCGGCACTACGCGCACGCCGGCCGGGTCGAACTCGCCGCCTACGACCGGGCGGTGACCGACTGGGAGCGGCGCCGCGGATTCGAGCGGTTGTGAGTCCCGTGCGCCACCGCCCGCTCATCGGCATCACCAGTTACCAGGACGAGGCCGCCTGGTCGGTCTGGCGGCAGAGGGCCTCGCTCGTCCCGCAGACCTATGTCGACGCGGTCTCCCGGGCGGGCGGCACGCCCGTCCTGCTGCCCCCGCAGCCGGGCGGCGTCGGCCGGCTGGTCGAGGCGCTCGACGGCGTCGTCCTCGCCGGCGGCGCCGACATCGACCCGGCCCGGTACGGGGCCGCCGCCGACCCGCGCACGGGGGAGCCCCACCGGGCCCGCGACGACTGGGAGTTCGAGGTGCTGGCGGCCGCCCTGGCGTACGACCTGCCGCTGCTCGGGGTCTGCCGCGGCCTGCAACTGCTCAACGTCGCGCTCGGCGGCAGCCTGCTGCAGCACCTGCCCGACGGCAGCCACCAGCAGGTCCCGGCGGTGTTCGTGCAGCAGCCGGTGCGGATCCGGCCGGGCAGCAGGCTGGCCGGCATCCTCGGCGAGCACACCAAGGTCAACTGCTACCACCACCAGGCCGTCGCCCGGCTCGGCAGCGGTCTGCAGCCGACCGCCTGGAGCGCCGACGAGACGGTCGAGGCCGTCGAACTCCCGGACCACCGCTTCGCCCTGGGCGTCCAGTGGCACCCCGAGAGCGACCCCGACGACCTCCGCCTCTTCGAGGCCCTGACCCGGGCCGCCCGCGGATGAACGCCGGCCCGGCCACGGCCCGCGTCGCCTCTCCACCCGACAAGGAGCACCTGATGACCGACCCCGACCGCTACGAGGTGGTCAACCCGGCGACCGAGGAGGTGATCGCCACCGTCGACCTGGCGGGCCTCGCGGAGACGGACGCCGCGATCGCCCGGGCCCGGGCCGCGTTCGAGCAGTGGCGCCGGGTCGCCCCGGCGGACCGGGCCCGGCTGCTGCGGGCGTTCGCCGCGGCCGTCGACGCCGACCGCGAGCACCTCGCCGCCCTGGAGGTCGCCAACGCCGGGCACACCGTCGGCAACGCCCGCTGGGAGGCGGGCAACGCCCGTGACGTGATCGAGTACTACGCCGCGGCCCCGGAACGGCTGTTCGGCCGGCAGATCCCGGTGGCCGGCGGCGTCGACGTCACCTTCCAGGAGCCGCTCGGCGTCGTCGGCATCATCGTGCCGTGGAACTTCCCGATGCCGATCGCCGCCTGGGGCTTCGCCCCGGCCCTCGCGGCGGGCAACACCGTCGTGCTGAAGCCGGCCGAGCTCACCCCGCTGACCGCCCTGCGCCTGGGTGAACTCGCCCTGCAGGCGGGCCTGCCGGAGGGCGTGCTGGAGATCCTGCCGGGCCGCGGGCCGGTGGTCGGCCGGCGCTTCGTGACCCACCCGGACGTCCGCAAGGTGGTCTTCACCGGCTCGACCCGGGTCGGCAAGGAGATCATGGCGGGCTGCGCCGCGCAGGTGAAGCCGGTGACCCTGGAACTCGGCGGCAAGAGCGCCAACATCGTCTTCGCCGACGCCGATCTGGCGAAGGCCGCCGCCACCGCGCCCTACGCGGTCTTCGACAACGCCGGCCAGGACTGCTGCGCACGCTCCCGGATCCTGGTCGAGGAGTCGGTCTTCGAGGACTTCATGGCGCTGCTGGAGCCGGCCGTCCGCGGGGTGCGGGTCGGCGACCCGGCGGACGAGAAGACCGAGATGGGCCCGCTGATCTCGGCCGCGCACCGCGAGCGGGTGGCCTCCTACGTGTCGGAGGCGGCCTTCCGCGGCAGCGCGCCGGAGGGCCCCGGATTCTGGTACCCGCCGACGGTGCTGGCACCGGTGCGGCACGACGACCGGGCCTTCACCGAGGAGATCTTCGGCCCGGTGGTGGCGGTGGTGCCGTTCCGCGGTGAGGAGGACGCCCTGCGGATCGCCAACGCCACCGACTACGGCCTGTCCGGCTCCATCTGGACGAGGGACGTGGGCCGTGCGCTGCGGGTCGCCCGCGGCGTGGAGGCGGGCAACCTGTCCGTCAACTCGCACTCCTCGGTGCGCTACTCGACGCCGTTCGGCGGATTCAAGCAGTCCGGTCTGGGCCGTGAGCTCGGCCCGGACGCCCTCAGCGCCTTCACCGAAACCAAGAACGTCTTCATCTCCACGGAGGAGTGACCAGCATGACCAAGCGACTGGACGGCCGGGTGGCGGTCATCACCGGAGCGGGCAGCGGCATCGGCCTGGCCACCGCGCGGCGGTTCGCCGCCGAGGGCGCCAAGGTCGTCTGCGTGGACCTCGACGAGGAGACCGGCGCCAAGGCGGCGAACGAGGTCGGCGGCCTGTTCGTGCAGGCCGACGTCACCGACGAGGCGGCGGTGCGCGCCATGTACGAGCGGGCGGTCGAGGAGTACGGCAGCCTGGACATCGCGTTCAACAACGCGGGCATCTCCCCGCCGGACGACGACTCCATCCTCACCACCGGACTGGAGGCGTGGAAGCGCGTCCAGGACGTCAACCTGACCAGCGTCTACCTGTGCTGCAAGTACGCGATCCCGCACATGCAGCGGCAGGGCAAGGGCTCGATCATCAACACCGCCTCGTTCGTGGCGGTGATGGGCGCGGCGACCTCGCAGATCTCCTACTCCGCCTCCAAGGGCGGCGTGCTGGCGATGTCGCGGGAGCTGGGCGTGCAGTTCGCCCGGGAGGGCATCCGGATCAACGCGCTCTGCCCGGGGCCGGTGAACACCCCGCTGCTGCAGGAGCTGTTCGCCAAGGACCCGGAGCGGGCCGCCCGCCGCCTGGTGCACATCCCGCTCGGCCGGTTCGCCGAGCCGGAGGAGATCGCCGCCGCGGTGGCCTTCCTGGCCAGTGACGACTCCTCGTTCATGACCGCCAACACCTTCCTGGTGGACGGCGGCATCTCCGGCGCCTACGTCACCCCGCAGTAGCGGGCACGGGACCGGCGACGGCCGGGCGGCTCCCCCGGGGCCGCCCGGCCGTCGCCGGTCCTGCGGGGTCGGTCGTACGGGTCAGGAGGACGAGTCCCCGCCGACCGCGACGCCGATGCCGTAGCCGTAGGCGTCGCCGCCCACGGCGAGGGCCGCACCCTCCGCGGAGGAGGCGTCGCCGCCCACCGCGAGCGCGTGCTCGATCAGCGCGTCGGCGTCGCCGCCGACCGCGAGGGCCTCGCCCTCGGCGGAGGAGGCGTCGCCGCCGACGGCGAGCGAGCCGTGGGCGGCGGCCGCGCCCGCGGTGCCGAAGACGGCGAGGCCGGAGATGAGCGCGGCGGTGGTGATCCTGGCAAGGCTGGAGCGCATGAGTCCTCCTGGTCGGGAAGCCGGACGGCACCGATCCTGCGGCCCGCACCGCCCGCGTACGAACCGACACGGCCCGATCACCCGCCCGCCTCACCTCGACGGAGCAGCCCGTGCGCCGTCCGGGTGAGATCAGGCGGCGCCCCGGGCGGCGCCGGGCGGCAGCTCCAGTTCGTACCAGACGACCTTGCCGTCCTTGGTGGCGCGCACGCCCCAGCGGTGCGCCAGCTCGTTGACCAGGTGCATGCCGCGGCCGCCCTCGTCCTCGGCGCGGGCGCGGCGCAGCCGGGGCTCGTGCCGGTCGCGGTCGGCGACCTCCACGGTGAGCACCTGGTTGCGGAACATCCGCAGCTGCACGGGGGCGCCGGCGTGCACCAGGGCGTTGGTGATCAGCTCGCTGGTCAGCAGCTCGACCATGTCGGTGAGCCCGTTCAGCCCCCATTCGGTGAGCGTGTCGCGGGCGAACCGCCGGGCGTGCCGGACCATGGCGCGGTCCCCGGCCAGGGTGAGGGTGGCGAGCCGGTCGCTGCCGATCGGCCGCGAGTGCGCCATGATCACCGCGATGTCGTCCTGCCCGGCGGCGGCGCCGAGCGCGGCCAGCACCGCGTCGCAGGTCTGCTCCAGCGAGCTGCGGCGCTCGGCGACGGTGCGGCGCAGCAGGTCGATGCCCTCGTCGAGGTCGCGGCCGCGGCGTTCGACCAGGCCGTCGGTGTAGAGGACGAGGATGGCGTCCTCGTCGAGCGTGGTGTGCACCGACTCGAAGGGCACGCCGCCGACGCCGAGCGGCGCGCCGGGAGGCAGTTCGAGCAGTTCGGTGGAGCCGTCGGCGCGGGCGATGACGGGCGGCAGGTGGCCGGCGGTGGCGGCGGTGCAGATCCGGTCGACCGGGTCGAAGAGCACGCAGACGCAGGTGGCGAACTGGCTCTCGCCGATCGCGGCGGCCGCGTCGTCGAGCCGGCGCAGCACCCGGGCCGGGTCCATCTCCAGGGTGATCAGCGTCCGGGCGACGGTGCGCAGCTGGCCCATGGTGGCGGCGGCCCGGATGCCGTGGCCCATCACGTCGCCGACGATCAGCGCGACCCGGCCGCCGCTGAGCGGCACCACGTCGAACCAGTCGCCGCCGACCTCGCTGATCACGCTGCTGGGCAGGTAGCGGTGGGCGATCTCCAGGCCGGGGGTGCGGTGCACGTCCTGCGGCAGCAGGCTGCGCTGCAGGGTGAGCGCGGTGTCCCGCTCGCGGCGGTAGATCCGGGCGTTGTCGATGCAGACGGCGGCCCGGGCGGCGAGCTCCTCGGCGAGCGCCACGTCCGCGTGCGTGAAGGACTCCGGGTTGTGGGTGCGGACGAACTCGACGCCGCCGAGCACCGTGCCGCGGGCGAGCAGCGGCACCATCAGGTACGAGTGGACGCCGGCCTCCAGGCTGGGGGCGATCCGGTTCGGGTGGGCGACGATCCGGCGCAGCGCGGCCTCGTCGACGTGCGGCACCAGGATCGACCGGCCGGTGCGCAGGCTCTGCGCGTACAGCTGCGCGGAGCGCGAGCCGCCGCCGACCGGGTCGGCCGCGCCGATCATGGTGCCGCTCGCGCCGACCTCGCCGACCGCGACGGCCCGCAGCATCACCGAGCCGTCCCGGGGCACCGGCTCGGGCTCGTCGCCCTCCAGCACCGACTCCAGCAGGTCGACGGTGACGAAGTCGGCGAACCGCGGGATCACCACGTCGATCAGCTCCTGCGCGGTGCGCTGCAGGTCGAGGGTGGTGCCGATCCGGGTGGACGCCTCGTTCAGCAGGGCGAGCCGGGCCTGCGCGGCGCCGGCCGCCTCCAGGGCGCGCTGGCGCTGCTCGGCGGCGTCCCGCTCCCGGGTGTAGAGCAGCGCGTTGTCGATGGCGACGGCGGCCC
Organism: Kitasatospora sp. NPDC093679; assembly: GCF_040683455.1. Lineage (NCBI taxonomy): Bacteria > Bacillati > Actinomycetota > Actinomycetes > Kitasatosporales > Streptomycetaceae > Kitasatospora > Kitasatospora sp. NPDC093679. Next base: position 188,427 of record NZ_JBFBDW010000002.1, read on the forward strand.
GGGAGGCGAGCTCACCGGCGAGGCGCAGGTCCTCCTGGTCGTACGGGCGCTCGGTGACGCTGCGGTAGAAGGTGGCGACGCCGACGGCGGAGCCGCGGGCGATCAGCGGCACCACCATGACCGAGCGGACCCGCTGCTCGCGGACGGCCGCGGCCCGTTCCGGGTCGTCGTTGAACCAGTTGAGGGTCGGCTCGTCCAGCTCCGGCAGCAGTACCGGCCTGCGGTGGGCGAGCACCCAGGCGTACGGCGTCGACGGGTGGAAGCGGTGCACGCTGCCGACCGGGGAGACCGGGCTCATGCCGCTGCCCGGCACGGTGTGGAAGGCCATCCGGCGCAGCACCGCGGACCGGTCTGCGCGGCCGGGCGCCCCGGTCTCGGCGCCGCGCACCAGGGCGTCCAGCACCTCGACGACGACGGTGTCGGCGAGCCGCGGGCTGGCCGTCTCGGCGAGCTCCCGGGCGGTCTGCGCGAGGTCGAGGGTGGTGCCGATCCGGGCCGAGGCGGCGTTCACCAGGGCGAGCCGCTCCTGTGCGGCGCGGGCCTCGGTGAGGGCCTGCTCGCGGGCCTGCGCGGTCTGCTGCTGGTGCAGGTAGAGCCGGGCGTTGTCGATGGCGACGGCGGCCCGGGAGGCCAGTTCGTCGCCGAGGGTGCTGTCCTCCGGGCCGAAGCCCTCCCGGTCGGGGCTGCGCGAGTACACCACCATGCCGAGCACGGTGCCGCGGGCGACCAGCGGTGCGACCCGCACCGGCCGCGGCCGGTCGTCGAGGTAGTCGCGGACGCGCTCGGTGAGCGCCTCGTCGGCGAGCAGCGGCAGGTCCCAGTTGGGGGCGACGATCGTCCGGCCGGAGCTCAGCGCCTGCTCGTACACCGATCCCGGCGGGATCCGGTACACCGCCTCGGTCGGCAGCTCGCCGATCGGGTGCTCCGGATCGGCGGTGGCGACGGCGAGCCGGCGCACCCGCAGCCCGTCCTCGCCGGTGGTCGCCTCGGCGCCGGAGACGAGGTGCTCCAGGGCGAACACGCCGACCGCGTCGGCCAGCCGCGGCACGATCACCTCGGCGAGCTCCCGCGCGGTCTGCCGCAGGTCCAGCGTGGTGCCGATGGAGACGGTGGCCTCGGCGAGCACCGTCAGCCGCTCGCGGGCCATCGCCGCGGCGTGCTCGGCCCGGTACCGCTCGGTGACGTCGACGATGGTCGAGCTGACCCCCAGCACCTGCCCGCCGGGCTCGTCCAGCCGGAAGTACGACGCCGACCAGGCGTGGTCGTGCGTCGGGTCGCTCGGGGTGCGGCCGTGCGAGCGGGAGTCGACCACCGGCGGCCCGCCGTCCAGGACCTTGCGCATCACCGCCTCGACCTCGCGGCCGTTGATGCCGGGCAGCACCTCGGTGACCCGCCGGCCGAGGTGCTCGGCGACCGGCAGGCCGTTGATCTTCGCCAGCGCGCTGTTCAGCCGGACGAACCGCAGCTCCGAGTCGTACACGGCCATGCCGACCGGTGACTGGGTGAAGAAGCCGTCCAGCACGGCGAGGTCCGCCTGCAGGCGGCGCAGCGCCGTGACGTCCGAGGCCACCGCGAGGACGAGCGGCCGCCCGTCGGGCCCGGCGATGGGGTGGGTGCGGAACTCCAGGTTCACGTGGTGGCCCTCGCGGTGCTTCACCGGGAACACCCCGGACCAGGCCCGACCGCTGACGATGTGGTCGAACAGGGTCAGCACGTCGTCCCGCTGGTCCTCGGTGATCAGCAGGTTCGCGGCGAACTCGCCGATCGCCTCCTCGGTGCTGTAGCCGAGCAGCATCTCCGCGTCGCGGCTCCAGTGCAGGATGCGCCCGTCCTCGGCGATCAACGCCGTCGCGATCGGCACCATGAGCAGCCCGTCGCGGGCGTGCCCGTCGGGCCCCTCCGCAGCCGGATCCCGGCGGTTCGGGGAGCTCGTGCCCTGCTCGGGATTGTCCATGCCAGGCACCGTCCAGAGATCGGCCTTCCGCCCTGCCATCCTCCCATGGCAGCCGGAGCCCGCCCAGAGGAGCGCACGGCCGTACGGGCGTCCCGGTGCGGCCGATAGGGTTCGCACGGTGAGACGCAGGCCAGGCATCCCGGCGAGCCCGCTGCCGCAGCGGGAGGGCATCGACGCGGTCCGGCTCCGGCTGCCGCCGGACGGGCCGTGGCCCACCGCGGGCGCGTACCTGCTGGAGCGCTACGGCCGGGCGGTCGGCCCCGAGCGGGTCGCCGACATGCTGCGGGCGGGCGTCTTCGTCACCGCCGACGGCCCGCTCACCGCCGACACCCCCTACCGGCCCGGCGGCTACGTCTGGTTCCACCGGGACCTGGAGCCGGAGACCCCGGTGCCCTTCGCCGTCGACGTCCTGCACCGGGACGAGCGGATCCTCGTGGTCGACAAGCCGCACTTCCTGTCCACCACCCCGCGCGGCCGGCACGTCACCGAGACGGCCCTCGCCCGGCTGCGCCGCGACCTCGGCCTGCCCGGCCTCAGCCCCGCCCACCGGCTCGACCGCCTCACCGCCGGACTGGTGCTGTTCGTCGTCCGCCCCGAACTGCGCGGCGCCTACCAGGGCCTGTTCGAACGCCGCGCGGTCCGCAAGGAGTACGAGGCGATCGCCGGACTCGACCCGCAGCGGCCGATGCCGGTCACCGTCCGCAGCCGGATCGTCAAGGAACGCGGCGAGCTCGCCGCCTTCGAGGTCCCCGGGGAGCCCAACAGCGAGAGCCGGATCGAGCTCGCCGAGCACCGCGACGGCCTCGGCCGGTACCGGCTGCACCCGCACACCGGCCGCACCCACCAGCTGCGGCTGCACATGGCCTCGCTCGGGCTGCCGATCCTCGGCGATCCGCTCTACCCGCGGGTGCTCACCGAACCGGCCCCGGACGACTTCCGCCGCCCGCTCCAACTGCTGGGCGCCGTGCTGGAGTTCACCGACCCGGTGAGCAAGGAGCCGCTCCACTTCGAAAGCCGCCGCACCCTGGCCGCCTGGACCTCCCCCGAAACCTGGGGCACCGCATAGGGGCGCTGCTCACGTCCCCTCCGAAGCGATCGCCCGTACGGCGGCGACGGTGTCGGCTTCGGCGGCGGTCTTGTCGGGGCGGTAGCGGACGACCCGGGCGAACCGCAGGGCCAGCCCGGCCGGGTAGCGGGGACTGCGCTGGAGGCCGTCGAAGGCGACCTCGACCACCAGCTCCGGACGGACCTGCACGTCGTAGTCGCCGCGGCCGGTCTCCCGCGCGAGCAGCTCCCGGGTCTGCCAGGCCAGCAGTTCGTCCGTCAGCCCCTTGAAGGTCTTGCCGAGCATCACCCACTCCGGCAGGCCCGCCTCGCCGCCGGACCGGGCCCCCAGGTGCAGGTTGCTCAGCCACCCGCGGCGCCGCCCGGTGCCCCACTCGGCGGCCAGCACCACCAGGTCCAGGGTGTGGTGCGGTTTCACCTTGATCCATCCGGCGCCGCGGCGGCCCGCCTCGTACCGTGCAGCAAGGTCCTTGACGACCACGCCCTCGTGGCCGCGGCCGAGCGCGTCGGCGAGGAAGCCGGCGGCCTGCTCCGGGTCGGCGGTGACCAGCCGGGGCACCCGCCGCGGTTCGTCGACCAGGCCGGCGAGGGCGGCCCAGCGGCGTTCGCCCGGTTCGTCCACCAGGTCGGTGCCGTCGAGGTGCAGCAGGTCGAAGAAGTAGGGGTGCAGCGGCACCTCGGCCCGCAGCCGTTGCGGGTCCTGCCGGGAGGCGGTGCGCCCGGCCGTCACCTGGAACGGCCGGGGCCTGCCGTCCGGGCCCAGGGCGATCGCCTCGCCGTCCAGGACGGCGGCGCGGACGGGCAGGGCCAGGGCTGCCTCGACGAGTTCGGGGACGCGGGCGGTGATGTCGTCCAGGCTGCGGGTGAACACCCCCACCTCGCCGCCCGACCGGTGCACCTGCACCCGGATCCCGTCCAGCTTCCACTCCAGGGCCGCGGGGGAGACCTTCGCCAGTGCTTCGGCGACGCCCGGCGCGGAGGAGGCCAGCATCGGCCGCACCGGCCGGCCGACCTCCAGTCCGAAGGCGGCCAGCGCCGCCGCCCCGCCGGTGAGCGCCGCCTCGGCGACCGCCCGGGCCGAGCCGCGGAACATCAGCGCCCGCCGCACCGCGGGGACGGGCACCCCGGCGGCCGCGGCGACGGCCTCCGCCATCACGCCGTCCAGCGCGCCCTGCCGCAGTTCGCCGACCAGCACACCGCGCAGCAGCCGCTGTTCGGGGGCGGTGGCCCGTCCGAAGAGGGAGTCGAGCAGGGTGCGCCGGGCGGCCTGCGCGCCGCGGCCGTGCACCGCCGCCAGGTCGCCGAGCAGGGTCTCGGTCTCGGCCGTCCCGAGCGTGGCCTCCGCGGCGGGCGGGGGCAGCTCGCGCAGCGCCGCGTAGCCGACGCCGACGCGCATCCGGCGGGACTCGCCGGAGAGCAGGGCGACCGCCGCCGGGGCCTCCTGCGGGCCGAGGTCGCGCAGGCAGTCCGCGAGCAGGACGATCTTCGCCGTCCGGCCCGGCTCGGCGGCCACGGCCTCGGACGCCCGGGCGACGCGTTCCAGCACGGCCGACTCCCTCCCGCGGCGGGTCACTGCCTGCCATCCTGCCCCCTCGGCGCGGCCGCCGCCGGTCCCGGCCCGCGACCGGTCAGAGCGGGCCGAGGGGGACGGTGGTGCCGGTGAGGGTGTCGTAGCTGCGGCCCGCGTCGAAGCTGCCGGTCAGGTCGGGGTGGCGGCCGACCACGGTGTGGGCGAGTGCCAGCTCCTCGGGCTCCAGCCGTCGGGTCAGGCCGATGTGCGGGGCCCAGCGGCCGGGCAGGTAGTGCGGGTTGGGGTCCGCGGCGCCGTCCAGCAGGAGCCAGACGCGGCGGTGCAGGTCGACCAGTTCGAAGGTCGGGACCACCGCCCAGCTCAGCACCCGCCGGCGGCTGCGCGCGGAGAAGGACAGCAGTCCGGTCAGCCGGACCGGCAGCGGCAGCGCCTCGGCCAGCAGTTCGCCGACCGCGTCGAGCGCCCCTTCGGGCGCGGCCCCGCAGGAGGCCAGGGTGAGGTGCGGCCGGTGCCCGGGGTGGGTGTTGTGGGCGAGGCTCGGGAGGCCGGCCTCCGAGAGCTGCTGCCAGACCTCGCGCACCGCCGCGTCGAGGGCGGGCGCGCAGGTCAGCTCGACGGTCTGCATGGGCCCACGCTACGGCCCGGCCCCGGCGCCCCGGCCGACGGGGTTCACCGCCGCGGCGGCCCTGCACGGGCGCCCGGCCGCCCACCGGGCGACCATGCGAGGGTGACCACCACCGAGAGCAGCCCGCCGGTCCCGGCCGCCGCGCCGCCCGTCCTGGACCGGCGGCAGCGCAACGTCGTCTTCGTCACGATCATGCTCGGCATGCTGCTGGCCGCCCTCGACCAGACGATCGTCGGCACCGCGCTGCCGACGATCGTCTCCGACCTCGGCGGCGCCCAGCACATGTCGTGGGTGGTCACCTCGTACCTGCTCGCCGAGACGGTCACCACCGCGCTGGTCGGCAAGTTCGGCGACCTGTTCGGCCGCAAGCTGGTCTTCCAGGTGTCGGCGGTCGTGTTCATCACCGGCTCGTTCCTGTGCGGCCTGTCCACCGACATGCTGATGCTGATCGCCTGGCGGGCCATGCAGGGCGTCGGCGCGGGCGGCCTGATGGTCACCTCGATGGCGCTGATCGCCGACGTGATCCCGCTCCGCGAACGCGGCAAGTACCAGGGCGCGATCGGCGCGGTCTTCGGCGTGGCCACCGTCATCGGCCCGCTGCTCGGCGGCCTGTTCACCGACCACCTGACCTGGCGCTGGGCGTTCTACGTCAACGTGCCGATCGCGATCGTGGTGGTGCTGGCCGCGGCCCGGACGATCCCCTCGGTGCGGGCCCCCGGCCGCCCGGTGATCGACTACCTGGGCATCGCCCTGGTCGCCGTCGGCGCGAGTGCGGTGATCCTGGCGACCAGCTGGGGCGGCAACGAGTACGCCTGGAGCTCGCCGGTCATCCTCGGCCTGTTCGTCGGCGGCGCCGTCGCCCTCGGCCTGTTCTGCTGGGTCGAGACCCGGGCCGCCGAGCCGATGCTGCCGATGCGGCTGTTCCGCAACCCGGTCTTCACCGTCTGCGCGGTGCTCAGCTTCATCGTCGGCTTCGCGATGCTCGGCGCGCTGACCTTCCTGCCGACCTTCCTGCAGTACGTCGACGGGGACTCGGCCACCGTCTCCGGGGTGCGGACCCTGCCGATGGTCTTCGGCCTGCTGATCGCCTCGGTGTTCAGCGGCACCATGGTCAGCCGCACCGGCCGCTACCGGATCTTCCCGATCGTCGGCTCGGCCGTGATGGGCGTCGGCCTGTACCTGCTGTCGCTGATGGACGCCGACACCCCGGCCTGGCTGCAGTCCCTCTACATGCTGGTGCTCGGGGCCGGCATCGGCCTGAGCATGCAGGTGCTCACCATCGCCGTGCAGAACACCGTCGACTACGCCGACCTCGGCACCTCCACCTCCGGCGTCACGTTCTTCCGCACCCTCGGCAGTTCCTTCGGCACGGCCGTGTTCGGCACCATCTACACCAACACCCTCGGCCCCCGGCTCGCCGAGGGCATCGCGACCTCCGCCCGGCTCACCGGCGCCGACCCGGCCGTCCTGGTGAACGCCGCCCAGAACCCGAAGGACCTGCACGCGCTGCCCGCCGACCAGGCCGCGCCGATCGTCGACGCCTACGCGGACGCCCTGCACACCGTGTTCCTCTGGACGGTGCCGGTGGCCGCGGTCGGCTTCGTCGTCGCGCTCTTCCTCAAGCAGGTGAAGCTGCGCGACTCCACCCGCGCCTCCTCCACCGACATGGGCGAGGGTTTCGCCTCCCCGGTCTCCGGGGACTCGGCGCGGGTGCTCGAACTCTCCGTCGCCAAGATCATCCGAGGTACCGACCAGGACACCGCCAGGGACGTCGTCGCCCGGTCCGGCACCCGGCTGGACATCGCCGTGGCCTGGGCCGTCATGCAGGTCGAACTGTTCACCCGGACGGTCGGCCACGCCTCGCTCACCCTGATCGCGGCCCGCCGGCGGCTGCCCGGCGAGGTGCTCGAACCGGTCTTCGACCGGGCCGTCGGCGAGGGCTGGCTGTCCCGGGTGAACGGCTACTACATGCACACCGAGGCGGGGCAGCGGGAGGCCGAGCGGATCGGCGGCGCCTGGGCCCAGTGGCTGAACGACCAGCTGGAGCAGGAGGCGGGCCGCCCCCGCAGCGCCGAACTCCGGGCCGCCGTCCACGCCATCGCCAAACGCCTCATCGCCGAGGACCTCACCGAGGGCCTCCCGTCCCGCGAACCGGGCGACCCGGCGGGGGCCGGCAAGCACTAGAGGGCCACCGGGGGCGCGTGGGATACCTCCCGGTGGGTGCCTCAGTCCCGCAGGGTGGCCGCGAGGAGGGCCACGTCGTCGTCGGCGGTGGGGGAGAGGCCGGTGAGGACGGCGTCCAAGAGCTGTTCGCCGCCGGCGTGCGGGGGGAGCCGCAGGCGGGTCAGCCGGGCGAGCGAGGCGTCGATGGCCTCGTCGCGGCGCTCGACCAGCCCGTCGGTGTAGAGCAGCAGGTGGTGGCCGGGCGGGCACTGCGCCGTCACCTCGGGGAACCCGCCGAACCCGGCGGCGAGTGGCGGGCCCGGCTCGACCGACAGCAGGCGGACCGTCCCGTCGGGGGCGACCAGGGCCGGCGGCAGGTGCCCGGCGCTGGCGAAGGTGCAGGTGCCGCTCCGCGGGGACATCACCACCGCGAGGCAGGTCGCCGGGCGCCCGGTGGCGAGCGGCGCGGTCAGCCGGTCCATCCGGTCCAGGACGCGGCCGGGCGGCAGGTTCCCGGCGGCGACCATCCGCAGCATCGCCTGGTAGTGGCTCATCTCGACGGCGGCCTCCAGGCTGTGCCCCATCACGTCGCCGATGGCCAGCAGGGTGCTGCCGTCCGGGCGGGCCACCGTCTCGTAGAAGTCGCCGCCGACCAGGGCGCTCGCCCCGGCGGGCCGGTAGCGGAAGGCCACTTCGAGGCCCGGGTGCGGGGCGCCGGGCTCGGCGAGGAGGGCGCGCTGCAGGTCGAGGGCGATGCCGTGCTCGCGGGTGAAGCGGCGGGCGTTGTCGATGCTGACGGCGGCCCGCAGCGCCAGGTCCGCGACCACCACGGTGTCCTCCGGGGTGAACACCGGCGAGCTGCCGGCCCGGATCAGGGTGACCGTGCCGAGGGCGCGGCCGCGGGCCAGCAGCGGCACCACCAGACCGGAGTGCACGCCGCCGCGGCGCAGCGCCGCCAGCCGGTCGGGGTGTGCCGCGGCCCGGCCGAGGCGGTCGTCGGCCGGCATGTTCTCGATCACCGGGCGGCCGCTCTCCAGCGCCCGTCGGGCGGCCGAGCCGGGCTGGTGGTCGATGTGCTCGCCGGCCTTGCCGAGGGCCGCCGCGGTCTCCTCCAGTTCGGGTACGGAGACCAGGGAGGCGCGGAGCAGCCGCAGGACGCCGGGGAGGGTGTGCGCGGCGGGGGCCTCCTCGGGCGGCAGCACGTCCACCGAGGCGGCGTCGCCGAGCTCGGGGACGAGGAAGCGGGCGAGTTCGACGCAGGTGGTGTCCATGTCGAGGGTGGTGCCGATCCGGGTGGAGGCGCTGTCGAGCATGGCGAGCCGCTCGCGGGCGCGTTCCAGTTCGTTCTGCTGCTGCCGGGAGGCGGTCACCTCCAGCACGATGCCGGCGATGCCGACGACCGTGCCGTCGACCTCCAGCCGGTGGTAGGCGCCGTGGAAGTAGCGCCGGGCGAGCGGGGAGGGCACCCGGGTCTGGCCGCTGGAGGTGGTCTCGCGGGGGACGCCGTCGGCGAGCACGGCCCGCAGCACGTCGAGCCGGGCGTCGATGCCGGGCACGACCTCGGCGATGGTGCGGCCGATGTGGTCGGCGGCCGGGGCGCCGTTCAGTCGGGCCAGCGCGGTGTTGACGTACACGTACCGCAGGTCGGTGTCGAGGACGCCGACCGCGCCCGGTGTGCCCTCCAGGAGCTCGCGCACGGGGGACGGCAGCGCACGCCACACGTGGTCGTGGGACACCGGCGTCACCGCCTTCCGGCAGCAGGTCTGCCCTCCATCGTCGCGGGCGGGCCGGGCGGCTGCATCCGCACCCGGCCCGGCGCCGACTTGCCGCCCGCCCGGGCGCTGACAAGGTGGAGAGCGAGCCCTAGGCCCGGAGAGGGGTGCACCCGTGCAGCCGAACGACCGCGTCCGCACCGACACCGCTCTGCTGGAGGCGCTGTTCACCCGTGCCCCGGCCGGTCTGTTCGTGCTCGATCCGGATCTCCGGGTGGTGCGCTTCAACACCGCTGCGCGCGGCATGCGCGGCATGCCGCCGGACGCCGTGGTCGGCCGGACGGTGGAGGAGTTCGCCCCCGGGTTCCCGCACGAGAAGCTGACCGAGGTCGCCCGGTCCGTGCTGGCGACCGGCAACTCGGTGCGGCGCCTGCGGGTCTCCGGCACCCTCCCGCACGACGACAGCAAGCGGATGGTGGTGTCGCTGTCGGTCTTCCGGTTGAACGCCCCCGGCGGCCGGGTGCTCGGCCTCGCCGTGATGGCCGAGGACGTCACCGAGCAGCAGAACACCGCGGACCGGCTGGCGATCCTGCACGACGCCCAGCGGCTGATCGGCTCCACCCTGGACGCCTCCGCGACCGTCGGCGAACTCGCCGAGGTGACGATCGGGCGCTTCGCCGACGTCGTGATCGTCGACCTGCTGGACGACGTGCTGCGGGGCCGCCGGCTGCAGGCCGGGCCGGTCGCGGCGGACGCGCCGCTGCGCCGGGTGGTGCTGCGCTCCGTGGAGGAGTTCCAGAGCAGGACACCGGACGGCGAGCTGACCTCCCTGCACTTCCCGACCGTGCTCAGCCAGAGCATGCACGACCACCGGCCCCGGCTGATCGCCCGCCTCACCCCGGACGAGCCGCTGCTGTCGGCCGACCCGGTGCGGGCCCGGCGGCTCGCCGAGGCCGGCGCGCACTCGCTGATCGTCGCGCCGCTCACCGTGCACGGCACCGCGCTCGGCCTCGCCGTCTTCGTCCGCACGGCCACCGAGGAGCCGTTCGACCAGGGGGACCTCGAACTGGCGGCGGAGCTGGCCGACCGGACGACGCTCAGCGTCCACCGGGCCTGGCAGTACCTGCACGAGCGGACCATCGCGACCGCCCTGCAGCGCCGGCTGCTGCCCGTCCGCCCGCCCGAGCTGCCCGCCGTCGACACCGCCTACCTGCACCTGTCCGGTGACGCCGGGGCCGACTGGTTCGACGTCGTCCCGCTCTCCGGCGGCCGGGTCGCCCTGGTCTGCGGCACGGTCGCCGGACGCGGCGTCGAGGCGGCCGCCACCATGGGCCAGCTGCGCACCGTCGTGCAGACCCTGGCCCGGCAGGACCTGCCGGCCGACGAACTGCTCGGCGTCCTCGACGAGACCGTCCGGCGGCTGGCGGAGGAGACCGTCCCCGAACCGGGCGAGCCGCCCGTCCTCGCCAGCTGCCTCTACCTCGTCTACGACCCGGTGACCGGCCGGTGCAGCGCGGCCGCCGCCGGCCACCCGCCGCTGGTGCCGATCGCCCGCGACGGCAGCCTGCTGGACTTCGAGGTGCCCGTCGGCCCGGCGCTCGGCCGCGGCGGCGGCGAGGGCTACGAGGCGGTCCACGTCGAACTGCCCGAGGGCAGCCTGCTCGCCCTGCACACCCGCGGCCTCACCGCCGGCTCCGACACCGGCGACCGCTCCGGCCGGAACCGGCTGCGCAGGCTGCTCGCCCACCCCGACCGCAGCCTGCGCGAACTGTGCGACGACGTCGCGTACGCCGCCGTCCCGCACCGCCTCGACGAGGACGCGCTGCTGCTGCTCGCCCGGACGAAGCTCTTCGGCAGCGACCGGGTCGCGCTGTGGACGCTGCCCGCCGACCCGGCCGTGGTCTCCACCGCGCGCACCCTCGTCTCCCAGCAGCTCGCCGCCTGGGGGCTGGAGGCGATCGCCGCGGACACCGAACTGATCGTCAGCGAGCTGGTCACCAACGCCATCCGCTACGGCCGCGGGCCGGTGCGGCTGCGGCTGATCCGCGACCGCGGGCTGCTCTGCGAGGTCTCCGACAGCAACTCGGCCGCCCCGCACATGCGGCTCGCCCGCAGCGGGGACGAGGGCGGCCGCGGCCTGTTCCTGGTGATGCACCTGAGCCGCCGCTGGGGCACCCGGTACGGCGAGCGCGGCAAGACCGTCTGGTCCGAGCAGCCCGTCCCCGAGTCCGTGCGGGCCGCAACCATCGCATGATCAACTCGTTGGATGATCTGCAGTCCACCCCGGCTGCAGTCCACCCGGCTGCCGCCCGAACCGCGGGGCCCGTCCGACGATCCGCGCCGCGGGGCGGGACTCGACGCGAACCGCCGGACCAGCACTAGCCACCGGAGCCCGCTCCCATGGACCGCCCCACCCCGCGCCGCCCCGCGCCGCGGCCCGCCGCTCCCCGCCCGCCCGAGCCGGACGCGGCCGAGCCGCCGGGGCCGCTCCCCGGCGGCCCGCCGCGCGAGGACGCGGTGCAGAGCGACGCCGAGGAGGTCCTGGTCGTCAACTACCGCCGCCTCGCCCGGATCGCCTACCTGGTGCTGCCCGCCGGGGCCGACCGCCGCCGGCGCCTGCTGCGCGCCCACGCCGTCACCCAGCGCGCCCTGGCCGGCCCGCCCTGGCACCCCGCCGCCCGCCGCGGCCCCGCCGAGGAGCTCTACGAGGAACTGCGCGACCGCGTGGTGTGCCGCGCCCTCGGCGCCGCCCACCGGCCCGGCGACCGGGCCGTCCGGCTGCTGCCGCAGGTCTGGGGCCTGCGGCTGACCACCGCCGACGGCGGCCCGGAGGCCGTTGCCCTGGACCGCGCCCTCGCCGCACTGAGCCCGGCCGGACGCGCCGCCTACGCGCTGCGCGCCGTGGACGGCCTGCCGCCCGCCGAGGTCACCGCCGTCCTCGTCCGGGCCGGCGGGACACGCCCCGACCGGGCCCGCCGCGAGGCCGCGGCCGTCCCCGCCGACCTCGCCGCCCAGTGGGACGGCGAGCGCTTCGACCCGTGCACCGTGCGCGTCCAGCCCGCCGACCTGATCCGCCGCCGGCGCGCCGCCCGGATCGCCGGCGCGGCCCTGCTGTTCCTGCCGTTCGCCGTCGGTGCCCACATGCTCCGGCACGAGTCCCGCGCGCCCGCCCTCCGGCTGCCGAGCTCCGACGCGGTCACCGCGGCCCGTCCCGACGCACTCGTCCGGGCCGACCCCGGCCTGTGGCGCCGTACCGCCCGGCTCGACCACACCGCCTGGCCCGCCCGGGGCGACCGCACCGGCGACCGGGCCCTGCTCGGCCGCGCCCTCGCCGCCTGGGACGGCGCCGTCCCGGGCGCCGGACCCACCGGCCGCGAACCCGGCACCGCCGGCGGTCCGCCCGCCGCACCCCCGCAGCTGCTCTACGCCGGCAGCGTCGACGGCGACGAGGTCGTGCTGCTCTCCGACGGCGGCCGGATCGCCCGCTGGACGGACGGCCGCGGCCTGCAGCTCGCCCGCGCCGACGACTCCGACGTCACCACCGCCGCCGCGCTGGTGCTGCACCGCACCGGCGACGCCGTCCGCTACCTGCTCGCCCCCTGGATCTCCGAGGCCTCGCTGCGCAGCCTCCGCGCCCCCGACACACCCGCCCGCCCGCTCGGCCGGAAGGACGGCGTCACCGACCCGGTGCCCGCACCCCCGGCGGACGGCTGCCAGGACCTCACCGCCCTGCAACTGCGCTCCTCCCGCGAGGTCGCCGAGAACCACGCCTTCCTGCTCGCCGACCTCGGCGGCCTCGCCCCCGCCCACCTCACCTACACCCCGCCGCCCACCACCGGGGCCGCCCGCGCACCCCGCGAGGCCACCGGGAGCGAGGCGCTGACCACCTGGGCCCGCACCGTCTGCGCGATCCCGGAGCGCGCCCCCGGGGTGAAGGCGCTGAACGCCTGGGCCTTCGCCGTCCAGCCGCTGCCCCAGCGGGCCGGCACCGCCACCTGGGTCTGCCTGCGCACCGACCGCTGGAACGGCACCGGCTCCGCCGCCACCGAACTGCTGCTGCCCGGCGCCGCCGAACCGGCCAGGACCGGCTACGCCGAGGGCCGCGGCTGCAGCCGCTTCGACCAGGACACCGTGGCCTGGAGCCGGTGGCGCGCCCCCGACGGGCACGACCTGCTGCTCGCCGCCGCCAGCCGCCGCGTCGTCAGCCTCACCGTCCACGAGCCGGGCGCCGCCGACCGGGCCGTCCGCGACCGCACCCTGGCGGTCGAGCTGCCCGGCCCGGACCGGCCCACCGTCGAGGGCGCCCGCGCGGACGGCACCCCCGTCCGCCCGCTGTCCTGACGGGCCCGCCGCGGGCACCGCCGGCGCTCACCCGCCCGGCCGCCCCGGCGGGCCGCGAACGGCCGCGCCGCATACGGTCGTCGGGATCCCTGCGCACGGCCGGACACGACGACGGGAGGCCCGGGTGGCCACGACCAGCCTGCCGGAGGAGGCACCGCCTGCACCCCCGCCCGAGCCCGCACCGCCGCGGCGGGTCGCCCTGCGGGCCCTCCTCGCCGCGACGGGCGCCTCGCTGCTGCTGATCCTCGCGATCGTGCTCGGCAGCCGCGGACTGCGCGACTTCGACTCCGCACTGGTGCCCTACGCCGTCGCCACCGTCTTCCTCACCTTCGGCGTCGTCCACCGCTACACCGTCTGGATCTCCGCCCCCGCGGCTGCCCGCCTGTTCCGCCAGGGACGGCGCGCCGCCCTCTCCCGGCACAACCTGCGCCGGCTGCCCACCGCCCTGCCCCGGCTCGCCGTCACCTACCTCGGCTTCCAGAAGTTCCTCGGCGCCCGCTCGCACGCCCGCTGGGCCGCCCACCAACTCCTCTTCTGGGGCTGCCTGCTGGCCGCCGCCATCACCTTCCCGCTGACCTGGGGCTGGTTCACCTTCACCGCCGTCGGCCCGGACGGCCCGGGCTACCGGATGCGGCTGTGGGGCATCGAGGTCTTCGGCTTCACCTACGACAGCGCCCTCGGCTGGGCGCTCTACCACGGACTCGACCTGGCCGCCGTGATGGTGATCGGCGGCAGCGGCTACTTCCTGTGGCGCCGGATGCGCGACCGGCAGGCCGTCACCGGACAGCGCTTCGGCTACGACCTCGTCCCGCTGCTCGCCCTGATCACCGTCTCCGTCACCGGGCTCTTGCTCACCTTCTCCGAGATCGCCCTCCAGGGCGGCGGCTACCAGTTCCTGTCCGTGCTGCACATGGCGTCCGTCGTGCTCACCCTGGTCCACCTGCCCTTCGGCAAGTTCTTCCACATCGTGCAGCGCCCCGCCGCCGTCGGCATGCAGCTGTTCAAACTGGTCTCCCGCACCGACGGCGAGATCCTGCACTGCCGAAGCTGCGGACGGCCGATCGACACCGCCGCCTACGTCGCCAACCTCCGCGGCACCATGCGCGACCTCCACCTCGACTTCGACAGCTGGGCCGAGACCTGCCCCCGCTGCAAACGGGTGCTGCGCGGCGGCGCCTACCTCGCCCAGGTGAAACGGGGCTTCCGGTGACCGACTCCGCCCGCCGCATCGACCCGGTGATCGCCCCGCCCGGCACCCGCGGCTTCCGCGACGCGGGCGGCCTGCCGGCGGCCGGCTGGCGCGCCGACCTCGGCGACGAGACCCTGGTGCCCACCCACTGCTGCTTCTGCGGCGTCCAGTGCGGCATGTACCTGCGCGTCGCCGGCGGCAAGGTCTTCGGCGTCGAACCCCGCAACCACGACATCAACCGGATGCGGCTGTGTCCCAAGGGCCTCAACGCCTACCAGCAGGTCAACCACCCCGACCGGCTCACCGCCCCGCTGCTGCGCCGCTCCCGGGGCGAGCCCTTCCGCGAGGTCGGCTGGGAGGAGGCCCTCGACCACGTCGCCGAACGCATCCGCGCGATCCAGGCCGAGCACGGTCGGGACGCCTTCGGCATGCTCGGCGGCGCCAGCCTCTTCTCCGAGAAGACCTACCTGGTCGGCAAGTTCGCCCGGGTCGCGCTGCGCACCCGGCACGTCGACTACAACGGCCGGCTCTGCATGGTCAGCGCCGCCGGCGCCAACAAGCTCGCCTTCGGCATCGACCGCGCCGCCAACCCGTTCGCCGACATCCTGCAGACCGACTGCCTGCTGATCGCCGGGGCCAACGTCGGCGAGTGCTTCCCCGTGATGACCCAGTACGTGTGGGGCGCCCGGGACCGCGGCGCGGTGCTGATCGTCGTCGACCCGCGGCAGACCGCGATCGCCCGCACCGCCGACGTGCACGTGGCGCTGCGCTCCGGCACCGACTCGGCGTTCTTCAACGCGGTGCTGAACACCGTCGTCCGCGAGGGCCTCACCGACGAGGCCTTCCTCGCCGGGCACACCAGCGGCTGGGACGAGGTCCGGGCGGCCGTCGCCGCGTACACCCCCGAACGGGCCGCGGAGATCTGCGGGATCCCCGCCGAACAGGTCGTCCGGGTGGCACGGCTGTTCGGCGGCGCGCCGCGCGCCATGGCCTGGCACGCCCGCGGCATCGAGCACCACACCCAGGGCGTGGAGAACTGCCTCTCCGTCATCAACCTCTGCACCGCCACCGGCAACCTGGGCCGCCCCGGCTGCGGCTACGGCACCATCACCGGCCAGGGCAACGGCCAGGGCGGCCGCGAACACGGGCAGAAGGCCGACCTGCTGCCCGGCGGACGGTCCATCCTCGACCCGGTGCACCGCCGGCAGATCAGCGAGATCTGGGGCATCGACGAGACCGAACTGCCCACCGCCGGAACCTCGATGATGGAGATGGTGCACCAGATGCGGCGCCGCGAGATCCGCGGCCTGCTCGGCGTCTGCAACAACCCCTTCGTCTCGTTGCCGCACCACTCCGTGGTGAAGGAGGGCTACGACACCCTCGACTTCCACGTCCAGCTCGACTTCTTCCTCTCCGAGACCGCCGCCGACGCGCACGTCGTGCTGCCGGTCACCACCTGGGCCGAGGACGAGGGCGTGATGGCCAACGCCGAGGCCCGGGTGGTCAAGCACAACAAGGCCCAGGACCCGCCGCCCGGCGTCCTCACCGACACCCGGGTGCTCTGCGAACTCGCCGAACGCCTCGGCGCCGGCGACAAGTTCCGCTTCGCCGGCTCCCGCGAGGTCTTCGACGAACTGCGCCGCGCCTCCGCCGGCACCGTCGTCGACTACCACGGCATCACCTACGAGCGGCTGGAGGAGACCGGCGGCATCGCCTGGCCCTGCCCCTCCGTCGACCACCCCGGCACCCCGCGGCTGTTCGAGGACGGCCGCACCTACCACCCGGACGGCACGGTGCACCTGCAGGTCGTCGAGTGGCACCCGCCCGCCGACCCGTACGACGACGAGTACCCGATGACGCTGACCACCGGGCGCACCGTCGCGCACTACCTCTCAGGCAACCAGACCCGGCGGCTCGGCGGACTGGTCGAGCAGACCCCGCGGCCCTGGGTCGAGGTGCACCCCTCGCACGGCTTCCGCACCGGCGACGCCGTCCGCGTCGTCACCCGCCGCGGCGCGACCGTGCTGCCCGCGCTGGTCACCGAGGCGATCCGGACCGACCACGTCTTCGTGCCCTACCACTGGCCGTACCCCGTCGCCGCCAACCAGCTGACGATCGACGCCCTCGACCCGCGCTCCAAGATCCCCGAGTACAAGGTGTGCGCCGTGCGGATCGAACGGGCCGAGCACCTCGACGAGGTACCCGCCCCACCCGTGCCGCCCGGGCGCACCGCCTACCCGCAGGCGCAGGCCTCGCGCACCGACCCGCTGCCGCCGACCGCCCCGCAGGGGCGCGGCACCGCCGAGAGGGGCTGACCGGATGCTCGGCAGGACCGTCTTCATCGACCCCGGACGCTGCATAGGCTGCCAGGCCTGCGTCTCCGCCTGCCGTGAGTGCGACTCGCACCGCGGCAAGTCGATGATCCACCTCGACTACCCCGACGAGGGCCACTCGGTGGCCTCGCTGCCCACCCTCTGCATGCACTGCGAGGACCCGGTCGCGCCCTGCGCCCAGGTCTGCCCGGCCGACGCGATCCTGATCACCGCCGACGGCGTCGTCCAGGAGGCCGACCCCACCCGCTGCATCGGCTGCGCCAACTGCGTCAACGCCTGTCCGTTCGGCGTCCCCAAGATCGACCTCGACGCCAAGCTGCAGATGAAGTGCAACCTCTGCTACGACCGCACCTCCCGCGGACTGGCACCGATGTGCGCCACCGTCTGCCCGACCGGCGCCCTGTTCTACGGAACGGTCGAGGAGCTCCGGGCCGAGCGGCCCGGCGTCGAGGTCTCCGCGCAGTTCGCCTTCGGTGACGCCGAGGTGGCCACCGGCGTCGCCGTCGTCGTGCCGGCCGAGCGCCGCGCACCCGTCCCGGGCGGCCTGCTGCCGCTCGTCGAGGTCAACGGGCGGCCCACGCCCGGGAACGGAGCCCCGCGATGACCGACCCGTCGGACAACGGGGGGACCCCGCTCGAACACGCGGCGCTGGTCGACCGGATCTCCGCCGACTCCCTCACCACCCGCCGCGACTACCTGCGGATCGTCGCCACCGTCTCCGGCGGCCTCGCCGTCGGCTCCACCGTCGTCGCCGCCGGCGTACTGCCCCGGCACGGCGACGGCACCGCCACCCCGCTGCGGGTCGCCGACCGGATCGGCCGCGGCCAGGCCGTCTCCTTCGCCTACCCCGGCGAGGACGACCGGGCGATCGCCGCCCGGCTCTCCGACGGCACCCTGGTCGGCTGGTCGACGATCTGCACCCACCTCGCCTGCGGCGTCGTCCGCCGCCCCGACCACGGCCGCGACGGCGACCTGTACTGCCCCTGCCACGAGGGCGAGTTCGACATCCGCACCGGAGAGGTCACCGCCGGGCCGCCGCCCCGGCCGCTGCCCAGGGTGCTGCTCGTCGAGGACGCCCGCGGCGCGGTCTGGGCGGTCGGCACCGCCCGCTCCGGCGAGGACCCGCAGGCCGGCCTCTGTCGCGGCCTGCGCGAACGGGACCCGGACCTCGCCGACCGGATCGGCTGCGACTCGTGACCGCCCCCGAGGAGTACCACGCCGGCAGCGAACAGCCCGGCCTCAACCGGCCGCTGCACGAACGCTACCCGCAGATCCGGGCGACCAGCGGCTACGCCGACCCGCGGGTGCACTCCCCGGGCCCGGGGCCCGGCGCGGGCGGCGAGCACGAGCCGGAGCGCTCCTCGATGCTCAGCGCCCGGGTCGCACTCGTCTGCACCGTCGTGATCGGCCAGCTCTGGGCACTGACCGTGGCCACCGACGCCTGGATGGAAGGCCGCACCGGCACCGCCTGGTGGTGCACCGGATTCTCCGCGCTCTCCTTCCTGGTGGTGCTGGGCGTCTGGTGGTACGCGCCGCGCCAGGACCGGTAGCCGGCCCCGGACGGCGGGGCTGGTGGGCCCGCCCGGGCGGAGGGCGGGCGGCACCCGAACGGCCGGTTCGGGAGGCGGGGGCGGGCCGCCACGTCCCACGGGGTATAACTGGCAGCGTGACCACCGATCTGCCTCCCTCGACCAGACCCGTGACACTGGAGCACGTCGCGAAGGTGGCCGGCGTGTCCCGGGCGACCGTCTCCCGCGTGGTGAACGGCAAGTCCACCGTCGACCCGGAGCTGCGCCGGATCGTCGAGGAGGCCGTCGCCGCGACCAACTACGTGCCGAACTCCGCGGCCCGCTCGCTCGTCACCCGGCGCACCAACTCGGTGGCGCTGGTGGTCTCCGAGGCGGAGCGCCGCGGGCAGCCGCTCGACCCCTTCGTCGGCCGGATGTTCACCGACCCGCACTTCGGCCGGGTGGTGAGCGGCGTGATCCAGGTGCTGCGGCCGCAGGGGATGGCCATGGTGCTGATGCTGGCCGACGACGCGGAGTCGCGCGGCCAGCTGCAGGGCTACCTCCGGCAGGGCCACGTGGACGGCGTGATCCTGGTCTCCTCGCACGCCTCCGACCCGCTGCCGCAGTGGCTCACCGAGGCCCGCATCCCGGCCGTACTGGCCTCCCGGCCCGCCTCCTCCGCCTCGATCGCCTACGTCGACGTGGACCAGCGCGAGGGCGTCCGGCTGGCCGTCGACCACCTCGTCGGACTCGGACGGCAGCGGATCGCCACCATCAGCGGACCGCTGGACATGCCGGCCAGCCGGGAGCGGCTCGACGGCTTCCGCGACGCGCTCGCGGCGCACGGACGCGGCGAGGCCGTCCACGTCGAGGGCGACTTCACCCAGGACGGCGGGGCCGCGGCGATGCGGGCGCTGCTGGAGCGCGCGCCCGACCTGGACGCGGTGTTCATCGCCTCCGACCTGATGGCCCTCGGGGCGCTGCCGGTGCTGTCGCGCAGCGGGCGGCGCGTCCCGGAGGACGTGGCGGTGGTGGGCTTCGACGACAGCAGCGCGGCGCTGGCCTGCGACCCGCAGCTGACCACCGTGCGGCAGCCGGTGGAGGACATGGCGGCCGAGATGGCGCGGCTGGTGCTGCGGCAGATCGCGGAGCCGGCGAAGACGATGCCGATGGTGGTGTTCCGGCCGACGCTGGTCGTACGGCAGTCCGCCTGAGGGGTGCACCACGCGTCCCTGGCGTCGTGCACCCAAGCTGGAGAGCATTTTCTCCCTTCTGGCCGGCAGTCAGGTGCACGCCCATTGACACCGGAGGTTTTTCGGGGGCACTCTCGTGGCGCTGGTGAGAGAGCGCTCTCTCAACATCGTCGGTCCTGAGGAGGACGGCTCGTGGACCTGACCGCCCCGGAGTGGCACCGGCCGACCCTGGAGGACGTGGCCCGGCGGGCCGGGGTGTCCCGGGCCACCGCCTCCCGGGTGGTCAGCGGGTCGCACCCCGTCAGCGAGCGCCGCCGGTCGGCCGTGCTGCGGGCCGTCGCCGATCTGCAGTACGTGCCCAACCAGGCCGGCCGTTCGCTGGTGAGCCGCCGCACCGGCTCCTACGCGCTGGTGCTGCCGGAGGGCATGGGCCAGGTCTTCTCGGAGGGCTTCTTCCCCACGCTGATCCGCGGGGCCACCGCGGAACTCGAGGAGTCCGACGAGCAGTTGGTGATCCTGCTGGCCGGGTCGGCGGCCGGCCGGCGGCGGATCGAGCAGTTCGTGCGGGGCGGCCACGTGGACGGTGTGGTGCTCGCCTCGGTGCACGACCGCGACCCGCTGCCCGGGTTGCTCGCCGGTACCGGCGTGCCCGTGGTCTGCTGTGAACGCGCTTACGGCGATGTGCAGTTGCCCTGTGTGGGCGTGGACAACGCGGGCGGTGCGGCGGCCGCCGTCCGGTACCTCAAGAGGATCGGCCGCACCCGGATCGCGACCGTGGCCGGGCCCTCGTCCACGCCGGCCGGGCAGGACCGGTTGGGCGCCTACCTGCGGGAGACCGTCCGGGGGCACCGCCGTCCGCTGGTCGCCGAGGCCGACTTCACGGTCGAGGGCGGGCGGGCCGCCACCGCCCGGCTGCTGGCGGAGGAGCCGCGGATCGACGGCCTGTTCGCCGCCTCCGACCTGATGGCCGTGGGTGCGCTGGAGGCGCTGCGCCGGGCGGGCCGACGGGTGCCCGAGGACGTGGCCGTGGTCGGCTTCGACGACGTGGACTGCGCCCGCACCGCCGAGCCCGCGCTCACCACCGTGCACCAGCCCATCGAGCAGCTCGGCCGCCAACTCGTGCGCCTCGTACAGCGGTTGGCGGCGGGGGAGGAGGCCGGGCCGGCGCTGGTGCTGCCCACCGCACTGGTCCTGCGCGACTCCGCCTGACCGCTCCCCCACACCGAGGACGGCCGTGGACCACACCCGCACGCAGCCGCCGGCCCGCGGACCGCCCGCGCCGGCCGCACCGCCCCACCCGTGCACCGCAGTCGACTCCGCACCACCCCCACCCAGCTGGAGTTCCCCATGACCACCGCACCACCGGCCGCCGCGGCGCGCCCCCACCGGGTGCTGACCCGGTTGCTCACCGCCCTCGTCCTGGCCCTCGGCGCCCTGCTCGTGCCGTTCGCGCCGGCCGCCCCCGCGGCGGAGAGCCTGCTCTCGCAGGGCAAGACCGTCACCGCCTCCTCCACCGAGAACGGCGTGGCCTTCCCCGCCTCGGCCGCCGTCGACGGCAACGCCGGCACCCGCTGGTCCAGCGCCTTCGGCGACCCGCAGTGGCTGCAGGTCGACCTCGGCGCCACCGCCACCGTCAGCCGGGTCGTCCTGCAGTGGGAGGCGGCCTACGCGACCGGCTTCAAGCTGCAGACCTCCGCCGACGGCAGCACCTGGACGGACGTCCACACCACCGCGAGCGGCACCGGCGGCACCCAGAACCTCACCGTCAACGGCACCGGCCGCTACGTCCGGATGTACGGCACCGCCCGCGCCACCCAGTACGGCTACTCGCTCTGGGAGTTCCAGGTCTACGGCACCCCGGGCGGCGGCACCGGCGGCGGCGACGTCCAACTCTCGTACAACAGGCCCGCGGTGGCCTCCAGCAGCCAGAACGACGGCGGCTGCGGCAACTGCACCCCGAGCAAGGCGGTCGACCAGGACCCGGCCACCCGCTGGGCCACCTCCGCCTGGAGCGACCCGGGCTGGATCTACGTCGACCTCGGCGCCACCGCCACCGTCCACAAGGTCGTCCTGCAGTGGGACCCGGCCTACGCCACCGCGTACAAGCTGCAGGTGTCGGGCGACGCCGTCAACTGGACGGACATCTACTCCACCACCACCGGCAAGGGGTTCAAGGAGACCGTCTCCAACCTGAACGGCACCGGCCGGTACGTCCGGATGTACGGCACCGCCCGGGTCGGCCAGTACGGCTACTCGCTCTGGGAGTTCCAGGTGTTCGGCACCGGCGGCAGCCCCGTCACCCCGCCGCCGCTGCCGCCGAACCCGACCTTCCCGGCCGGCCGGCTGGTCTTCGGCGACGAGTTCAACGGCTCCAACGGCACCGCGCCGGACGCCGGCAAGTGGACCACCGACCCCGGAGCGGGCGTCAACAACGAGCTGGAGTACTACACCACCGGCAACAAGAACCTGTACCAGGACGGCACCGGCAACCTGGTGATCGAGGCCCGCAAGGAGGTCACCCCCGGATCGGCCTGCCCGCGCGACCCGCTCTCCGGCAGCACCGTCTGCCAGTACACCTCGGGACGGATCAACACCTCGGGCCACTTCGACTTCACCTACGGCCACGCCGAGGCGCGGATCAAGGTGACCGGCACCCAGGGCCTGTGGCCGGCGTTCTGGATGCTCGGCTCCGACTTCAAGACCGGTACGCCGTGGCCGTACTCGGGTGAGATCGACGTCATGGAGCACGTCGGCAAGGTCGCCGACTCGGTGTACTCGACGCTGCACGCGCCCGCCTACAACGGTGCGGGCGGGTACGGCTCGCCGTACACCCTGGCGGGCACCGACTTCGCCAACGCGTTCCACACCTACGCGGTGGACTGGGACTCCGCCCACATGACGTTCTACGTGGACGGCAACGCCTTCTTCACCGTGGACCGGACCGCCCTGGAGGCCACCCGCGGCCCCTGGGTGTACGACCACCCGTTCTACCTGATCCTCAACAACGCGGTGGGCGGCGACTGGCCGGGCGCGCCCGACGCCACCACCGTGCTGCCGCAGAAGATGCTCGTGGACTACGTCCGCGTGTACCAGTAGGTCGCCCCGCCGTAGCGGGAGCCGCCGGCCCGGGCCTCGTCGCGAGGTCCGGGCCGGCGGCGCCCGACCGGCCGTCAGGGGCGGTACACCGCGCCCGGCTGCGGGGCCGCCGGGGCGAGCAGCTGCGAGACCGTCACCACGGTGTAGCCGCGGCGGTGGAGTTCGGCGAGGATGCCCGGCACGGCGGGGACGGTGCCCGGGTAGATGTCGTGCAGCAGGATGATGCCGTCGCGGCGGACCTGGTCGAGCACCCGCTGGCGGATCAGCGCCGAGTCGTTCGTGTCGTAGTCCTTGGCGGTGACGCTCCACAGCACCTGGGCGACGCCGAGTTCGGCGCAGATCCTCGACACGTCCTCGTCGGTGCGGCCCTGCGGCGGGCGCATCAGCACCGGCCGCTCGCCGGTGATGCGCTGCACCGCGTCCTGGGTGAGGGAGATCTCCTTGCGGGCCTCGTCCGGCGCGATGTCGGTGAGGATCCGGTGCGTCCAGGTGTGGTTGGCCGGCTCGTGCCCCTCGGCGACGATCCGCCGGACGGTGTCCGGGTGCTTCTCGACGTGGTTCTTGCCGAGCATGAAGAAGGTCGCGTGCGCGTTCTCCTGCTTGAGGACGTCGAGCAGCTTCGGCGTGTACTCGCTCGGGCCCGCGTCGAAGGTGAGCGCCACGCAGGTGGCCTTCCGGCAGTCGACGCCCGGCACGGCGGTGTCCCGGGAGACCGCCGAGGCGCGGTCGCGGGCCTCCTTCGGTGCCGTGGTGTCGAACGAGGCGCAGCCGCCCACGGCCAGGGCGGTCGCCACCGCCGTGAGCAGAGCCGTTGCCGTGCGCCTGCGAAGCCTCTTCCCGGCGGTCGTCATGGAGCCCCTCCCCTCGGACCCGCCCCCGGTCGGAGGCGTGCTCGAGTGAGACCCTAGACGTACTTACATACCGGGTATGCGGCGGGTGTCGGGGTGCGGATCAGGCCATCCAGAAGAAGACCGCGGTCATCCGCTTGTCCTCCAGCGTGCTGCCCCAGTAACCGGTCGCGGTGTGGATGATGTTGGCGCTGTAGAGCAGCAGCCGGTTGAAGCGGTGCGGGACGCGGACGTCCTCGACGAAGGCGTTCGAGGGGACGAAGCGGGTGCCCAGGGCGTCGACCAGGTTGTTGTGCGGCGCGGCGACGATGTTGCCGCCGAGCGCGCCGTTCGGCATCTGCTGGCGGTAGAAGCTGGTGCCGCAGTCCTTGGGGGCCGAGGGGTTGAGGTAGAGCACGGCGGCGTAGCGGCACACCAGCCGCGAGTCGGTGTGCGGGCGCGGCTCGCACTCGTCCCGGCCGACCACCTGGATGCAGTTGTGGTTGACGGTGGCGCCGCCCGGCCCGGTCTCCGGCCAGATCCGGCGGGCGCCGGTGGCCTGCATCACCAGGGCCTCGACGTGGGCGAGTTCGTCCGGCTCCAGACCGGGCATGGTGCGCAGGCCCGGCCAGGTCTCCGGCTTGTGCGGGTACCCCTCGCTCCAGTCCTGGCGGGCCAGCGTGCGGGTCCGGACGGCCTCCGCGTCCGGCAGGACGTCGTCGAAGACCCAGTAGTCGCGGCCACGGGTCGGCTTGCGGTACGGCAGCACCGGGATCGCCGGCGTCCGGGAGAGGGGTGGCATGGCCCCGACGGTAGCGACGGGCCCCGGCGCACCTCGCCCGTGATCAGGTCAATTGTGTGTCAAGCCGAGCTCAAGGCGATGGCCTGCGGAGACGGCGTCAGAGCAGCCACCGCACGGCGGTGACGGCGCCCAGCACGGCGAGGCCGAGCAGCAGCAGGCCGAGCAGAGCGAATCCGGCGCAGAACAGGGTGCCGCCGTCCTGCTCCGCGGCGGCGGCCCCGCGGGCCTCCTCCTGCACGTCCCACCAGCGGGCCGGCCGCCCGAGCTGCGCGGAGGCGGCCTCACGGACCTCCGCGAGCCGGGCCCGGGCGGTCGCGGTCGATGCCCGGTGCTCCGGGCCGCGCCAGGCCAGGGCGGCCATCCGCCGCACCGGGTCGGCGTAGCGGGCCTCGAAGGCGGCGGTCTCGGCCGGGTCGCGCTCCTCGTCCAGGTACGCCCAGCGGCCGGCCTGGGCGGGTTCGCCGTACAGCCGGTAGACCTCGGCGAGCCGCCGCCGGGCCGTCAGGTCGGCCGGGCAGGAGCCGACCAGCCCGCGCAGACGCTGGAGGGCGACGGGTGTCCGGCCGGCACGGAGGTCGGCCTCGGCCCTGGCGAGGGTGGTCTCGACGGTCACCGGAGCATGTTCGCGGACGGTGCGGAGCAGGTCAAAGGGGTTGTTCCGGTCGATCGCGGCGGCCCGGACGGCCCGCCCCCGCCCGGTTGGGCGAGCGGGGGCGGGTCGTCCGCCTCCCCGGGGCCGGGTCAGCCGGTCGGCAGGAAGCCCTCCAGCAGCGGGGCGAGCAGGGTGGTGCGCCGCATCACGTCCATGTGGGTGGTGCGCGGGAGGACGGCGAGGCGGGCGTCCGGGATCAGCTCGTACATCTCGACCGCGTGGTCGAGGCGGACGAAGTCGTGGTCGCCGACGACCAGCAGGGTGGGGGCCCGCAGCGTGCGGAGCCGCTCGGCCGGCCATCCCCCGAAGGCGGCCACCGCGTCGGAGACCTTGGCGTGGAAGGCGTCGAAGTGCTCCGGCTCGGGGGAGACGGCGAGGTGGGCGGCGCGCATCTCGGCGAAGTCCTCCGGGGTGGGCAACCGGCTGGAGCCGGAGGGGAGTTCGGAGGCGTGGATCTCCTCGTGGTAGCCGTCCGGGCGGTAGTTGACCGAGGCGAGCACGAGGTGGTCGACCCGTTCCGGGTGGTCCAGCGCGAGCTGCAGGGCGGCGTAGCCGCCGAGGCTGAAGCCGAGGACGTCGGTGCGTTCGACGCCGAGGCGGTCGAGCAGGGCGAGCACGTCCGCGGCCAGCAGGTCGATCCGGTACGGGCGGTCGGTGTCGCGGGTGCGGCCGTGCCCCTGGAGTTCCGGGGCGATCACCCGGCGGCCGCGGGTCAGCGCGGGCAGCAGCGTGCCGAAGCACAGCTCGACGGTCAGCAGGCCGCCGTGCAGCACGACCAGCGGCCGGCCGGTCGTGCTGCCGTGCTCCTCGTAGTACAGGTCGAGCCCGTTGACGTGCGCGTAGCTGCCCGTGGTCACGCTGGTCTCCCGTCGGCGGCGGCCGGTCCGATACCAGTCTGGCCCGTGCCGGCCCTCAGACCGTGTACCGCTCGACGAGGGCGCACAGGGTGTCGAAGGCGGGTTTGGGCGTGTGGTCGTCCGCCGTCAGCCCGAAGCGGTGGAAGAGCCCGGGCCCGCCGCTGTCGGCGTCGCGCAGCGAGAAGTGGGTGTACCCGCTCAGCCCGAGCGCTGCCGCGTGCTCGGCGACGGTGCGGACGACCGTCTCGACGATCTCGGCCTGCCGCTGCGGCGTCCGGCCCGGGCCGGTGGGCCAGCCGTGCTCGGTGACGTGCAGCGGCAGGTGCCCGAGGCCGGCGGGCGCGAGCACGTTCTCGCGGTGGTGGCGCAGCACCGCGGCGACCGTGTCGGCGAGCTCGGCCGGCGCGACCGGGCGGAACACGTCGGGGAAGAAGTCCAGCCCCACGTAGTCGAGTTCGGCGCGGAAGTCGGGGCCGCCGAGCTCGGCCAGCTCGGTGACGAAGGACGTCGCCGGGCCGAACAGCGGGGTGGTGTTGAAACCGATCCGCAGGTGGTGGTGGCCGAGTTCGCGGGCCTGGTCCCGGGCGGCGCGCACGCCGTGCACGATCGCCTCCCGGACGGCCGGGTGGTCGCCGTCCAAGAGGGGGTTGCCGGTGACGTTCGGCTCCTCCGTCACCTGCAGGGTCTGCGTCACCGCGCCGTACCGGCCGACGAGTTCGCGCAGGAAGGTGCAGTACCCGGGGACGTCTCCGGCGGCCGACCGGTACTGCGCGACCAGGTCCAGCCGGCGGCCGCGGACGGCGTACCGCTCGGCTCCGGCCGGGGTGGCCGTCGGATGCGGGCCGCCGGGTGCGGTGGTGTCGTCGAAGGCGGTGTAGGCGCGGACCAGGAAGGGCCGGCCGGGGCGGCCCTGCAGCCGGTCCAGCAGGGCGGTGACGCGGTCGGGGTCGTCCGGCGGGCCGACGGCGAGGTCGCCGTCGTCGTCGCCGCAGACGCCGCCGGGGTAGATGCCGAAGAGCAGACGCTCAGTCACGGTCGCCTCCGTCCTGTTCCCGGGACGGGGTGGGGCCGGCGGGCCAGGCGAGCGTGCCGGTGCGGATCTCCTCGGCGAGCGACTCGACCCAGGCGGTCTCGGTGCGGGCGAGGGCGAGCGCGTACTCGGCCTCGATCACGAACAGCCTGGGCACGCCCGCGGCCAGGGCCTGGGCCAGGCGTCGTTCGTCCTCGGCGGTGCGTTCGCGCAGGCGGCGGGCGCGTTCCGCCAGCGCGTCGCGGGCGCGCTCGGGGCCGAGTGCGCCGAGGTGGCCGACCGCGCCGAGGAAGGGCGAGAACTCCCGTTCCGGGGTGCGGATCTGATGGTCCAGCCGGCGGACGAGCTCCTCACGGCCGGCCCCGGTGATGCCGTAGACCGTCCGCTCGGGGCGGTTCCCGGTGCGTTCCTGGCCGTGGGCGGCCACCCAGCCGGCCTCCTCCAGGGCGGCGACGGTGTTGTAGAGGGTGCCGCGGTTGACCGCCGCGGCGTGGTGGGCGCTGCGTTCCCGCAGCTCGGCGAGGATCCGGTGCGGATGGGCGTCGCCTTCGAGCAGCAGGCCGAGCAGGGCCGGGACGATCGGGTGGTCGAGAGCGCGTCGTGGCATGGTCTAAATCTATCAGTCGAAATAGACTGTTTGGCAAAGCGGAACCTGTCCGTCCGGTCGCCGGCGTCGGGACGGGCCGACGGGCCGGAACCCGGCCCTCCGAATGTCGGTGGCGGTCGAGATGATGTTCGACATGAAGGACGCAGCCGCCCTGGCCACCCACGCCGCCTATGCCGATGCCGTCGCCACCGCCGTGCAGGCGGCCGCGGCCTACTACGCCGACGGCTCCACGCCGTTGGGCGACGACGAGTACGACGCGCTGCTGCGCTCGATCGAGGCCTGGGAGCAGGCCCACCCCGGCGAGGCGCTGCCCGACTCGCCCACCGGCAAGGTGGCCGGCGGCGCCGCCCTCGGCGACGTCCCGCACAGCGTGCCGATGCTCAGCCTCGACAACGTCTTCTCCGCCGAGGAGCTCACCGCCTGGGCCGCCGGCCTGGAGTGCCGCCTCGGCCGCCCGGTGGACGGCTGGTGCGTCGAGCCCAAGCTCGACGGCCTCGCCGTCGCGGCCCGCTACCGCGAGGGCCGGCTCGTCCGCCTGATCACCCGTGGCGACGGCCTCGCCGGCGAGGACATCGGCCACGCCGCCGACGCCGTCCTCGGCCTGCCGCAGACCCTCGCCGAGCCGATCGACGTCGAGCTGCGCGGCGAAGTCCTGCTCACCCAGAGCCAGTTCGAGCACGCCAACGAGGTGCGCACCGCACACGGCGCCACCCCCTTCGCCAACCCCCGCAACGGCGCCGCCGGCACCCTGCGCGCCAAGGACCGCCCCTACCGCATCGAACTCACCTTCTTCGCCTACGGCGCCATCGGGCTCGGCGGCCTCGGCCACAGCGCCCTGCTCGACCGGCTCGCCGCGCTCGGTGCCAGCACCGCCGCGAGCACCGCCGCCCGCCCCGGCCGCTGCGAGGGCGTCGAGGAGGTGCGGCAGCGGATCGAGGAGATCGCCGCGCTCCGCGCCGACCTGCCGTTCGGCATCGACGGCATCGTGGTGAAGGCCGACGCCGAGGCCGACCAGGAGCAGGCCGGTGCCGGCTCGCGCGCCCCGCGCTGGGCCGTCGCCTACAAGCTGCCCGCGGTGCACAAGGTCACCCGGCTGCTCGGCGTCGAGTGGAACGTCGGCCGCACCGGCGTGATCGCCCCGCGCGCCGTCCTGGAGCCGGTCGAGGTCGACGGCGTCACCATCACCTACGCCACCCTGCACAACCCGGCCGACATCACCCGCCGCGGCCTGCTGATCGGCGACCAGGTCTTCGTCCACCGGGCCGGCGACGTCATCCCCCGGGTCGAGGCGCCGCTGGTCGACCAGCGCACCGGCGACGAGCAGCCGATCGTCTTCCCCGCCGTCTGCCCGCGCTGCGGCGACGCCATCGACACCTCGCAGCAGCGCTGGCGGTGCGTGCGGGGCCGCGGCTGCCAGGCCGTCGCCTCGATCCGCTACGCCGTCGGCCGCGACCAGCTCGACGTCGAGGGGCTCGGCGGCACCCGCGCCGTCCAGCTCGTCGAGGCGGGCCTGGTCGCCGACCTCGCCGACCTCTTCGCGCTCACCCGCGAGCAGCTGCTCACCCTCGACCGGATGGGCGACACCAGCGCCGACAACCTGCTCGCGGCGATCGCCGAAGCCAGGACGCGGCCGCTGAACCGGGTGTTCTGCGCGCTCGGCGTGCTCGGCACCGGTCGCTCGATGTCCCGCCGGATCGCCGCCCACTTCGGCAGCATGGCGGCCGTCCGCGCCGCGGACGCCGAGGCGCTCGCCGAGGTCGACGGCATCGGCCCGGACAAGGCCGCCGTGATCGTCGCCGAACTCGTCGGACTCGCACCGGTGCTGGACAAGCTGGCGGCGCACGGCGTCGGCACGGCCGTCACCCCGTCCGCCGCGGCCACGGCCGCCGCCGAGGACGGCCCGGCCGGCCCGCTGGCCGGCGAGGCCGTGGTGGTGACCGGCAGCATGACCGGCCCGCTGGCCGACCTCAGCCGCAACCAGATGAACGAGCTGATCGAGCGCGCCGGCGGTAAGGCGTCCTCGTCCGTCTCCAAGCGGACGACCCTGCTGGTGGCCGGCGAGAAGGCCGGCTCCAAGCGCGCCAAGGCGGAGGAGCTCGGGATCCGGGTCATCTCCCCGGAGGACCTGGCCGAGCTGGTGGCCGGCCTGCTGGTGGCGTAGGTCCGGTTCACCCCCTGCGGAGCCGCACTCCGTGGTTCGCCCCGGCGGTGCCGATGTCCGGTGCCGCCGGGACTTCGCCCCGGATCGGCGGCGAGTGCCGCGACCACGCCAAGGAGACCGGCGCCGCCGGGACTTCGCCACCTGCCGGGTTCGGCGCGGGCAGCACACCGGCCCGCAGCGGCTCGGCCCCGGCCGGGCCGGCACGTCTCGCCGCAGGCCGTCAGCCGACGCCCGGGGACGCGGGTTCCCACGGTCGGACCCAGGGGTCGGGCCACGCCTCGGCCGCGGCGAGCAGCGGGTCGAAGGTCGCGCCGTCGATGCTCTCGCGGATGACGTCGGCGTGACCGCCGTGCCGTGCCGTCTCCTCGATCAAGTGCAGCAGGACCCAGCGGATCGACCATTCCTCGACCTCGGCGGGAATCCACGGAGCCCCCTGCGGCACCGGAACGGCCTGCCCGAGGTCCGGAATCCCGGTGATCACCGCGTCGGTCCGATCGGCCGCCTCGGCATACGTGGCCAGGATCGCGGTCAGGGTCTCGTCCGGGGCGAGCCGGAATTCGTCCGCGTCCGACTCGTCCGTCTTTCGCTGCGTCCCGCGCTGCCGCTGAAGCATGAGGTCGGTCCAGAACTCCTCGCACCGTGCGGCGTGCTTGATGAGACCGCCGATGCTCAGTTCACTGCCGGTGGGCGCCATGCGGGCCTGCTCCTCGGTCAGACCGTAAGCGGTGACCCGCAGCGCGCGCCGCTGGTGGGCCAGGTAGGCGGTCAGCGCCGTGCGCTCGTCGGCGACGGGCGGGACGACTCTCGGCATGGCGGGTCCTCTCACTCTGCAAGTTCTTGCAGCAAGTTTCAGTGGGACTCTACTGCCGCCTCCCGGCGCGCGTACAGCGTGCCGATCGACCCGATCCCGACCGCCGGCACCGGGTTCCGCCGGCCGCGGCGCCCGCGGGCGGTGCTGTCGAGCCGAAGCCTTGCGGAAGCGCTCGGCGGCAGATCGTGGGGCGGGAAGTCCCGGCGGCGGCCGGTGCGGTTCCCGGTGGTGGATCGCGGCCGCGATTGCCCGCATTGCACATCCGCCCCGGTGGCGGCGCGCGCCCGTCGGTTCGGCAATCCGCTGAATGCCTGTTAACCGGTTAGCGGTGCTTTGTCGGTGATGGCCGGAAACCGTTGACCGAACATTCCTTCGCGATAGTATGTTAATTACCGATACACGCGTGGCACCTGTCGCGGGCGCTTGTCTCCGTCACCATGGATCACACGGGAAACGGTGCCGACCACGAGTTGCGAGGTAGTGATGCCA
Source organism: Kitasatospora sp. NPDC093679 (assembly GCF_040683455.1). Classification (NCBI taxonomy): domain Bacteria; kingdom Bacillati; phylum Actinomycetota; class Actinomycetes; order Kitasatosporales; family Streptomycetaceae; genus Kitasatospora; species Kitasatospora sp. NPDC093679. The sequence continues at coordinate 219,373 of NZ_JBFBDW010000002.1, forward strand.
GGGCCAGCCGTCGCACCCCGGAGCAGCAACCCCGCCGGTGCGCCCCCGCAGTCCGTTCGAGTCATGATCGTCGATGAGTCCTCCGTCATCCGGGACGGGCTGTGCACCCTGCTCGCCCCCGCCGCCGACATCGACGTGGTCGCCGCCACCGACAGCGGCGCCCGCGCCGTCCACCTGGCCGCCGTGCACGGCCCGCACGTCCTGGTCACCGGCCTGCACCTGCGCGGCATGTCCTGCCTGGACCTGCTGCGCCGGCTGGACGCCGAACGGTTGCCCGTGCGGCCGCGCCTGGTGGTCTTCGCCCAGCACGACAACGAGGACATGGTGAAGGACGTGCTGCAGGCGCCCACCCACGGCCTGCTGGTCAAGGACACCAGCCGCGAGGAACTGGCCGGTGCCGTCCGGGCCGCCGCCCGCGGCGAGGCCGTCTTCTCGCCCAGCGTCTCCCACCGCCTGGTGGAGTGGTACCGGACGGCAGGCAGCCGTCGGGTCCGGCCGGCCACCCGCTCCGCACTGCAGTCGCTGACCATCCGCGAGCGGGAGGTGCTCGGCCTGATCGCCGAGGGCCTCTCCCCGCTGGAGATGGCCGACCGGCTCTGCATCGGTGAGGCGACCGTGCGCACCCACGTCTACCGGCTGCGCACCAAACTGGAGTTGAAGGACCGTGCGCAGCTGGTGGCGTTCGCCTACCGGGCCGGGGTGGCCGCCGAGGAGGGGTTCGCGGCATGAGCCTGCGGCTCCACCGGGTGGCCGTGGACGCCCTCGACCCGGCCGCACCGGCCCGCTCCCGGGCGGCCGCACCGGGCCACCGCATCCTGCTGGAGAGCGCCGCCGAGGTGGTCGTCGGCACGGACGAACACGCCTGCCCCGGGCTGGTGTCCGTGCCCGTCCCGGAGCGGCGGAAGGGGAAGAACCGGCGGCACCTCGACCTCGTCCCGGACGACCGCGGGGCCGAGGTGGCCCGGCCGCCGGCCCTCGGCGCCATCCAGGCCGGCGTGGGCCGACCCGCCGACGCCGGCCGGACGGTGCTCGCCGCCCCGGAGGGCGACGGGCTCTGCGTGCTCGGTCCGAAGCGCTCCCCGATCGGCTGACAGGCCGTCAGGCCACGCCGCCCGCCGGGACGGGCGTCGCGTCCGCGACCACGGTCTCCGGGGAGTCGTCCACGGCCCGTAGCTCCCGGGCCGAGCGGATCAGGTACAGCACCACCGGGGAGACCAGCATCCAGCCGCCGGCCACCAGCAGCACCCCCGGCACGGAGGTCGCCGCGGCCACCGGCCCGACCAGGGCCTGGCCGACCGGCAGCAGGGCGATGCTGCCCAGCCACTCGTAGGACGCCACCCGGGACATCACCGGCAGCGGGATGTGCTGCTGCAGCGCGGTGTAGAAGTACACGTTGAACATGGCGACGCCGACCCCGCCGACCAGCGCCGCGGCGGCCACCACGGCCGTCCGGGCGGGCATCGCGAGCGCCACCAGCTGCAGGCCGTACAGCCCGAGCGGGACGAAGGTGGCACGCAGCAGGTACCGCGGCCGGTGGCGGAGGGCGATCACCCCGCCGACCACGGCGCCGAGCCCCGAACAGGCGGCGATCGCCGCCCAGGCGGAGGCCCCGCCCAGGTCGGACTTGGCCACCGCCGGGCCGAGCACCAGCACCGAGGGCAGCGCCAGCAGGTGGAAGGTCGCCGCCCACAGCACCATCGACCAGAGCCAGGTGCGGGAGCGGAACTCCTGCCAGCCCTCGGCGAGTCCGCGCAGCACCGAGGCCGACGCCTCGGCCGCCTTCGCCGCCGTCCGTGCCGCCGTCCGTGCCGCCGTCCGTGCCGCCGGACGGGCGAGCGAGAGGGCGACGGCGCTGGCGGCGAAGGTGAGCGCGTCGGCGAGCAGCGCCGCCCCGGGGCCGAAGACCGCGATCAGCACGCCGGCGACGGCCGGGCCGACCGTGTAGGCGAGGTTGTCGCTCAGCCCGACCATCCCGTTGGCCTGCTGCAGCCGGTCGGGTTCGACCCACTCGGCGATCAGGCCGGTGGACGCCGGGCGGAAGAACGCCGCCGCGGTGCCCCAGACCAGTTGGAGCAGCACCAGGGAGAGCAGGGTGGCGTGCCCCGTCCAGAGCAGCACGCCCTGGGCGGCCTGCGAGCCGAACCGCACCAGGTCGCAGGCGACCATCAGCCGGCGCCGTTCGATCCGGTCCGCGACCACGCCCCCGACCAGCACCAGCAGCACGCCCGGCGCGATGCCGGCGGCGAGCACCAGGCCGAGTGCGCCGGCGCCGCGGCCGAGGTCCAGCACGGCGAAGGCGAGCGCGACCGGCACGATCGCGTCGCCGAGGACGGAGAGGCTCTGCCCCGTGTAGTACAGCGCGAAGTTGCGGTTGTGCAGCACCTCGGGGATCCGTGCCGGTCGCCTGTCCATCCTGCTGCCCTCTCGTTCTGGCCGGTGGCGTTCTGGTCGTGGCGTTCTGGTCGTGGCGGTGCCGGAGTCGGTGGCGGTCAGGTTCCCGGCGCCCGGTCGGTGTCCGCGGAGAGCACCGCGTCCAACTGGTCCTCGTCGAGGCCGCCGAGCACCGCCTCGACGACCCGGACGGCCAGCGCCTCGACGGTCGGTGCGTCGAACAGGTCCCGGAGCGGGAGGTCGACGCCGAAGTCGCGGCGGATCCGGGCGGCCAGCCGGGTGGCCAGCAGCGAGTGGCCGCCGAGCTCGAAGAAGTCGTCGCGGATGCCGACCCGGTCACGGCCGAGCAGTTCGCCGTAGAGCCCGGCGAGGGTCTGCTCGACCTCGTCGCGCGGCGCCTCGTAGCCGGCCGTGCGGACCGCCGGGGCGGGCGCCTCGGCGAGGGCCTTGCGGTCCGTCTTCCCGTTGGCGGAGAGCGGCAGGGCGGCCAGGGCGACGAGCGCCGCGGGCACCATGTAGCCGGGCAGCAGCCGGGCGAGGTGCGCGCGGACCTCGTCCTCCGCAGGTTCGCCGGGGCCGCCCGGGGCCGGCACCCAGTAGGCGACCAGCCGGGGTTCGCCCGGGGTGTCCTCGCGCAGCAGCACCACGGCCTCGGCGACCGCGGGGTGGCCGGTCAGCACGGCCTCGATCTCGCCGAGTTCGATCCGCAGGCCGCGCAGCTTCACCTGGTGGTCGAGCCGGCCGAGGTGCTCCAGGGCGCCGTCGGGGCGGCGCCGGACGAGGTCGCCGGTGCGGTAGAGCCGGGCCGCCGGGTCGGCGGAGAACGGGTCCGGCAGGAACCGCTCGCCGGTGAGGTCGGGGCGGCCCCAGTAGCCGGCCGCGACCTGCACCCCGCCGAGGTACAGCTCGCCGGGACGGCCGACCGGGACGGGCGAGCCGTGCGCGTCCAGCACGTGCAGCTGCGTGTTGGCGACGGGGTGGCCGATCGGCACGCCCGCGGTGTCCTCGGGCGTGCACGTCCAGCGGGTGACGTGCACGGCCGCCTCGGTCGGCCCGTAGAGGTTGTCGATCGGGGCGGTGATGCCGGCGGCCCGGCAGCGGCGCACCAGTTCGCCGGGCAGCGTCTCGCCGCTGCACAGGATCTGCCGCACGCCGCGCAGCGCGTCCGGCTCGGCGCCGTCCAGGAAGACCTGGAGCATCGAGGGCACGAAGTGCACCACGGTGATCCGCTGCTGCTCGATCACCTCGGCCAGGTAGCGCGGGTCGCGGTGGCCGTCCGGCTCGGCCAGCACCAGCGCGGCGCCCGCGGTGAGCGGCACCAGCAGCTCCCAGAGCGACACGTCGAAGCCGATCGGGGTCTTCTGCAGCACCCGGTCGCTGCCGTCGACCGCGAAGGCGTCGCGCAGCCAGACGGTGTGGTTGAGCAGTCCCGCGTGGGTGTTGACGACGCCCTTGGGACGCCCGGTGGAACCGGAGGTGTAGAGCACGTAGGCCGGGTCGGCGCCGTCGCGGCCGATCTCCGGTGCGGTGGCGGGGAATCCGGCGTCCTCGCCCGGTTCGACCAGGGCGGGCAGCGGGCCCTCCAGCCGGCTCGCGAGCTCCGCGGTGCCGATCAGCACGGGCACCTCGGCGTCGGCGAGGACGTAACCGAGCCGGTCGGCGGGGTAGGACGGGTCCAGCGGCACGTAGGCGGCGCCCGCGCGGAGCACCGCGAGCAGGGCGGTCACCAGGGCGGGGGAGCGCTCCAGCAGCACGCCGACCCGGTCGCCCGGCCGCACCCCGAGGGCGACCAGCCGGTGCGCCAGGCGGTTGGCCCGGCGGTCGAGTTCGCGGTATCCGACCTGCTCGCCGCCGCGGACCAGGGCGACGGCGTCCGGGGTGCGGTCGGCCTGCTGCGCGACCAGGTCGGCGACGGTGGCGACGGCGGGCAGCTCCAGCCCGGTGGCGTTCCAGGCGGCGAGCTGCCGCTCCTCCTCCCCGGTGAGCAGCGGCAGCCGGGAGACCGGCAGCGCCGGGTCGGCGGCGGCCCCGGCGAGCAGCCGGCCCAGGTGGCCGTGCAGCCGCTCCACGGTGACCTGCTCGAAGAGGTCGCGGTCGTACTCGTACGCGATCCGCAGTCCGCCGTCCGCGCCCGTCTCCAGCACGACGCACAGCTCGGCCCGGGCGCCGGAGGTGTCGACCTCGGCGGTGCGGGCCCGCAGCGGGCCGGGCTCGTCGCCCGCCGGGTGCGCGTTGAAGGCGAACAGCACCGGAGTGAGCGGGCTGCGGCCGCCGCGGCCGGGGGCGAGCTCCTCCACCAGCCGTTCGAACGGCGCCTCCTGGTGCTCGAAGGCGCCGAGCACCCGCTCCCGGACCTGTCCGAGCAACTCGGTGAAGGCCGGATCGGCGGAGAGGTCGGCCTGCAGCAGCAGGGTGTTGAGGAAGAAGCCGGCGGCGGACTCGAACTCGGGCCGGCCGCGGCCGCTGACCGGCACCGCGACCGGGACCCGGGGGCTGCCCGTCCAGCGGTGCAGCAGCGCCTGGAAGCCGGCCAGGGCGGTCATGAAGAGCGTGCTGCCCGCCGACCGGCCGAGGGCCTCCAGCGCGGCGGTGAGGTCCGCGGGCAGGGTGCGGCGCAGGACGGCGCCGCGCCCCCGGCCGGCGGCGCGCGGCCCGTCCACCGGCAGCTCCAGCGGTTCGACGCCGGAGGCGAGTTCGGACCGCCACCAGGCGAGGTCGGCGGTGACCGCGCCGGAGCCGGCCCGCTCCTGCTGCCAGGCCGCGAACTCCCGGTACTGTCCGGGCTGCCCGCCGAAATCCGGTGTGCGGCCCGCCGAACGGGCCCGGTAGGCCTGCCAGAGCTCGTCCAGCAGCACGTCCACCGACCAGCCGTCGCTGTTGATGTGGTGCTGGGCGAGGACGACCCGGGCGGCGCCGCCGGGCAGCAGGACGGAGGTGGCCCGCAGCACCGGGCCGTTCTCCAGGTCGAACGGCAGGTCGGCCTCGGCCCGTGCGGTGGCGGCGAGTTCCTGCTCCGCCTCGGCGGCGGGCAGGGCGGTCAGGTCGACGGTCCGCACCGGGACGGCGGCGGGCGGGTCGACCACCGGGCGGAGGTCCTCGCCCTCGGCGGTGTAGCGGGTGCGCAGTGCCTCGTGCCGCTCGGCGAGGTCGCCGAGGGCGGCCGCCAGCGCGTCGGTGTCCAACTCGCCCGGCCAGTCGACCTGGTGGCAGATGTGGTAGGCCGGGTTGTCGGGCTCCAGCCGGTGCAGGAACCAGAGCCGCCGCTGCCCGGGCGAGAGCGGCGCCGGTGCCTCCGCCGGACCGGGCGGGGCGTCCGCGGCCTCCAGCCGGTCGAGCAGGGCCTGGCGCTGCTGCGGGTCCAGGCCCGCGAGCAGTTCCTCGATGCCGTCCATCGCCGTCTCCTCCTCGGGCGGGCCGGGTGCTGGCTGGTCAGCGGGCCGTGGCGACCCAGACGTAGTGCTCGGAGTTCGGGCCGTACGGCGACTCGTCGTAGCCGCCGTACTCGCGCTCGACGGTGAAGCCGGCCTGCTGCAGGGTGCGGCGGACCTCGTTCGGGTAGCGGTAGTAGTTCTTCCGGAAGGTGTGCCGGCGCTCGGTCACCAGTCCGTCCTCGTCGAGCAGTTCGCTGACCCGGCGGCGGGTGATGGACTGCTCCTGGAGGTCGTAGGTGTTGTAGTCCCACATGGCGATCCGCTGCCCGGTGCCGGGGTGGCGGATCTCGCCCGCGAGGTAGAGGCGCTCGCTGTACTTGGCCATCTCGTCGAAGCGGAAGTACGGGATGCCGGAGACGAACCGGCCGCCGGGGGTGAGGTGTTCGCGGACGGTGGCGAGTGCCTCGGCCCAGTCCTCGTCGTTCGCGCAGTGGAACAGCGGCTGCCCGGCGGCCAGGATCAGCGGGAAGCGCTCGCCGAGGCGGACCGTCCGCAGGTCGCCCTCGACGAAGCGCACCGCGGACTCGTCCAGGCCCTCGGCGGCGGCGTTGCGGCGGCCCTGCTCCAGCATCGAGACGGACAGGTCGACGCCGACGCCGCTGCCGGCGATCCGCACCGCGGGCAGCAGCACCCGGCCGGTGCCGGCCGCGAGTTCGAGCACCGGACCGCCGAACTCCTTCACGGTGGAGAGGAAGAACGGCAGGTCGAGCTTGTTCAGCCCGGCCCACAGGGTGTCGTACAGGTCGGCCTCGAAGAAGTAGTCGTCGTCGGCTGCGGGCTGGGGCGTCGTCCCGGTGGTCATCGGGTCTCCTCGGTCGTGGCGGTGCCGGCGGTGGCGGTGGCGTTGGCGGTGGCTGTGCCGGTGTCGGTGGTGGCCGTGCTCGTGGCGGTGCGGGAGATCAGGGCCCGGATCTGCTCCTCCGAGAGGGCGGCCATCCGGGTGCGCAGGCGGCGGTCGGTCTCCTCCTGCGCGGCGGCCAGCGCGGGGTCGACGGCGCCCGCGGCGAGCCGGGCGACGGTCGGGAAGCGGAACAGCGCGTGCAGCGGCACCTCGACGGCGAAGGCGCGGCGCACCCGGCCGAGCAGCCGGGTCGCCAGCAGCGAGTGGCCGCCGAGCGCGAAGAAGTCGTCGTCGGCGCCGACCTCGGACAGGCCGAACACCTCGGCCCACAGCGCGGCGAGCCGGGCCTCGGTGCCGGGCCGCGGCGCTCGGAACGGCGGGCGCAGCGCACCCGGGTCGGGCAGCGCCGCCCGGTCGACCTTGCCCGCCGGGGTCAGCGGCAGCGCGTCCAGCACCACGAAGCCGGCCGGCAGCATCGGCTCCGGCAGCCGCTCGGCGAGCCACTCCCGCAGCCCCTCGGGTGCGGCGGTGCCCCGGCCGGGCACGGTCAGATAGCCGACCAGCGCGGCGTCGCCGCCGACGGGGGAGTGCAGCACGACCACGGCCTCGGCGACGCCCGGGTGCTCCACCAGGCGGGCCTCGATCTCGCCCGGCTCGATCCGGTGGCCGCGGAGCTTGACCTGCCGGTCGGCGCGGCCGAGGAAGTCCAGCCGGCCGTCGGTGCGCCAGCGGACCAGGTCGCCGGTGCGGTAGAGCCGGGCGCCCGGCGGGCCCTGCGGGTCCGGGACGAAGCGCTGCCGGGTGAGCTCCTCGGCCCCCAGGTAGCCGCGGGCCAGGCCGGCGCCGCCCAGGTGCAGCTCGCCGACGGCGCCGCGCGGCACGGGTGTGCCGTCCGCGGCCAGCACCCGGGCCACGACGTTGTCGATCGGCCGGCCGATGTCCGCGGGCCCCTCGCCGGTGCCCTCCGGGGCGACCTCGCCCTCGGTGGCGACCACCGCGTTCTCGGTGGGCCCGTAGTGGTTGACCACGGTGAACGGCAGCCCGGGCCGCGGCCGGCGGCGCAGCAGCTCGCCGCCGGTGAGCAGCGAGCGCAGCGGCAGCGCCGTGCAGCCCTCCTCGGCGAGCACCGCCTCGGCCAGCGGCGTCGGCAGGAAGGCGACGGTCGCCCCGGAGCCCGCCAGCCAGGCGGTCAGCCCGGCCGGGTCGGTGCGGACCGCCGCGTCGACCACCGCGACCGAGGCCCCGGCGGCCAGGTAGGGCCACAACTCCCAGACGGCGGCGTCGAATCCCTGCGCGGCGAGCATGGTGCCGCGGTCCTCCGGGGTGATCCGGTGGCGGCGGTTGTGCCAGTGGCAGAGGTTGAGCAGGGCGCGGTGCTCGACCAGGACGCCCTTGGGACGCCCGGTGGAGCCCGAGGTGTAGATGGCGTAGGCGAGGTCGTCCGCGGCGGCGGGCCGGTGGCCGGTGTCCGAGGGCGCGCCGTCGGTGGGCTCGGTGGCGGGCTCGGTGGCGGGCTCGGTGGGCTCGGCGGCGGGCGCGGCGTCCGGCTGCTCGGCGTCGGTGAGCAGCAGGGCGGCGGCGGAGGCCGGCAGCCGGCCGGCGCACCGGGTGTCGGTGACGACCAGCGGGGTGCCGCTGTCGGCGAGCATGTGGGCGAGCCGGTCGGCCGGGTACTCCGGGTCCAGCGGCAGATAGGCGCCGCCGGCCTTCAGCACGGCGAGCAGCGCGCCGACCAGCTCCGGCGAGCGCTCCAGGCAGACCCCGACCAGGGTGCCGGGGCCGACCCCGCGGCCGATCAGCCGTTCGGCCAACCGGTCGGCGTACGCGTCGAGTTCGCCGTAGCCGACGGTGCGGTCGCCCTGCACCACGGCCGGCCGCTCGGGCGCGGCGGCGGCGTGCCGGGCGACCAGCTCGTGCACCAGCGGCGCGGTGGGGTGCGGAACGGGGCTGCTGCCGAGTGCGGCGAGTTCGACGGTCTCGGCCGGGCCGGGGGCGGCCAGGTCGGCGAGCGCGGCGGTCGGGTCCGCGGCGGCGGCGGCGAGCAGTGCGGTGATCCCGGCGAGCAGCCGCTCGGCGGTGGCGTGGTCGAACAGGTCGGTGCGGTGGTCGAGTTCGAGTCCGAGGGCGCCGTCCGGGAGCTCCCGGGCGAACAGGTCGAGGTCGAAGCGGGCCGCGCCCGGGTCGAAGGGGAACTCGCTCGCCCCGATCGGTCCGAGGTCCAGCCGTGGCGGCGGGGTGGAGAGGTAGGAGAGGGCGACGGACACCAGCGGTGGGCGGCTGAGGTCGCGGGTGGGCGCCACCGCCTCCACCAGCCGGTCGAAGGGCACGTCCCGGTGGTCCGCGGCGGCGAGCACCGACTCCCGCGTCCGGGCGAGGAGTTCGGCGAAGGACGGATCGCCGGAGAGGTCGCCGCGCAGCGGCAGCAGGTCGACGAAGAACCCGGCGAGCCGTTCCAGTTCGGGCCGGTCGCGGCCGGCCATCGCACCGCCGACGGCGATGTCGGTGCTGCCCGTCCAGCGGGCCAGCACGGCCTGCAGGCCGGCGAGGACCGCCATGAAGAGGGTCGCCCCCTCGCCCTTTGCGGCCGAGCGCAGCGCGACCGTGGCGGTGGCGGGCAGCACGGCGGACACCCGGGCACCGGTGAGGGCCTGGACGGCCGGCCGCGGCCAGTCGGTGGGCAGCTCCAGCGGGGCGAGCCCGGCGAGCCGCTCCGTCCACCAGCCGAGCGAGGAGCCGTCCCCGGTGGTGTCGTGCTGTGCCTCCCAGGCGGCGAAGTCGGCGTACTGGAGCGGGGGTTCGGGCAGGGGTGAGGGCTCGCCGCGGAGCAGCGCCGGGTAGATCGCGGACAGTTCCTCGCAGAGCACCGCGAGCGTCCAGTGGTCGGCGACCAGGTGGTGGACGGTGAGGGCGAGGACGTGGTCATCCGCCGCCAGTTGCAGCAGTCCGGCCCGCAGCAGCGGCCCCTGCGCCAGGTCGAAGGGGACGGCGCAGTCGTCGGCGAGCAGGCTGCGCGCGGATTCCAGGGTCTCCTGCTCGGAGCGGCCCGGGGTGAGCTCGGCGACGGGCAGGGCGAGCCCGGTGGCGGGCTGCGGGCACTGCACCGGTGTGCCGTCGGCGGTGGTGCGGAAGGCGGTGCGCAGCGACTCGTGCCGGACGAGCAGGGTGTCGAGGGACCGACGGAGCACGGCGGTGTCCAGCGGACCACGCAGCCGGAACGCGGTCGACACGTTGTAGGCCGCGGTGCCCGGGTACAGCTGCTCGACGAACCACAGCCGGCGCTGGGCGGCGGAGAGCGGCGCGGGCGCGTCCCTCTCCGGCCGCGGTGGGATCCGGTCGTCGGCCGCAGGGCCGCCGGCCGCCCCGCGCAGCCGCCGGGCGAGCAGCGAACGGACGCCGGCCGCACGGGCGTCGGGCGCACCGGTGGCGACGGCACCTGTGTCGGTCGAACGGGCGTTGACAGCACGGGCGTCGGCCGTACGGGCGTCGGGCGGGGCTTCGGCTGGGTCGTGGACCATCGGGCAACACCTCTTCGGCTGGGGCGGGCCCTTCGGGCCGGGGCGGGTCGCGCGTGCGGGGTGCAGTGGCCGTGCTCGGCACCGCCCGCGGACGGCGGCGTGGCGGACGAACGGGTGCCCTCGGCCGTGCCGGGTCGTGCCGGCCCTGGGCGTGGCGGCCGGCGGGGCGTGGTGCGATGGGGTGCGGTGGGTGTCAGGGTGCGGCGGCGCGGATCAGTTCGGCGGCCGTCCGGACGACCGGCTCCCGGACGACGTCGTAGTGGCCGCCGGGGACCTGCCGGAGGTGCAGCGGCCCGCTCACCCGCGCGCGCCACTCGCCGGGGTCGACGGCGGAGTCCTCGGCGTGCAGCAGGGTGACCGGTCCGGCGTACGGGCCGGGCACGTGGGCCTGCATGGCGCGGGTGGCGGCCCGGTAGCCGTGGTGCCGGGCGGCCAGGTCGGTGCCGTCCAGCCCGAGGTCGATGCCGTGCTCGCGCAGCGCGGCGACCGCGGCGTCCAGCGCCTCGTCCGGCGGGAGCCGCCAGACCGCGGAGTCGACGGGCAGCCGGTCGCCGCCGCCGGGCAGGGCGTCGGCCGGTCCGGCGGAGTCCACCAGGTCGGCGACGAAGCGCTGCAGGGTGGCCGGGCCGTCCCAGGCGGGCACCGCGGCCGGCCAGCTCATGCTGTCCAGCAGGACGACCGGTGGCGCCGCCCCGGCGGTCGCGAGCCGGCGGGCCGCCTCGTACGCGACCAGGCCGCCGAAGGACCAGCCGGCGAGCACTGCCGGGCGGTGTCCGGCGGCGGCCAGCAGCGCGAGGTAGCCCTCGGCCGTCGACTCCACCGTGATGGGCCCGTCCGGCCGTTCTTCGGCGGCGACGGCGAGCACCGGCCGGCGTCCGGCCAGCAGCCGGGCCAGCCCGGTGTAGCAGAACACCCCGCCGCCGATCGGCGGGCACAGCACGACGGCGCCCGCCCCGCGGTCGGTGCCGGGGTGCAGCTCGACCAGGGTGCCGCGGGCGGCCGGCGGCACGGAGGGGCGGCTGCGGCCGGCGCGCAGCGCGTCCAGCAGGGCCTGCTTCTGCGGCGAGAGGGAGGCCACCCGGTCGTCGGCGGGCGGTACGGCGGGTGCGGGTGGCACGCTCGGTCCGGGCGGCACGGTCTCCTCCTGCACGGTCGACGGGCGGCGGACGGTCACGGCCGGGGCGCCCCGGCCGGCACCAGGCGGTGCCGGTGCAGCGCCTCGTAGTGCGGGAGTTGGGCGCGGTGGTAGTCGGCGAGCAGCGGGGTGTTCGCCACCGTGTGCGGGTAGCTGCGCTCGGAGCGGACGAAGCCGGTGCTCCGTTCCGCGTCCACGTGCCAGCGCTGCGCCCTGCCCCAGCTGTCGTGCGCACCGGCCCGCCAGCTGAGGTCCTGCGGGCGGTGGTCGAGTCCGGCGCGCTCGCAGTAGGCCCGGACGGTGCCCTCCGGGTCGTCCAGCAGCGCGTCCGAGTCGACCACGGCGGGGACGGACCCGGTCTCCGCGGCGACCGCGTCGAAGAGTTCGCGCAGCCGGCCGAAGCCGATCTCCGGCTCGGTGAGCGCGGGGTTGAGCGCGTAGTGCGAGGCGATCACCTCGTCCGGGCGGCGGATGATGAACGTGTGCCGCACCTCGGTGAGGAACCGGGAGTCCGCCAGGACGCCAGGGTAGTGGAAGTCGGTGGTGTCCTTGAAGAACACCAGGCGTTCGCGGGAGAGCCGCAGGATCGCGGCGATCAGCTCGGCCTCGCTGTGCACGGCCGTGCCGTCGACCTCCGTGCTGCCGAAGTCCGTAAGGTGCGAGAACGGTTCGTGCAGGGTGACCACGCCGGGGCGCTGCATCATCATCCGCAGGAATGCGGTCGACCGGGAGCGGGGTGCGCTCCACAGTGCGATCGCCCCGGTGGTGGTCGGCGGTTCCTCCGCACTCATGGCGCATTCCTTTCCCGGGTGGTTCGGTGCGGCGAGGCTAGCAACGCCCGGGGCCGGCCCGGAACCCCGGAATTGCTGTGGGTGCCACGCCGTTTCGGCCTGTCAGCGCCATGCTTACGACCGCGACCTGCGGAGCCTGTTCCCGCGCGGCGGCGGGCGGTGGAATTCCGTTGACCCGCGGCCGTGGAATTGAACGATTCGGGTACGCCCGCGGAGCGGACCGAAGCATTCCGTTGACCGGGAAATCACTGCCGGGGCGGAGGCCGAACTCCGGTGATTCCGGCTAGCTTTCGATGCAGCAGTGCGGCCGAGTCCACGTGATGAGGGAATGTGACCGACACATCCACACCCCCCGGCACATCAACACCGCAGGCCAGTGAACCGCGCTACCGCGTGGTGGAGCTGGCCGCCCACCGCAACAACCGGGCCGCCACCCGGGTGCACACCACCGGGGCGGGCGGTTTCAACGTCTGGCGCAACTCCTTCCCCGCCGAGCACCTGCCCCCGGGCGGGTCCGAGGTGGAGGTCGGCGGAGTGCCGTTCAGCTTCCCGCCGGTCGGCGAGGGCGACGACAACGTGCGCTGCGACGGCCAGTTCGTCGAGGTGCCGGCCGGCCGCTACGACTGGATCCACCTGCTCGCCGCCGCCGAGCGCCGCACCGAGGACACCGTCGAACTGCACTACGCCGACGGCTCGGTGGACAGCGAGTGGCTGCGCGTCTCGGACTTCTGGTCGGCGCCCGCCTGGTTCGGCGAACTGCCCGCCCTCCGGACGCCCGTCATGCACTACCCGTACCACGTGCAGCCCGGGCTCAGCGCCCACCTGTGGGCGCAGCGCGTCCCGGTGCCGCGGCGCACCGCGCTGGCCGGCCTGCGGCTGCCGCGGAACATCGCGGTGCACCTCTTCGCCGCGACCGTGCAGGAACCGCCGCCCGGCACCGCCGGGTTGCCCGCCACCCACCGGGAGGAGGACGGCCGTGACCACTGACCACCCGCCCCGGGTGCACCACATCACCGGTGCCCCGCCCGAGTTCTGGTACCGCGACCTGGCCAGCTGCCTGCAGGCGACCTTCGGCTCGGTGCTGCTGCGGGCCGGCCACGACCCGCTCGAAGTGCTCGGCACCGCCTGGCAGTTCCTGTACCGCCCGGGCGAGGTCCGCTCCGAGGAGTTCTACTTCCCGAGCCGGTACGAGGGCGACCTCGGCCGCGGCATCGCCCCGCACCACCCGCTGACCTCCGCCTGGCGGACCCCGGACGACCCGGCGGACCCGCTGGCCGGCCTGCGCGCCGCGCTGGACGCCGACCGGCTGGTCATCGCCGCCGTCGACAACCACCACCTGCCGTTCCGGCCCGCCTACCACGACGTCCACGCGGCCCACCTGGTCACGGTGTTCGGCCTGGACGAGCACCGCGGGCTGGTGCACGTCGCCGACGCCACCCCGCCCGCCTTCCGCGGCGCCGTCCCGCTGGACGCCTTCCTGGCGGCCTGGGACTCGGCCAACCCCTCCGACGTGCAGGACGCCTTCTTCAGCGACTCCCGGATCGGCCGGCGCTGGCTGGACGTCCGGGTCGGCGGCCCGTACCCGGAGACGACGCCCGCCCGGCTCGCCGCGGTGCTGCGCGCCGACGCCGAGCTGTTCACCACCGGCAAGGCCGACGGGCCGGACGGCGCCGCGGGCCTCGCCGGCCTCGCCAGGTTCACCGAGGAGCTCGTCGACCGGTCCCGGGCCGGCGACCCGGCGGCGATCCGCGACCTCTACCCGTTCGGCTGGGGCATGCAGGCGCAGGCCTCGCTGCACGGCGAACTGCTCCGCCGCCTCGGCGCCGCCTGGCGGCTGCCCGTCCTGGCCGGGGCGGGCCGCGCCGTGGAGGGCGTCGCGCACGCCTGGACGGGCGTGCGGATGACCGGCGCGCACGGCCGGGACGACCCGGCGGCCGCCACCGGCGGCCTCGCCCGGCACGCCGCCGTGCTGCGCCGCCGCTACGCCGAGGCCGTGGAGGCCGTCCACGAGGCGCTCGACGCGCTGCCGGGCCCCGCCTGAGCGACCCCGCCCGGATGCCGCGTGCCGAGCATCCCGTGCCGAGCATCCCGTTCCGAACACCCCGTTCCGAGCACCACTTTTCGAGCACCGCTTTTCGAGTGCCGCACCCCCACCGCGATCCCCGAGGAGTCCCGCATGAACAGGCTCGCCGTGCTCGGCGGCCCCCCGGCCGTACCGCGCGAGCAGCGCGACGTCGAATGGCCGGTCATCGACGACGAGGACCGCAAGGCCGTGCTGGCCGCCCTGGACGGCGGCCGGCTGGTCTCCAACGCCGACGGCGAGACCCCGGTCAGCGCCCTGGAACGGCGGTGGAGCGAGCGGTTCGGCTTCGCCCACACCATCGCCGTCTCCAACGGCACCGCGGCGCTGTCGCTGGCGCTCTCCGCGCTCGGCGTCGGGCCCGGCGACGAGGTGATCGTGCCGGCGCTGAGCTTCATCGCGACGGGCCTCGCGCCCGTCCACCAGATGGCCGTGCCGGTCTTCGCCGACGTCGACCCGGTGACCTTCAACCTCGACCCGGACGACGTGGAGCGCCGGATCACCCCGCGCACCCGGGCGATCCTGCCCGTCCACCTGCACGGCGCCCCCGCCGACCTGGACCGGCTCGGCGACATCGCCCGCCGGCACGGCCTCGCCCTGGTCGAGGACGCCGCGCAGGCCCCCGGCGCCCTGCACCGCGGCCGGCCGGTCGGCGGGATCGGCGAGTTCGGCGCGTTCAGCCTTCAGGTCACCAAGAACATCCCCACCTGCGGCGAGGGCGGACTGCTGGTCACCGCCGACGACGCGCTCGCCGAAACCGCCCGCAAGGGAAGGCAGTTCGGCGAGGTCATCGAGCCCGGCCGGGACCGCGACTACATCTCCTACCGGCTCGGCTGGAACCACAAGATCAACGGACTGCAGGCCGCCTTCGCCTCCTCCCAGCTCGCCCGCTTCGACGGCTACGAGCAGGCCCGGCAGGAGAACGTCACCCGCTTCCTCGCCCGGCTCGACGGCCTGCCCGGCCTCACCGTGCCGACCGCGCTGCCCGGCACCGTGCACGTCTGGCACATCCTCAGGTTCCGCTTCGACCCCGCCGCGGCCGGCCTCGACGGCATCGCCCCGGGCCGCTTCCGCACCGTGCTGCGCCGGCTGCTGCGCGCCGAGGGCGTCCCCGTCTCGCAGTACCAACTCGTCCCGCTGCCCGAGCAGATGGTCTTCCGCGACCGCGAGGGCTTCGGCAAGGGCTACCCGTGGACGGTGCTCGGCGGCGACGCCCCCGAGCCCGGCGACCACCCCGTCACCCGGGCCGTCATCGAGGACTCGCTGACCATCCAGAAGCGCCACCTCAACCCCGCCTCCGGCCCGCTGCTCCAGCACTACGCGGACGCCTTCGAGAAGGTGTGGGCCAACCTCGACACGGTGGCCCGGCTCGCGGCGGCAGCCCGATGACCGCGCCCGCCGCCGCCCCCGTACTGCGCCGCAGCGCGGAGGAGTTGGCCGACACCGCCCGCCGGGTCCGGGAGCACGTCGTCGACATGTGCGCCGGCCCCGAGGGCGGCCACCTCGGCGGCGCCTTCTCCAGCGCTGAGATCCTCACCGCGCTGTACTTCGCGGTGCTGAACACCGACCCGGCCGACCCCGCCGACCCGGACCGCGACCGGTTCGTGCTCAGCAAGGGCCACGCCGCCGTCGGCCTCTACGCGGTGCTCGCCGAACGGGGCTACCTGCCCACCGCCGAACTCGCCGACTACGGACGCCCCGGCACCCGCCTGATGGGCCACCCCGTCCGGGCCGTTCCCGGGGTCGAGATGCCCACCGGCTCGCTCGGCCACGGCCTCGCCCTGGCCTGCGGATTCGCCCTCGGTCAGCGCCTCGACGGGCGGGCCGCCCGCAGCTTCGTGCTGATGGGCGACGGCGAACTCCAGGAGGGCTCGGTCTGGGAGTCGGCGATCGCCGCCGCCTCGCTGCGGCTGGACAACCTGGTCGCCGTGATCGACCGCAACGGCCTCCAGCTCACCGGCCCCACCGACGGCAAGGCCCCGATGGCGCAGCTCGCCGAGCGGTGGCGCAGCTTCGGCTGGGCCGTCCGCGAGACCGACGGCCACGACCCGGCCGCCCTGGTCGAGCACCTGGGCTCCGCCCCCTGGGAGCCCGGCCGCCCCAGCCTGCTGATCTGTCACACCGTCAAGGGGCGTGGCGTGCCCTTCCTGGAGGGCCGGCCCGCCGCCCACTACGTCACCTTCTCCGCCCGCAACCACGCCCGCGCCCGCGCCGCGCTGCGCGCCGCCGCACGAGCTGCCGCCACCGCCGGGGAAGACACCGTCACCGCAGGGAGGCCGGCATGAGCTGGTCCGCGCTCGCCACCGCCCCGCCCCAGCAGGCCCCGTCCCAGCAGGCCCCGCCACCGGAGGCCCCGTCCCTGCAGGCCCCGTCCGCCGGGCCGACGCCGCCGGAGGCGACCCGGACCGCGTACCGGGACCGCCTGCTGGCCCTGCTGCCCACCGACCCCCGGCTGATCTGCCTCGACACCGACACCGGCCTGTTCGGCCCCGACCAGGTGGCCGCCGCCGGACGGCAGTACCTGGACCTCGGCATCGCCGAGCACAACCTGATGGGCATTGCCGCCGGCCTCGCCGCGAGCGGGCGGACGCCCTTCGTCAACACCATGGCCGCCTTCGCCGCCACCCGGGCGCTGGAGGCCGTGAAGATCGACATCGCCTACCCGGGCCTGCCGGTGCGCATCATGGCCACCCACGGCGGCCTCGCCGCCGGCCACCTCGGACCCACCCACCAGGCCCTGGAGGACCTCGCGGTGATGCGGGCACTGCCCGGCATGACCGTGGTGGTGCCCGCCGACGCCGCGCAGGCCGCCGCCTTCGTCGACCGCAGCCTCGACCTGCCCGGCCCGCTGTACGTCCGGCTCGGCCGCAAGGCCACCCCCGCCCTGCCGGCCGGCACCCCGCCGCCCGTCCTCGGCCGCGCCCAGACGCTGCGCCGCGGCCGGGACGCGGTGCTCGCCGCCTGCGGCCCGTACCCGGTGCAGGCCTGCCTGGCCGCTGCCGCCGAACTCGCCGCCGAGGGCGTCGAGTGCACCGTGCTCAACGTGCACACGCTGCGCCCCTTCGACACCGCCGCGCTGGTCGAGGCCGCCGACCACGGCGGGCTGGTGGTCACCGTGGAGGAGCACTGGCGCAGCGGCGGCCTCGGCGGCGCGGTCGCCGAGGCGCTGGCCGAGGTCGCGCCCGCACGGGTGCTGCGGATCGGCATGCCCGACACCTTCACCGACACCGTCGGCGGCCACGAGCACCTGCTCGCCCACTACGGCATCACCCCCGCCCGGGTCGCCGACACCGTCCGCGGCGCGCTGGGCCTCGGCCCGGCCCCGACCGTCGACTGACGCACCGTCAGACCCGTCAGCCCAGACCTGCTCACGAGAGGAAGCCCGATGCCCGCGACCGATGTCCTCGCCTGTCCCAGCTGTGAGGCCGACGTGGCCTTCGCAGCCCCGCCGGTGCTCGCCGAGATCACCGAATGCGCCGAGTGCCGCACCGAGTTGGAGGTCGTCGCCACCGACCCGGTGCTGCTCGCCCTCGCGCCCGAGGTCGAGGAGGACTGGGGCGAGTGAGCGGGGCCTCCCCGAGGCCCCGGCTCGCCCTGCTGGCCTCCAGGATCGGCTTCGAGGAGAAGCGGATCCTGGAGGCCCTGGCCCGGCACGGCCTCAGCTGCACCCACCTGGACACCCGCTCCCTGCACCGGGAGCCGGACGCCGCCCCCGCGCCGTGGGACGCCGTCCTCAACCGGGAGATCTCCGCCACCCGGGCGCTCTACGCCGCACTCGCCCTCGAAGCCGCCGGGACGAAGGTGCTCAACAGTGCCGCCGCGACCGAGACCTGCGGCGACAAGTGGCGCACCTCGGTGGCGCTGCGCCGGGCCGGCGTGCCCACCCCGCGGACCGCCCTCGCCCTCACCCCGGAGGCCGCCGAGGCCGCCGCCGAGGAGCTGGGCTACCCGGTCGTCCTCAAGCCGCTCACCGGCTCCTGGGGCAGGCGGGTCGCCCTGCTGCGCGACCGGGACACCGCCCGCAGCCTGTTCGAGTACTGCGAGGCGATGCCCTCGCCGGCCGGCCGGCTGGTCTACCTGCAGGCGTACGTCGACAAGCCGGACCGCGACATCCGGGTCGCCGTGATCGGCGGCCGCGCGGTCGCCGCGATCTACCGCCGCTCCGCGGACTGGCGCACCAACGTCGCCCGCGGCGCCACCACCGAACCCTGCCCGCTCACCGACGACCTCGCCAAACTCGCCGTCGCCGCCGCGGACGGCGTCGGCGCCGGCATTGCCGGGGTCGACCTGGTCGAGGACGCCCGAGGAGGCCTGTACGTGATCGAGGTCAACCACCGCGTGGAGTTCGCCGGCCTGCAGGCCGCCGCGGGCGAGCGCGTCGACATCGGCGCCGCGATCGCCGGACACCTGATCGAGGAGGCCGCCCGATGACCCGGGTCGCCGTGCTCGGCGCCGCCGGCTACATCGGCGGCGAACTGCTGCGGCTGCTGGTCGGCCACCCGGAGGTGGAGGTCGCCGCCGCGGTCTCCTCCCGTTTCCCCGGCCGCCGCGTCGACACCGTCCACCCCAACCTGCGCGCCGTCACCGACCTGGTCTTCACCGACCCGGAGGAGGCCGCCCGGCACACGTACGACGCCGTGCTGCTCGCCACCCCGCACCGCAAGACCGCCGAACTCGTCCGGGACTGGTCCGGCCGGGCGAAGACGGTGATCGACCTGTCCGGCGACTTCCGGCTGCGCGACGCCGAGGTCTTCGAGCGGTACTACGGGGCCGAGCACCCGGTGCCCGAACTGCTCGGCAGCTTCACCCCCGGCATCCCCGAGCTGTACCGCGAGGAACTGCGCACCGCGGACCGGATCAGCGTCCCCGGCTGCATGGCCGCCGCCGGGCTGCTGGCGATCGCCCCGCTCGCCGCGCGCGGCCTGCTCACCGGCCGGGTCGAGCTCGACGCCCGGACGGGCTCCAGCGGCTCCGGGGTGACCGCCGGCGAGGCCAACCTGCACGCCGAACGCAGCGGAGCGATGCGGGTGTTCGCCCCCGTCGGCCACCGGCACGAGGCGGAGATCGCCCAACTCACCGGCCTGGAGGTGCGGATGACGGCCACCGGGGTGGAAGCGGTGCGCGGCGTCCAGGTGGTCGCCCGGGTCGAGGCCGCCGAGGGCGTCGACGACCTGGCGATCCGCCGCGCCTACCGGGAGGCCTACCGCGACGAGCCCTTCGTCCGGATCGTCGCCCAGCGCCGCGGCACCTACCGCTACCCGGAGCCCAAGATCCTGCTCGGCTCCAACTTCTGCGACGTCGGCCACGTGTACGACGAGAAGAGCGGGCGGCTGGTGCTGATCGCGGCCCTGGACAACCTGGTCAAGGGCGGCGCCGGCAACGCCGTGCAGTGCCTCAACATCCGCACCGGTCGCCCGGAGGGCCTCGGCCTCTCCTTCCCCGGCCTGCACCCGATCTGACGCCCAGTCATCAAGCGAGCGAAAGGACGCCGATGGCACCCCTCACCGTCGTCAAGTGCGGCGGCAACCGCGAGGTCGACGCCGCGGGCATCTGCGCGGACGTCGCCGCCCTCGTCCGGGCCGGGCGACGGGTCGTGCTCGTGCACGGCGGCTCCGCCGAGATCGACCGGCTCGGCGACCGCCTCGGCGTCCCGCACCGCCGCCTCACCGCCCCCGACGGCGTCTCCGCCCGGCACACCGACACCGCCACCCTGGAGGTCGTCACGCTCGCCCTGGCCGGCGCCGTCAAACCCCGGCTGGTCGCCGGACTGCAGGACCACGGCGTCCCCGCGGTCGGCCTCACCGGCCTGGACGGCGGACTGCTGCGGGCCCGCCGCAAGCGCGCCCACCGGGCCGTGGTCGACGGCCGCACCGTGCTCGTCCGCGACGACCACAGCGGCCGGATCACCGAGGTGCGCACCGGCGTCCTCACCGCCCTGCTCGACGCCGGGTTCGTCCCCGTCGTCTCCCCGCCGGCCGCCGCCGAGGACGGCCGTCCGGTGAACGTCGACGCCGACCGTGCCGCCGCCGCCGTCGCCGGGGCGCTCGGTGCCGACCGGCTGCTGCTGCTCACCGGCGCCCCCGGGGTGCTCGCCGACCCTGGCGACCCGGACTCCCTGCTGGACCGCTGCGAGGTGCCCGCCGAGGGCGCCCCGGGGGAGTTCGCCCGCGGCGGGATGGCGCTCAAACTGGTCGCCGCCCGCGAGGCACTGCTCGCCGGCGTCCGACGGGTCACCGTCGCCGACGGCCGCACCCCCGGCGCGCTCGCCCGCGCCCTGGACGGCGCCGGCACCGAGATCGCACTCACCGCCCACGCGACCCCGGCAGGTGGCGCATGACCCCCGTCGAGGCCGACGCCGCCGTCGAACTGCTGGAGTCCGCGCTCGCCGTCCCCTCGCCCTCCGGCGAGGAGCACCCGCTCGCCCTCCACCTCGCCGCCCGGATGCGCGCGGCCGGGCTCACCGCGAGCATCGACGCCGCCGGGAACGTCATCGGCGAGACCGAGCCGCGGCCCGGCCCGACCGTGATGCTGGTCGGCCACCTCGACACCGTCCCCGGTGAGCTGCCGGTCCGCCGCACCGGCGGGGTGATCACCGGACGCGGCGCCGTCGACGCCAAGGGGCCGCTCGCCGCGATGATCAGCGCCGTCGCCGCGGAGGCCGACTTCCCCGGCCGGCTGGTCGTCGCCGGGGTGGTCGAGGAGGAGACCCCGCGCTCGCGCGGCGCCGTCCACCTCGGCCGCACCCGCCCCGCCCCCGACGCGCTGATCGTCGGCGAACCGGGCGGCTGGCAGGGCGTCGTCCTCGGCTACAAGGGCAAGCTCGACCTGCGCTACCGGGTCACCCGTGCCGCCACCCACCCCAGCAACCCCGAACCCAAGGCCACCGAGGTCGCCGCCGCCTTCTGGCAGCACCTGCTGGACCTGCTCGGCCCCGGCGCCGGCCACGCCTCCTTCGGCACCCCCGGCGCCACCCTGGTCGCCATGCACGGCGACGCCGCCGCCGCGGAACTCGAGATCGGCGTCCGCACCCCCGTCGGCTTCGACATCCCGGCCTTCACCGCCGCCCTGCGCGAACGCGCCGACGGCGGCACCCTCGACGTCCTCAACGCCGTCGGCGCCGTGCTCTCCCCGCGCACCGACCCGGTCGTCCGCGCCCTCACCGCCGGCGTCCGCGCGGCCGGCGGCACCCCCAGGCCCACCCGCAAGACCGGCACCTCCGACATGAACACCCTCGCCGAGGTCTGGGACGTCCCGATGGCCACCTACGGCCCCGGCGACAGCGCCCTCGACCACTCCGACGACGAGCACATCGCCGTCGACGACTACCTGCGCGGCATCGCCGTCCTGCGCACCGCGCTGCGCCACCTCGCGGCCCTGCCGCCGCGGACGGCCGAACCCGCCACCGGGCCCGCAGCGGCCGACACCCGCCCCGACCGACCCGACACCCGCCCCGCCGCCCCCGCGGCCCGCCAGCCGGAAGGCGTCCTGCGATGAGTGAGCTGATCAACCGCCTCGCCAAGCTCCCGGGCGAGCGGCGCGCCGCCTTCCTCGCCCAACTGCGCGGCGCCGGGGCCCGGCCCGAGGCCGAGCTGCGCCCCCGCGAGGACCGCGAGCGCCCGGTGCCGCTCTCCTTCGCCCAGGCCCCGCTCTGGTTCCTCGACCGGCTCGCCCCCGGCCTCGCCACCTACAACGTCACCACCGCCTACCGCCTCGACGGGCCGCTCGACACCGACGCCCTCGCCCGCGCCCTGGCCGGAGTGGTCGACCGCCACGAGGCGCTGCGGACCCGCGTCCGCGAGACGCCCGACGGGCCCGTCCAGGAGATCGCCGGGCACCAGTTCGTCGACCTGGCGCCGCTGCCCGCCGAGGGCACCTCCCCGGACGAACGCGAGGCCCGGGCCGAGCGGTTCGCCGAGGAGTTCGCCCGCCGCCCCTTCGACCTGGAGACCGGACCGCTCTGGCGCGCCGCCCTCCTCCGGTTGGAGCCCGAACGCCACCTGCTCGTCCTCGCCGTGCACCACATCGTCTGCGACGGCTGGTCGCTCGGCGTCGTCGCCCGCGAACTCGCCGCCGGCTACGCGGGCGAGGCCGTCGCACCCCCGCCCGTCCAGTACGCCGACCACACCCTCTGGCAGCGCGCCCGCCTCACCGGCCCCGAACTCGCCCGCCTCACCGGCTTCTGGCGCGAACGGCTCGCCGGACTGCCCACCGTCGACCTGCCCGCCGACCGCCCGCGCCCGCCCGAGGTCCGCTACGAGGGCGCCCACCGCAGCCGGCTGCTGCCCGCCGAACTCGCCCCCCGGGTGCGCGAACTCGCCCGCAGCGAGGGCACCACCCCGTACACCGTGCTGCTCACCGCCTTCCTGCTGCTGCTCCAGCGCTACAGCGGCCAGCACGACCTGGTGGTCGGCTCGCCCACCGCCAACCGGGACCGGGTCGAGATCGAGGAACTGGTCGGCTTCTTCGTCAACACCCTGCCGATCCGCGTCGACCTCGACGGCGAGCCCACCGGCCGCGAGGCCCTCGCCCGGGTGAGCGCCGCCGTCCGGGACTCCTTCGCCCACGGGGAGCTGCCCTTCGAGCAGATCGTGGACGCCGCCCGGCCGCCCCGCGACCCCTCCCGCTCGCCGCTCGTCCAGCTCGCCTTCACCTACCAGAACGCCGACCGGCCGCTGCAGCTGACCGGCCTGACGGTCGACCAGTACGCCGTCGACCCCGGCACCTCGCGCTTCGACATGAGCTGGAACGCCACCGAACGCGCCGACGGCCTCGACCTCTACGTCGAGTACGCCACCGCCCTGTTCGACCCGGCGACCGTCGACCGGATGACCGCCCACTACGGCACCCTGCTCGACGCCCTGCTCACCGACCCCGGCGCCGAGGCCGGCCGGCTGCCGCTGCTCTCCGCCGAGGAGCACGCCGAACTCACCGGCGGCACCTTCGACGGCGCCCGCCCGCCCGTCCCCGCCGGCACCCTCGCCACCGCCTTCGCCGAGCAGGCCGCCCGCACTCCGGAGGCCGTCGCCCTCACCGTCTCCGGCCGCGACACCAGCTACGCCGAACTCGACTACGCTGCAGATGATTTGGCCGAAGTCCTGCGGGCCGCCGGGGCTCGGCCGGGCGAACGCGTCGCGCTGCTGCTGCCCCGCGGCGAGGAGCTCCTCACCGCCGTCCTCGCCGTGCTGCGCACCGGCGCCGCCTACGTGCCGCTGGACGCCGCCAACCCGCCCGCCCGGATCGCCGCCGTCCTCGCCGACGCCACCCCCGTCGCCGTCCTCGCCGCCGACGCGACGGAACACGGTCTGCCGACCGGCTCCCCGGCCCGCCGGATCGTCCACCGCGACGGCCGCTGGCACCCCGAGGGCGGCGCCCTGGTCGCCCTGCCGGAATCCGGCGGCGAGGCCGACCCCGACAGCACCGCGTACGTCATCTACACCTCCGGCACCACCGGCACCCCCAAGGGCGTGCCCATCACCCACCGCAGCGCCGTCGCCTTCGCCGACTCCGTCCGCCGGCTCTTCGAGCTCACCCCGGACGACCGGGTGCTCGGCTTCGCCTCCGCCGCCTTCGACGTCTCCGTCTTCGAGACGTTCGCCGCCTTGCTCACCGGCGCCCGGCTCTGCCTCGCCACCGACGAGGAACGCCTCGACCCCGCCCGGCTGCAAGATCTGATCGAGCGTCAAGCTGTCACCGTGGTCGACCTGCCGCCCAGTGTGATGGCGCTGCTGGAGCCCGAGCGGCTGCCCGCCCTGCGGATCGTCTTCGTTGGCGGCGAGGCCTTCTCGGGCGAGCTCGTCAACCGCTGGAACCCCGGCCGCCGCTTCTTCAACGGCTACGGCCCCACCGAGTGCACCGTCACCATGATCGTCCAGGAGTGCGCCGGCCACTGGACGGCGAGCCCGCCGATCGGCCTGCCGATGGACAACCACGTCGCCCACGTCCTCGACCGCCACCTCCGGCCCGTCCCGTACGGCGTGCCCGGCGAACTCGTCATCGGCGGCGCCGGATTGACCCCCGGCTACCTCAACGCCCCCGACCTCACCGCGCAGAAGATCGTCGCCGACCCGTTCGGCACCGCCCCCGGCGGCCGCCTCTACCGCACCGGCGACCTCGTCCGCCGCGAACCCGGCGGCGCCATCACCTTCCTCGGCCGGATCGACCAGCAGGTCAAACTCCGCGGCCTGCGCATCGAACTCGGCGAGGTCGAAGCCGCGCTGGCCGCCGTCCCCGGCATCGGGCAGGCCGCCGCCGCCGTACGGACGGACCCGCTCGGCGAACGCCACCTGGTCGCCTACACCGCCCCCGCCGACGGCGCCGAACCCGCCGACCCGGCCGCCCTGCGCGCCGCCCTCGCCGAACGCCTCCCCGGCTGGATGCTCCCCGCCCACTACGTCGCCCTGCCCGCCCTGCCGCTCACCACCAGCGGCAAGGTCGACCGGCGCGCCCTGCCCGAACCCGACCCCGCCGCCCGGCCGCGCGGCGGACCGGCCACCGCACCCCGCACCGAGACCGAACGCATCCTCGCCGAGGAGGTGTTCGCCGAAGTCCTCGGCACCGACGGGATCTCCGTGCACGACGGCTTCTTCGACCTCGGCGGCACCAGCCTGCGCAGCACCCGGCTGCTCGCCCGGATCCGCGAACGCTTCGGCGTCGAGGTGCCGCTCGCCGAGTTCTTCCGCGGCCCCACCGTCGAACACCTCGCCGCCCTCGTCGACCGGGCCCGCGCCACCGCACTCGACGACGACGCCCTGATCGGCCTGATCGAGCGGATGTCCGAGGACGAGGCCGCCCGGCTGCTCGCCGGCGGCGGCTCCGCCTCCTGACCCCTTCCGCCAGTCGTCCGATCCCCCCGGAGGAGCACCAGATGGACCACCCGACGGGCCGCCCGCCCACCGCCGACGGGCTCGACGCCTTCCGCCGCGACGTCCGCGAGCGGCTCGCCGGCCCCGCCGTGCGGGCCGCCCTCGACGCCTGGCGCGCCGCCCCGGGACCGGACGCCGACGAGCGGCCGCTCTACCGCGAACTCGGCCGCCAAGGGCTGCTCGCCCCCGACTGGCCCGTCGAGTACGGCGGTCGCGGCCTCGGCCGCGCCGAGGCCGCCGCGCTCTACGAGGAACTCGTCCGGGCCGGCATCCCCGACACCCTGCACGTCAACACCGTCCAGATCGTCGGCCTGTTCCTGCTGATGGCGGGCACCCCCGAACAGAAGGCCGCACACCTGCCCGCCATCGCCGCCGGCGAGCGCTTCGCCAGCGTGCTCTACACCGAGCCCGAGACCGGCTCCGACCTGGCCGCCCTGCGCACCGCCGCCGTCCGGGACACCGTGTCGGAGCCCGCGGACGGCTGGCGGCTGGACGGCACCAAGGTGTTCAGCCTGAAGAGCGACCGCACCCACCTCGGCCTGTGCGCCGCCCGCACCGGCCCGGCCGACGGCCGCTACCACGGCATCAGCCTCTTCCTGGTCGACCTCGCGGCGGAGGGGGTGCACCGCAGCGTGATCCCCGGCCTCGCCGACGAACGGTTCCACCGGGTCGAGCTGCGCGGCGTCCGCGTCGGCGCCGACGCGCTGGTCGGCACCGAACACCGGGGCTGGCCGCTGCTCACCCAGGCGCTTGCCGTCGAACGCACCGGCCTGGACTACGCGTTGAAGGCCGAACGCTGGTACCGGGCCGTCCTGGCGCAGGGCCTCGACCGGCCCGAGGAGATCGCCCGGTACGGCGCCGCCGTCGACGCCGCCGCCCTCTTCGCCGCCCGCCTCACCGCCGGGGTCCTCACCCCCGCGGACGGCGGAGGCCGCACCGCCGAGGTGGACGAACCGCTCTCGGCCGCCGCCAAGTACTACACCAGCGAACTCGCCCAGGAGATCGCCGGCTGGGCCGCCGCCCACGGCCTCTCGACGCCCGGCACCGACCCCGGCCTGGAGGCCGGCTACCGGGAAGCACCCGGACTCACCCTCTCGGCCGGCACCTCCGAGGTGATGCTCCAGGTCGTCGCCGGAGCCGGCGCCCTCGACCCGGGCGACGACCTCCTGCAACAGCAACTCCGGCAAGCCGTAAGGAAACTGCTCGACCGTGCGGTCACCGGGAGGCCCCGGCCCGGAGTCCACGACGCACCCGCCGAGGACGGCCCCGACTGCCCCTCCTGGCAGGCCCTCACCGAACTCGGCGCCCCGCTCTTCGAGGTGCCCGCCGAAGCGGGCGGACTCGACCTCGGCCTCGCCGCCGCCACCGTCGTCGCCGAGGAACTCGGACGGGCCGCCCTCCGCGGCCCCTACCTGGACACCGCCGCCGCCCTCGACCTGCTCGACCCGGACGCCGTCGGCCCCGCCGCGGAGGCCGCCTGCGCCGGAACGCCCCTGCCCGCGCCGACCCTCCCGCCGACCGGCCCCGCCACCGCCCGGCAGCGGATCCGGCAGGCCGCCCACCTGCTCGGCCTGGCCGCCGGCGCCACCGGCGAGGCCATCGGGCTCAGCCACCGCCGCGAACAGTTCGGCCGCCCGCTGGCCCAGTGGCAGGGCGTCGCCCTGCCGCTCGCCCGCCAGCTCGTCCGGATCGAGGCGGGCCGCCTGCTCGTCCGCCGCGCCGCCGCCCTGGCCGACTCCGGCGCCCCCGAGACCCTGCTCACGCCCTCCGCCGCCGAGGCCCTGGCCACCGCCGCGGAAACCGCCCTGGAGGCCGTCCGCACCGCCGTCCACACCGCGGGCGTCCGCGGCCTCACCGACGACACCCCCCTCCACCTCCACTACCGCCTCACCCGCACCGAAGCCGTCCGCCTCGCCACCCCGGCCACCCTCTGGCACCAAGCCGGCCTGACCCGCCTCGCGGAGCGGACCGTGTAACGGGGGCCTCGCCGGGCACCGGTCGTCCCACTCTCCCGGGGGACGCTGCGCCCCGCCGTCCGGAGCACCGGTCGGAGTGTCGAGTCCGCTGGCCCGCCGGGCGACTCGCACGGTGGGGCATGACACGCACTCAGACCGCGCTGCTCTGCGCGGCCACTCTGTTCGCCGCCACGCTGCAGTCCACGGCCGGGGTGGCCGTTGCCGCCGGTCGTGGCGGGCACGGCGGGCGCGCCTGCGTCAGCAGTCCGGAGCCGCTCCGCGGGAAGGCCCGTCAGGTCGACCGGATCGTCCGGCAGGTGAAGGACGAACTCGGCCTGAAGTCGGTCCTGTTCAAGGTTACCGAGGGCGGTAGGGAGATCGTCACCGGCGCCCGGGGGGAGTCGATGACCGGTGTCCCGGCCGAGCCCGGCATGCACTTCCGTGCGGGATCGGTCGGCATCGCCTACATGGGCACCGTACTGATGCAACTCGCCGAGGAGGGGCGGGTCGACCTCGACGAGCCCGTCTCGCGCTGGCTGCCCGACCTGCCGCACGGCGGCGAGATCACCCTGCGGATGCTCGGCAGCTCCACCTCCGGCCTGGTCGACTACGTCCGCGACCCGGGCTTCCTGGCCGCGCTCGACGCCGACCCGTTCCGCCAGTGGACGCCGGAGGAGCTGGTCGGCATCTCCCCGCGCAGCCGCTCTGGTACGAGCCGGGCACCGGCTGGAGCTACTCGCACGCCAACTTCGTCCTGCTGGGGACGGCGCTGGAGCGGATCACCGGCACCCGGCTGGACCGGCTGCTGGAGGAGCGGGTGATGGGACCGCTCGGGCTCCGGAACACCCGCAACAGCTTCACCCCGGAGATCGAGGAGCCCGTCCAGCACGCCTTCACCGCCTCGCGCGGCACCTACGAGGAGTCCACCTTCTGGAACCCCTCGTGGACGACCGCTCCCGGGGCGGTCCTCACCATGCACATCTGCGACCTGGAGCGCTCCGCCCGGGCCGTCGGCAGCGGCGAGCTGCTCTCCCGCCGGGCCTTCCTGGAGCAGCTCGACCCGGGCACGGTCGGCCTCGGCGGCGCGACCGCGACCTGCCCGGCGGACATCTGTCTGCTCAACACCGAGGCCAAGCACTTCGGCATGGGCGTCATCGTGATCGACGACTGGGTGCTGCAGAACCCCTCGTTCTCCGGCTACGCGGCCATCCAGGCCTATCTGCCGCAGCAGGACCTCTCCATCGCCGTGTCCACCACCAGGGGGCCCGGAGCGCCGGACGAGAACACCGCCCAGATCATCGCCGAGCGCATCTCCGAGCTGCTCGCGCCGGAGAACCCACTGGTCTTCGGCTGACGTGGGACCGCTCACCGGCCGGCTCCGCGACAGGAGTCGGCCGACGGCGGTTCAACCGCTCTACCGCCGGGTAACTCGGCTCTGTCGACGCCACGTTGGCATGAATCCGACACTCTCGACCCCCGGGCAGGCCCGATGATCCGGCACCTCCTCCGCACCGCACTGACGCTCGCCCTCCCGGCCGCGCTCCTCGTCGCGCCCGCGGCCTCGGCAGCGCCGGCGTCCGCCGCCGGTTCACCCGTGGGCGCGACGGCCTCCGGCCTCTCCGCCGGATGGACCGCGCCGCTCTCCACCCGGGGCCGCTACATCGTCGACGCCACTGGTGCCCGCTTCAAGCTCCGGGCCGGCAACT
Source organism: Kitasatospora sp. NPDC093679 (assembly GCF_040683455.1). Classification (NCBI taxonomy): domain Bacteria; kingdom Bacillati; phylum Actinomycetota; class Actinomycetes; order Kitasatosporales; family Streptomycetaceae; genus Kitasatospora; species Kitasatospora sp. NPDC093679. The sequence goes on from NZ_JBFBDW010000002.1 coordinate 248,080, forward strand.
GGGACGGCGCCCAGGGCTCCTGGACGGGATCCGGCAGCGCCGCCGACCCGGCCAACCACCACAGCGGCCAGGACTCCCACGGCATCCCGCTCGGCCTCGACCGCGCCCAACTGCCGACCCTGATGGCGGACTTCCACCGACTCGGGCTCAACAGCATCCGGCTGCCCTTCTCCAACGAGATGATCCGCACCACCGTGCCGGTGCCCGACGACGCCGTCGCGGCCAACCCGCAACTGCGCGGCCTCACCCCGCTGCAGGTCTACGACGCCGTGGTGCGGGCGCTCACCGCGGACGGCTTCGCGGTGATCCTCAACAACCACACCAGCACCACCCGTTGGTGCTGCGGCCTGGACGGCAACGAACGCTGGAACAGCAGCCAGTCCACCGCGCAGTGGGAGGACGACTGGGTGTTCATGGCCCGGCGCTACCGCGACAACAAGCGGGTGGTCGGCGCCGACCTCTACAACGAGGTCCGTCGCGACTACCTCGACGACCCCAACTGGGGCCTCGGCGACGCCCACGACTGGTACGCCGCCGCCCAGCACGCCGGGGACCGCATCCTCACCGAGGGCAGCCCGGACCTGCTGATCGTGGTCGAGGGCATCAACTGGACGGGCATCCCCGCCGACGGCCTGCCGCACGGCCGCCCCACCCTCACCCCCGTCCGCACCCTCTCGCACACCCTGGTCGCCTCCCACAAACTGGTCTACTCGGCGCACTTCTACGGCTACACCGGCCCCAACCACAGCGGCGCCACCGGCCTCGGCGAGACCCACGACGCCCGCTACCAGGACCTGAGCCGTGACGAGCTCCACCGGGCCCTCGACCAACAGGCCCTCTACGTCGCCGCCGAGAGCGGGCAGCACTTCACCGCCCCCGTCTGGGTCAGTGAGTTCGGCATCGGCGCGGACGAGGGCGCGGCCGCACCGCGGACCTGGTTCGGGAACTTCACCGACCGCCTGGCCGCCCGCGACACCGACTTCGCCTACTGGCCGCTGGTCGGCTGGAACGACCCGGGCCGAGGCGACAGTTGGGCCCTCCTCCGGTACACCGCCACCGGCGGCCGCTCCGGCGTGCTGGACGGCGCCGACTGGCGCGCCGACGCCTGGAACCGCCTCGCCACCACCCCCGGCCTTACCGGCCAGGTGCCCGCCGCCGACTCCTGGCACATGCTGACCACCGACCACGCGGACGCCGTGCAGTCCCTGCGGGTGCGCGCCGCCGGAGACTGGGACGGCGGCGCCCGCAAGGCCGTCTGCCCCGACGGGGAGCGCCTCGCCGGCGTCGCCCACACCGGCGGCCGCGGCCTGTGCACCGACACCGCGACCGGCGGCGACCTGCGGGCCGCCACCGGTGAGGCCGTCGTCGTCCGCGACGAACGCAACGTTCCGGCGGGCGGCGACTGGGCCTCCGGCTACACCAAGTACCAGTGCGCGCAGGGCCAGTACCTGATCGGCTACAGCCTGCGCGGCTCCCGGGTCTCGGCCGTCCTCTGCGCCACGGCCCGCCGCCCGCTGGGCAGCGGCACCCGCACGGTCTGGTTCGACCGCGGCGACAACCGCCCGTCCGCCGACCCCGGCGGCGAATTCGCCCACGGCGCCTACAAGGGCCAGTGCGCCCCCACCGAGTACGCCGCCGGCCTCGCCTTCACCACCCGCATCGGCTCCTCCGGCACCCCGGACGCGCTGCTCTGCCGCCCGCTCTCCTGAGCGCCACGGGTGCGGCACGGTGGGCGCGGGCCCGGGTGGTGCGGTCGCCCAGCGTGAACACCGGGCTCGACCGCCGTCAGGTGGTCGAGCACCGGCACGCCCCCGCCGGACCGGCACCGCGGATGCCCGGCCGTCAGCTGCGGAAGCCGACGTGGACGTGGTCGTGGTGGGCGTCGTCGGTGAAGAACTGGTTGGGGGTGGTCCCGCCGGAGAGCCGGCGCGGGCCGCCGACGTTGTAGGAGCCGCTCGCCGCCGCGGCCCGCATGAAGCCGTCGACCAGGTCGTGCGGGGTCGCCGGGTCGACCACCTCGTGGCCGTCGATCCGCCAGACGTCGAAGGCCCGCCCCGGCGGATGGTCGCTCGGCCGGGAGGTGCCGAACACGTCGACGGGATGCCCCGAGCGCAGCACGGTCACCGCGTACGAGTACCGCCCGGCCAGCGTCAGCATCGAGGCGAGGACGCTCTCGTGCACGCCGCCCCCGCGGACGTCCGCGACCGCGGCCGGCGGCAACTGGATCCGCGGTTCGGCCAGCACCCGCTGCGCCGCGTCGGAGAGGGCGGCGGCGGGCGGTGCCGGCTCCGACGGGTGCAGGGCCGTGACGTTCCAGCGCGGCTGCGCCCGGACCAGCCGCACGTCGACGGTGGTGCCGCCCGAACCCTCGGTGGTCCACTGCCGGCACGGGACCATCACGCTGGCGGAGTCGGTGAGGTGCCCGCCCCACTGGGCGTTGACGACCTGCAGGACGGCCTGTGGGGCGGTGCCGAGCAGCGGTCCGGCCTGGTCGGCGAGCGAGGGGTCGAGGCCGAGCGCCCGGACCCGTTCGCGGGCGGCGGCCGGGCCCTGTCCGCCGGCGGGCCAGGCGCCGAGCGCCTCGACCAGCTGGGTCGCCCGCAGCTTCACGTCCGGATCGATCTCACCGGGGCCCGGTTGCCACGGGGCGGTGGCCGGGAGCGCCGTGGAGGAGCTCTCGGAGGGGGTCGCGGGCACGGACGGGCCGGCCGGGGAGGCGGAGCCGGTGGCCGTCCGGCTGCCGGTGCAGGCCCCCAGGACCACCCCGGCCAGGCCGAGCAGCACCGCCCGCCGGGGCAGCTGGAACGCCTGCGGCGAGGGCCGGGGGTTCTCGGCACTCACCGCTCCACCGTACGACGGCTGCGCCCGGGCGGCCCGGTCACCGGGTGCGGCGTCCCGGAACCCCGTGACCCGGCACGCACCCCGTGTGATCATGTCGGCATGGCAACCGGTCGGATCATCTTCCTCAACGGCACGTCCAGCTCCGGCAAGTCCAGCATCGCGCAGGAACTCCTGGACGTCCTGGACGACGGCGTCTTCTTCCACCTGGCGGTCGACGGCTTCAACGCCATGCGCACCAAGCGGGAACTCGGCGAGGCCGAACTCGCAGCCGCGCTGCGCCGCACCAGGGAGGGCTTCCACCGCTCGATCGCGGCCATGGCGGGTGCGGGCAACGACGTCGTCGTGGACCACGTGCTGAGCGAGGAGTGGCGGCTGCTCGACTGCCTCGCCGTGCTGCCGCCGGAGGACGTGCTGTTCGTCGGCGTCCACTGCCCGCCGGACGAACTGGCCCGCCGCGAACGGGACCGGGGCGACCGGCCGCCGGGCCTCGCGGTGCACCAGTACGGGCTGGTGCACCGGCACGGCGACTACGACCTGGAGTGCGACACCGCCGCGGCGAGCCCCCGGGCGTGCGCGGAGCGGATCAAGGAGTTCCTGCCACGGCGCCCCACGCCGACGGCGTTCAGCCGGCTCCGCGAGAGGTACCTGACGGACGGTCGGCACGCGCCCCTGAGATGACCGTCCGGGCAGGGAACGACGCGCTACACCTGGACCGGTGCCGCGGGTCGGCTTTCGCGGCCCGGGCGGTCGAGGGCGGTGGCGGTGTACCGGCCGGTGGGGAGGGGCAGGGGGCGGGCGCAGTCGGCGGCGGGCAGGCAGGCGGCCAGGGTGTCCGCGGTGAGGTGCGGGCGGTCGCCGGGTGCCTGCGGGAGGCGGTGGACGGCGTAGCGGAACGGCGGCGGGCCGCCGGGGGTGATGCGCAGGGTGCCGTCCGCCGCGGTCAGGACGGGCGCGGTCGGGGGAGTGCCGCCGGCGAGCCGTGGCAGCAGCGGGGGCAGGGCGGGGCGGTGCCAGTGGTCGGCGGTGAGGCGGGCGACGGCGCCGATCGGGTCGGTGCGGACGTTGCGGGCGCTGAACAGGATCTGGCCGCCGATCTGCGGCAGTGTCGCGTCCAGGTCGAGGTGGCGGGAGAGTTCGGCCGGGTCCTGCCAGACGGGGGCCTCGCCCGCGACGCCGGCGCGGTAGGCGGCCTGGCCGGTCCAGAGCAGGGTCTCCCGGGCGGCGGTCTGCACGGCCCACCAGCGGGCGAGGGCCGCGTAGTCGGCCTGCGGGTGGCCGAGGTGCCAGTACAGCTGCGGGGCGACGTAGTCGAGCAGTCCGTCCTGCACCCAGCCCAGCGAGTCGGCGTGGAGCCCGTCGTAGGACTGGAAGGCGGCGGTGGCCGATCCGCGCGGGTCGGTCGCGGCGTTGCGCCAGATGCCGAACGGGCTGACGCCGAAGGCCGCCTCGGGCCGCGCCGCCCGTACCAGGTCGCGCAGTTCGCGGATCAGCAGGTCGACGTTGCGCCGCCGCCAGGCCGCCCGGTCGGTGGTGGCCCCGCCGTACGCGGCGAAGGAGGCGTCGTCGGGGAAGGGCCGGCCGGCGACGGGGTAGGGGTAGAAGTAGTCGTCGAGGTGGACGCCGTCGACCTGGTAGCGGGCCACCGCGTCCAGGATCGCCTGTTCGACGAAGGCGCGGGCGGCGGGGACGCCGGGGTCGTAGTAGAGGCGCCCGCCGTAGGAGACCGCCCACTCGGGGTGGCGGCGGGCCGGGTGGGCGGCGGCGAGCCGTGCGGGGTCGTCGTGCTGGGCGATCCGGTACGGGTTGAACCAGGCGTGGAAGGCGAGGCCGCGGGCGTGTGCGGCGTCGACCAGGAAGCGCATCGGGTCCCAGCCCGGGTCCTGCCCCTGGACGCCGGTCAGCCACTGAGACCAGGGCTCGTACCGGGAGGGCCAGAAGGCGTCCGCGGTCGGCCGGACCTGCACGAACACCGCGTTGGCGCCGGCCGCCGCCGCGGAGTCGAGCAGGTCGTCGTACGCGGCGCGCAGCTGCGCCTCGGGGAGGCCTGGCGCGGGGGGCCAGTCGATGCGGTCGACCGTCGCGATCCAGACGCCGCGCAGCCGCCGCGGCGGCGGCCCGGCGGCGGCCGTGGCCGGCCGTGCCGCGGCGGTCAGGGTCAGCGCACCGAGGCCGCCCAGGAAGAGCCGGCGGGACGGACGCGGCGGCATGGCGGCTCCCGGGGGTGAGGGTGGTGCCACTCTCACCGCCCGGGGCGGGCGGTGTCGCGGCACCGCGCCGTCGGCGTCCTCCGCACGGGGGAATTGCGGGGTGAATTGTCGCCGATCCCCGTGCCACCGGCGACTTCTGACGTCCGATCGGGGAGAAGGTGGTGCCCGGCTCCACTCCTCGGGAGGCAACACCGTGCTCACTGTGCCCGTCCGGCTGCTGGCGGTGCCGCTCGCCGTCGTGCTCGCCGCGCTGCTGCCCGCGGGGGCGGCCCCCGGCAGCGGCGCGGGGACGTCCGCCGCCGCCCGGAGCCTCGGCTCCGACCTGGACGCGCTGTTCGCCGACCGGGCGCTGACCGGCGCCCAGGTGTCCGCGCTGGTCACCGACGCGGCCACCGGCGAGGTGCTGTACCGGCGGACGCCCGGCGCGCTGCTGCTGCCCGCCTCCACCCAGAAGACGGTGACCGCGGCAGCCGCCCTCGAACTGCTCGGCCCCGACCACCGCTTCACCACCGAGGTGCTCGCCGCCGGCCCGCGCACCGGCGGCCGGATCGACGGCGACCTGGTGCTGCGCGGCGGCGGCGACCCGACGCTGCTGCCGGCCGACCTCGACGCACTGGCCGCCGCGGTGGCCGCCGCCGGGGTGACGGAGGTCGGCGGCGCCCTGCTGGCCGACGCGAGCCGCTGGGACGACGTGCCGCTCGGTCCCAGCTGGTCCTGGGACGACCAGGCGGCGTACTACAGCCCGCAGATCTCCGCACTGACCCTCACCACCGACACCGACTACGACCCGGGCACCGTCCGGGTCGTGCTGACCCCCGGTGAGGCGCCCGGGCAGCCCGCCGCGGTGCGGGTCGTCCCCGCCGAGGCGCCCGTCCGGTTCACCGGCCGGGTGGCGACCGGCGCGGCCGGCAGCGCCCGCACCGCCGTGGTCGACCGCAGGCCCGGCGGCAACGAGCTGCTGCTCTCCGGCAGCGTCCCGGCGGGCGGCGGCCCGAGCGAGGAGTGGATCGCCGTGGACTCGCCGGCACTGACGGCCGCCGACGTGTTCGCCGCCGCCCTGGCCCGGCACGGGGTCGCGGTGCAGGGAGCGCCCCGCGAGGGCCGGGCGCCGGCCGGCGCGGCCGTCCTCGCCGCCCACGACTCGGCGCCGGTCTCGGCCCTGATGGCGCCCTTCCTGAAGCTCAGCAACAACGGCATCGCCGAGCACCTGGTGAAGGAGATCGGCCGGGTGCGGGCCGGCAGCGGCAGTTGGGCCTCCGGCACCGACCAGGTGAACGGCTTCCTGCACCGGGCGGGCCTGGAACCCACCGAGGCCCGGCAGGTGGACGGCTCCGGGCTGTCCCGGCACAACCTGCTGACCGCCTCCCGGCTCACCGCGCTGCTGGCGTACGCCCGCACCCGGCCCTGGTTCGCCACCTGGTACCAGGCGCTGCCGGTGGCCGGGGACGCCCGGCGCGCCGTCGGCGGCACCCTCACCAACCGGATGCGCGGCACCGCCGCCGAGGGCCGGGTGCACGCCAAGACCGGCTCGATGACGGGGGTGGACGCCCTGACGGGCTACGCCGAGCGGGCCGACGGGCGCACCCTGGCCTTCGCCGTCCTGGTCAACAACTTCGCGGGCAGCAGCCCCCGTTCGGTGATCGACGCGTTCGCCGTCCGGCTGGCCGGGGGTTCGGCCGCCACCGGCCGTACCGCCCCGCGGGCCGAGACACCGGCCGAGACACCCGCCGGGACGCCGGACCGGGACTGGGAGACCGCCTGCCTGGTGGAGGCCCGGTGCTGACGGGCCGCACCGGCCGGCTGCCCGCCGCGCTGCTCACCCTCGCCCTGCTCGCCGTCACCGGGACGGCCGCCGCGGGCTGCGTCCGCCGCTCGGACGAGGACCTCGGGCCCGTCCCGGACGTGCCCGGCGGGACGTTCACCGTCGCCCTCACCGAGCCGGACCACCTCACCCCCGGCCGTACGACCAGCAGTTACTCCCTCCAGGTGCTGGAGGGGCTGTTCGACACCCCGCTCGCCCTGGACCCTTCGGACGGCCACGCGGTGCCGCTCGCCGCCGAGTCGATCAGCACCGACGACCAGCGGGTCTGGACACTGCACTTCCGGCCCGGCGCCCGCTTCCACGACGGCGAGCCGGTCACCGCGGCCAGCTACGCCGACGCCTGGAACGCGGCCGCGTACGGGCCCAACGGCTGGGAGGCCAACGGGTACTTCAGCCAGATCGACGGCTACGCCGCCCTCAACCCGGCGGACGGCGCCGAGCCCCCGACCGACCGGCTGTCCGGCCTGGAGGTGGTCGACGACACCACCCTGAAGGTCACCCTCGGGGCACCGTTCAGCCAGTTCCCGATGCTGCTCGCCTTCCCCGCGTTCGCACCGCTGCCGAAGGCCGCCTTCGCCGACCCGGCCGGGTACGACCTGCACCCGGTCGGCAACGGCCCGTTCGCGATGGACGGCGACTGGCGGCACCAGCAGCGGATCGACCTGCGCCGCGCCGAGGGCTACACCGGGCCGCGCCCGGCCACCGCCGACGGCGTGCGCTTCCGGATCTTCACCAGCAAGGACACCGCCTTCACCGAACTGCGGGCCGGACACGTCGACTTCATGGCCAGCGTGCCGCCCGCCCGGGCCTACGAGGCGAAGCGCACCTTCGGCAAGCGGTACTCGGTGCGGCCCAGCGGCACCATGGACTACCTCGGCCTGCCGCTCTGGGACGCCCGCTACGCCAAGCCCGAGCTGCGGCAGGCCATCTCGATGGCGATCGACCGCCGGGGCATCACCCGGGCGATCTTCAACGAGGTGTTCGCGCCCGCCGACTCGCTGGTCGCCGCGATGATCCCCGGCCACCGGGCCGGAGCCTGCGGCGAGACCTGCGAGTACCGGCCGGAGCGCGCCAAGGAGCTGTTCGACCGGGCCGGCGGCTTCACCGGCACGCTGGAACTGTACTTCGCCAACTCCGACCCCACGTACGAGCAGTGGATGACCGCGGTGGCCAACGAGCTCAAGCAGAACCTCGGCATCCGCTCCATCGCCTTCCGCAAGATGTCCGGCGCCGACCTCGGCCCGATCCTCAACGGCCGCAAGGCGACCGGGCCGTACCGGCAGAACTGGGTGGTCGACTACCCGAGCGTGCAGAACTACCTCGCCGGGCTGCTCGGCCCCGACAACCGCTCCGGCTGGTCCGACCCAGCCTTCGACCGGGCGCTCGCGCTCGGCAACGCGGCGCCGGACACCGCCGAGTCCGAGCAGCACTACCACGAGGCCGAGTCGATCGCGCTCCGGGCGCTGCCGCTGATCCCGCTCTGGAACTGGCAGGACCAGACCGCCTGGAGTCCCCGGATCGGCAACGTCCTGGTCGACCCGTACGTCGCCGGCCTGCACCTGGAGAAGGTGACCGTGCGGCACTGAGCCACTGACCACCGTCGCGACCACACGAACCGGGGGCGCCCGCCGATGGGCCGATACATCGCCCGCCGCCTGCTGTACGCCGTTCCCGTACTGCTGGCGACCACCTTCCTCATCCACGCCATGGTGTTCGTGCTGCCCGGCGACCCGATCCAGGGCCTCGCCGGGGACCGGCCGGTGCCGGCCGCCGTCCTCGCCGAACTGCACCGCCGCTACCACCTCGACGACCCGCTCGTCGTCCAGTACGCCAAGTACCTGGGCGGGCTGCTGACCGGCGACCTCGGCCGGACCTTCACCGGCGAGCCGGTCGCCGACACCCTGGCCGGCCGCTGGCAGGTCACCCTGCGGCTCGGCCTCACCGCCTGGTTCCTGGAGACCGTCCTCGGCGTCGCGCTCGGCGTCTGGGCGGCGCTGCGCAAGGGCCGGTGGGCGGACAACGCGGTGCTCGCCGGCACCACCCTGGTGATCGCCGTGCCGGTGTACATCGTCGGCTACCTCGCCCAACTGCTGCTCGGCGTCAAGCTCGGCTGGTTCCCGGTGGCCGGCGCCGAGGACGGCTGGCCGACCGCCTACCTGCTGCCCGGCCTCGTCCTCGCCTCCTTCGGCGTGGCCTACGTCGCCCGGCTCACCCGGGCCTCCCTGCTGGAGAACCTGCGCGCCGACCACGTGCGCACCGCCGGCGCCAAGGGCCTGTCCCGCAGGCGGGTGGTCGTCCGGCACACCCTGCGCAACTCGCTGATCCCGGTGGTGACCTTCCTCGGCATCGAACTCGGCTCGCTGATGGCCGGCGCCGTCGTCACCGAGTACGTGTTCAACCTGCCCGGCGTCGGCCAACAGGTCTTCCAGGCCATCCAGTTGCGCGAGGGACCGACCGTGGTCGGCATCACCACCGCCCTGGTGCTGGTCTACTGCCTGGCCAACCTGGTCGTCGACGTCCTGTACGGCCTGCTCGACCCGAGGATCCGCCATGACCGGTAGCCCACAGGCCCCCGCACCGCCCCCGGCCCCCGCCCCGGCACCGCCCGCGCCCGTCCGGGACCTCGCACTGCCGTCGAAGCGGCGCCCCCGCCGCGGCGAGCCCCCCTCCGCCGGCGCCTGGCGGGACCTGCGCAGGCGGCCCCTCGTCCTCGCCTGCACCGGCGTGCTGCTGCTGATGGCGCTGATGGCCGCCTTCCCCGCGCCGTTCGTCGCGCTGCTCACCGACGACAGCGGCCGCTGCGAACTCGCCGACTCCCGGGTCGGCCCCAGCCTGCACCACCCCTTCGGCTTCGACCTGCAGGGCTGCGACTACCTCGGCCAGGTCGTCCGCGGCAGCCGCCCCTCGCTGGTCATCGGCCTCGCGGTGACCGCCGGGGCACTGCTGCTCTCGCTGCTCCTCGGCATGCTGGCCGGCTTCTTCGGCGGCTGGGTGGACACCCTGCTCTCCGGCCTCACCGACGTCTTCTTCGGCCTGCCGTTCGTCCTCGGCGCCACCGTCGTCCTGGTCGCCTTCCCCGACCACGGCCTCGGCGCGATGACCCTCGTCCTCGTCGCCCTCGGCTGGACGACCATGACCCGGGTGATGCGCGCCCAGGTCATCGGCCTCAAACAGGCCGACTACGTGCAGGCCGCCCGCTCCACCGGCGCCGGACCGCTGCGGCTGATGACCCGCCACCTGCTGCCCAACGCCGCCACCCCCGTGGTGGTGGTCGCCATGCTGAACGTCGGTAACGTCATCTCCGGCGAGGCCACGTTGGACTTCCTCGGCGTCGGTCTGCAGTACCCTGCGGTCTCCTGGGGCCTGCAACTGAACGCGGCCCAGGCGTACGTCCTCGACTTCCCGCACCTGCTCGCCTTCCCCGCGCTGTTCCTGTCGGCGACCGTGCTGAGCTTCATCCTGCTCGGCGACGCCGTCCGGGACGCGTACGACCCGAAGCTGAGATGAGGCCCGCATGCCGACCCACGACCGGCCCCGAACGGTGCCGCAGGCCCTGCGACCCGGCGACCGGGTCGCCGTCGCCGCACCCGCCGGCCCGCCCGACCCCGCCCTGCTGGAGCGCGGCACCGCCCTGCTGGCCTCCTGGGGCCTGGAGGTGACGGTGCTGCCGCACGTCCGCGACAGCCACCTCGGCCACCTCGCCGGCCGCGACGAGGACCGCGCCGCCGACCTCACCGAGGCCTGCGCCGACCCCGGCGTCCGCGCCGTCCTCTGCGCCCGCGGCGGCTACGGCACCCAGCGGATGGTCGACCTGGTCGACTGGAAGGCGATCGACGCCGCCGCCGAACCGACCCTGCTGATCGGCTCCAGCGACATCACCGCCCTGCACGAGGCCTTCGCCGTCCGGCTCGGCACCAGCACCCTGCACGCCCCGATGCCCGCCACCGGCGCCCTGGTCGACGACCCGGCCAGCGCCGACCACCTGCGCACCGTGCTCTTCCACCCCGAGCAGGTCACCGAACTGCCGCTCACCGGCGGCGCGCTCGTCCCCGGCACCGCCCGCGGCCGGCTCGCCGGCGGCAACGCCAGCCTGCTCGCCGCCTCCGTCGGCACCCCCACCGCCCTGCCGCCGGACGGCTGCCTGCTGCTGCTGGAGGAGACCGGCGAGGAGCCGTACCGGCTGGACCGCATCCTCACCCAGCTGGTCCGTGCGGGCGTGCTCGGCCGCGCCGCCGGCATCGTGCTCGGCGACTTCACCGACTGCGGTCCCGAGGAGGAGGTCCGCGCCGTCCTCGCCGACCGGCTCGGCGGCCTCGGCATCCCCGTCGCGGCCGGCCTGCCCGCCGGACACGGCCCGCTCCAGCTCACCGTCCCGCTCGGAACCGCCGCCGAACTCGGCGACGGCGTGCTCACCCTGCTCGAACCCCCGCTCGCCCCGCGCCCCGCCCCGGGCCGGCCGGCCGCCGAGGAGACCGCGTGCGCGTCCTGATCTCCGCCGACATGGAGGGCGCCACCGGCACCACCTGGCCGGAGGACGTCGAACCCGGCGCGCCCGCCTGGCAGCGGATGCGCCGGCTGCTCACCGGTGACGTCAACGCCTGCATCGCCGGACTGTTCGCCGGCGGCGCCGAAGAAGTCCTGGTCAACGAGGCGCACGAGACCCAGCGGAACGTCCTGCTGGAGGAACTCGACCCGCGGGCGAAGCTGCTGATCGGCCGGCACAAACCGCTCGGCATGATGCAGGGCGTCCAGGACGCCGACGCCGTCGTCCTCCTCGGCTACCACACCGGTGCCGGGGCGAACGGCGTCCTCGCCCACACCTACCTGGGCGCCGGACTCACCGGCTTCCGGATCGACGGCACGGACGCCGACGAAGGCCGGATGAACGCCCTGACCGCCGCCGAACACGGCGTCCCCGTCATCCTCGTCACCGGCGACGACCTCACCTGCGTCGCCGCCGCAGCCTGGGCACCCGAGGCCCGCACCGCCGCCGTCAAGGAGTGCGTCAGCCGCTACGCGGCGGTCTGCCTGCCGCCGGCCGTCAGCGCCGCGCTGATCCGCGACCGGGCCGAGCTCGCCGTGCGCGACCACCGGCTGCTCGGCCGCCCCGAACCCGTCACCGGCCCGCACTGCTTCGAGATCGACTTCCACGCCACCCACCAGGCCGAGGCGGTCGCCGCGGTGCCCACCGTCGAACTCCTCGGCCCGTGCACCGTCGGCTACACCGCCCCCGGCGCCACCCGGGCCGCCCGCACCTTCAAGGTCTGCACCGTGGTCGCCCGCGCGGCCACCGAGCAGCAGTACGGATAAGGGCCTCCCCAGGGGCGCCTGGATGGTCGTTCAGGGGCGCTGGGGGTACCTCCCGGCCGAAGGCTGGGGGCGGAACTGCGCCCCTGATTCACCACCTGACTACCCGTGCCCGACGAGGGAGACCCCGTGACCGTCAGCCCGCAGGCCCTCGACACCGACGCGGCCGTCCTCTGCCACGACCTGCTGCGCCTCGACACCGTGAACCCCGGAGACGGCAGCGGGCCGGGCGAGCGGGCCGCCGCGGAGTACGTCGCCGCCCGGCTCTCCGAGGCCGGACTCGACCCGCTGCTCACCGAGTCCGCGCCGCGCCGGGCGAACGTCCTCGCCCGGGTGGCCGGCACCGACCGCACGCTGCCGCCGCTGCTCGTCCACGGCCACCTGGACACCGTGCCCTTCGCCGCCGAGGACTGGACGCACCACCCGCTCTCCGGCGAACTCGCCGACGGCTGCCTGTGGGGCCGCGGCGCGGTCGACATGAAGGGCACCCTGGCGATGACCCTGGCCCTCGTCCGGGACTGGGCCCGCACCGGGCGGCGGCCGCGCCGGGACCTGGTGCTCGCCTTCCTCGCGGACGAGGAGTCGACCGGCGAGTACGGTGCCCGCTTCGCGGCCGAGCGGCACCGGGAGTGGTTCGAGGGCTGCACCGAGGCGATCGGCGAGTCCGGCGGGTACTCGGTGCCCGCGGGTGGGACGGCGGGGGAGCGGCGGCTCTATCCGGTGGCGGTCGGCGAACGCTGCACCGCCTGGATGCGGCTGACCGCCACCGGCACCGCCGGGCACGGTTCCCGGGCCGGCGCGGACAACGCCGTCGCCACCCTGGTGCACGGGCTGTCCCGGCTCGCCGCGCACGCCTGGCCGGTCCGCCTCACCCCGCCGGTGGAGGCGCTGATCACCGAGCTGGAGGGGGTCCTCGGGACCCGGATCGACCGGGAGCGGCTGGAGGCGGAGGCGGCCCGACTCGGCCGGGCGGGCGCGCTGTTCGCCTACACCGTGCGGAACTCGGCGGTGCCCACCGTGCTGCGGGCCGGGCAGAAGGTGAACGTGGTGCCCGGCAGTGCGCACGCCCAGGTCGACGGGCGGTTCCTGCCCGGCACCCGGGACGAGTACCTGGAGACCGTCGAGCGGCTCCTCGGGCCGGGCGTGACCCGGGAGTTCATCAACCTGGAGGAGGCCGTCGCGGCCGACCACACGGGACCGGCGTTCGCCGCGATGGCCGCCGCCGTTCGCGCCGAGGACCCGGCCGGCCACCCGGTGCCGTACCTGATGTCCGGTGGCACCGACGCCAAGACCTTCAACCGCCTGGGCATCACCTGCTACGGCTTCGCACCCCTGCTGCTCGACCCGGAACTCGACTACCCGACGATGTTCCACGGCGTGGACGAACGCGTCCCCGTCGACGGACTGGCCTTCGGCGTCCGCGTCCTGGACCGCTTCCTCACCGCGTACTGAGGGGATTCAGCCGGCGGACCGTCCCTCGGCGACGGCGGCAGGCTCTCGGGCGGGGGTGGGTGCACCGCCCGCCCGCGGTGCGGCCGCGGCGCGGCGGGCCTGCGCGTCGGGCACGGTGAAGGCGAACAGGCCGGTGGCCACCGCGATCGCGGCGAGGACGAGGTAGGCCGTCCGGTACGCGGCCAGCGGCGGGTGGGCCTGCTCGGGGCCGCCGGCGCCGAGCACCAGGACGGTGGTCACCACGGCGGGGGCGAGGGCGTTGCCGGTCTGCCGGACGACGGTGTTGAGGGTGGCGGCGTAGGCGACGTCGGCCTTGGAGACGGTGCTGAAGGAGGCGATGGTGGTGGGCACGAACACCCCGCCCATCGCCAGGCCGAGCAGGAACATGTAGCCGCGGAAGGCCCACAGGCCGGTGTGCTCGTCCGCGGCGGCGAACAGCAGCAGCACCCCCGCCACGCCCAGCATCCCGGTCCCGATGATCACCCGCGGGCCGATGCGGGCGTACACCGCGCCGACCAGCTGCATGGTGAGCAGCACCCCGAAGGCCTCGGTGAAGGTGGTGCTGCCGCTGTCCAGCGCGCTGCCGCCGCGGGCCTCCTGGATGTAGAGCGGGCCGAGGAACATCGCGCCCATGATGGGCACGTAGCCGACCAGGCAGATCAGGTTGGTGTCGCGGAAGAGCCGGTCGCCGAAGAGCCGCAGCCGCAGGATCGGCTCGGCGGTGCGGAGTTCGACCGTGACCGCCGCCGCGAGCAGCACGGCGCCGGCCACCAGCGGGCCGAGTACCTGCGGGCCGGTCCAGCCCGCCTCCGGCCCGGTGCAGACCCCGTACATCAGCGCGGCGGTGCCCGCAGCGCTCAGCAGCAGGCCCGGCAGGTCGAGCCGACCGGCGGCGTGGTCGCGGTGCTCGGCGAGGAAGACGAGGCCGAAGAGCACCGCGGCCGCACCGACCGGGACGTTGACCCAGAACACCCAGCGCCAGGAGAGGCCGGTGACGAGCGCGCCGCCGAGCAGCGGGGCGATCGCCGGGGCGATCTGCTGGGGGATGATCAACAGGCGGGCGAGCCGGACCTGTTCGGCCTGGGTGAAGGTGCGGAAGAGCAGCGCCTGCGAGGTCGGCATCAGCAGGCCGGCGGCAAGGCCCTGCAGGGCCCGGGCGCCGACCAGGGCGCCGAGGCCCGGGGCGGCGCCGCAGAGTGCGGAGGCGCCGGTGAAGGCGGCGAGCGAGAGCAGCAGCATCCGGCGGCCGCCGAACCGTTCCACCAGCCAGGCCGAGGCCGGGACCATCATGGCCAGGCAGACCGGGTAGACCACGACGACCCCGGTGAGTGCGGCCGGGGTCAGCGCGAACTGCCGGGCGATGCCGGGCAGTGCGACGGTGGTGATCGCACCGTCGACGATGCAGATGAAGGTGGTCAGGACCGTCATGATGGGCACGACACGGCGCTGGCTCAGGCGGGTGCTCATAGAAGCTGAGCATACTCACTATGATGGTGCTCAGAAAGACTGGAGACGGGGACGGACACGGCATGGCACAGCGGCAGGCGGACAAGCGCGACTTCGGCAGCAGCGACGTCCTGGTGGACGAGCTCTTCGCCACCACGCAGCGGCTCCGCGCCTTCGTCGACGGCAGGCTGCGCGAGCACGGCGCCTCCGTCTCACGGCTGCGCACCCTGCGGGTACTGGCCCGCGCCGGCGGGCCGCTGCGGATGCGCGACCTCGCCGAGCTGGTCGGCAACGCCCCGCGGACCACCACCACGATCGTCGACAGCCTGGAGAAGGACGGCCTGGTCGAGCGGGTCCGGCACCCGGAGGACCGCCGCGCCTTCCTGCTCACCCTCACCGAGGAGGGCGTCCGCCGGCACCGCGAGGCCGAGGAGCTCGACCGCGCGGCCCTGGCCACCGCCACCGGCGCCCTCGCGCCCGCCGAACGCGAGCAGTTGCGGTCCCTGCTCGCCCGCATCCGCACCACCGTCGACGAGCGGACGGCCGACGCCGACGCCGGTCTCTGACGCCCGCACCCGACGCCCCGCACCCGACGCCCTGCACCCGACGCCCTGCACCCGAGCCCGCGGCAATGCGGCACCCCGTCCGGGTATCGGACGGGTGAAACCGGCCGTTCGGCCGTCAGGGTGACGTATCGTCCTGCCGAAGGTGATCCTGACCCGAAGGAGGAGATCACCTCGCGTTACGTCCTGCTGGGCCTCGGCCTCGCCTGCCCCGTCCTCGCCCTCGCCGTCTTCCTCGCCGCCGCCCGGGCCGGCACCCGCAGCGAGAGGGAGGACGACCGGGCCTGAGCCCGGACGCGCCCCGGTCACCCGGTCAGCGCGTCCACCAGGCCCCCGAGCTCCCGGTCGGTCAGCGGCCGGCAGTGGGCCAGCTCGTTGCGCGAGGTGCGCAGCGTGGACAGCCGGTTGTACTGCGCCGTCCCGAAGCGCACGTCGCGGCGGCGGACGGCCGTCCAGATGTCGCCCAGCTCCATCGAGGCGAGGTCGGCCGGGCCGCCCCGCCCGCCGTCCCGGTCGACGTAGGTGGCGGCGAGGTGCCGGGCACCTCGGGCGGCGGCCTGCGGCAGCAGCGCCACCAGCCGGGCCCGGGCGTCGTCGATGAGCGGCAGCAGCACGCGGTTCTGCGCCTGCCACACCAGCTTGTCCAGGCGGTCGCGGCCGTCGGCTCCGGCCGGCCACTCCACCGGCGAGCAGCGCACCTGCCCCTCCCGGCTGTCCGGCAGCCCGGCCTGCCAGGCCGGCCGGAGCGACGGCTCGGGGGACGGCGCGTAGGCCGCCGCGGCGTTCGCGGCCGGCGGCGGGGCCGCCCCGGCGGCCGGCCGGCACGCCGTCAGGGCGGGGACCAGGTCGTCCGTCCGCCCGTTCCAGCGTCCGGTCAGACGCGCGGCCAGCGGCAGGTCGGGGCCGCAGACCCCGACGACCGTCTCGTGCCGCACCGCCGCCAGGATGCGCTTCCCGGCGGTGTGCCGGCCGTGCGCGGACCGCCCGTCGGCCTCCGCCTCCGTCAGGGTCGCCGTGTCGAGCCGGCCCCACACCGACCACCACCAGTGGACGGTGCAGAGGCCCGGATCGAGTGCCTCCGGCGCATCGGGGGGGCCTCCGGCCGGGCGGCGACCAGCAGCCGGGGCCGCCGGGCCGGCGGGAGGCCCGCGTTCTTCACGGCGGCCTGCAGACGGCGCATCAGGCGGGAGAGCGCCACCGGGTCGTCCTCCCGCCAGGCGCGGACGATCACCACGGGGGCGCGCCGGTCCGCGCCGTCGACGAATTCCCTGACCGGGTCGCCGACGAGCCCGAGCTGTCCGGCGAGCCGTTCCGTGAGGCTCGGCGTCCCGAGCGGCGGGGCCGGCGCGGGTGCCGTCCAGCCCCCGAGGCCGTCGGCGTAGTCGAAGCCGACGTCCCCGAAGGCGTCGACGCCCGGCCAGAGCTCCTCGTCGGCCCGTTCCGCCGGCCCGTCGGCCCGCGCCGCCCGGCCGCCGCCGGGGCCCGGAACCTCGACCACGTCGTCCAGGTCGGCGAGCAGCCGGTCGAGGTACGGGTCGGCCCGGCCGCGTTCCACCTCGTGGCCGGGCAGCAGCCACAGGCAGCCCGCTCCTGTCCCGCGGATCACCACCACCGAGGTGACCGGCCGTACCTCTTCCATCGCCGCACCACAAGGTGCGCCGCGCCGGGCTCGGCACCACGCCGGTGGTCTGAGCGCACGGATGCCGGGCAGGCGTGAGCGGATCCGGCGCCCGGCGTCCGCCCCGCGCTGTGAAAGACACCCCGCGCGCGGGTTCGCTACCGCGCACGGACGGCGACGACATCATCGTCCCTGCCCCACGGTCACGGTCGATCAGGAGCCCTCCAAGGTGCCCACGACCCGGCTTGGCCGACCAGCCGCCCAAGAACCGGGTCGGGACCATCGGCCCCTGTCCACTGCACCGCTCGGCCCCCGCAGACAATGGCCCGGGCCGGTGGAATGGAAGACATGGTGGGGCCGACACCGGTCCCGTCCCTCATTGCCGACGTCAGGAGCACCATGAAGGCCGCTGTCGTCCACGACTTCACCGCACCGCTTGCCCTCGAGGAGCGTCCCGTCCCGGCGCCCGCGCCGCACCAGGTGAGAGTTCGGATCGAGACCTCAGGGTTGTGCCATACCGACATCCACGCCGCCCGCGGCGACTGGCCGGTCACACCCCACCTGCCCTTCGTCCCCGGCCACGAGGGCGTGGGCATCGTCGACGCGGCCGGTGACCAGGTCCAGGGCATCCACATCGGTCAGCGGGTCGCCATCGCCTGGCTGGCCGAAGCCTGCGGGCGCTGCGACCAGTGCGTCTCCGGCTGGGAGACGCTCTGCCTCCAGCAGCGCAACAGCGGCTACTCCGTCGACGGCGCCTACGCCGAGTACGTGCTCGCGCATGGCGACTACGTGGTCCCCGTTCCCGACGGCATCGACCCGCTGGACGCCGCCCCTCTCACTTGCGCCGGCGTCACCACCTACAAGGCACTCAAGGTCTCCGGTGCCCGCCCCGGCACCCGCGTACTCGTCTCGGGCATCGGCGGCCTCGGCCACCTCGCCCTGCAGTACGCCCGCATCTTCGGCGCCGAGACCGTCGCCGTCGATGTCACGGACGACAAGCTGGCCCTGGCCCGCGAGCTCGGCGCCGACCACGTGATCGACGCCCGCATCCAGGACGTCGCCGCTGAAGTCCACAAGCTCGGCGGCGCGGACGCCGCCATCGCCCTCGCCGTCAGCAACGACTCCTTCCACGCCGCCTACGGGGCGCTGCGCCGCGGCGGCACGCTGGTCCTGGTCGCCCTGCCCGCCGGCGGCACCTTGGAGTTGCCGGTCTTCGAGACGGTACTGAACGGCACCAAGGTGATCGGCTCCATCGTGGGCACCCGCCAGGACCTCGCCGAGGTGTTCGCGCTGCACACGCTCGGCCGTACCCGGGTGATCCGCGAGAGTCGCCGTCTGGAGGACGTCAACGCCTGTATGGCCGAGGTCCTGGACGGAAAGGTCGCCGCCCGCCTCGTGTTCGACCTGCGCGGCTGACACCCGCAGCCGCCCCATCGCCATGATGTGAACGGAAGGGAAGCGAGATGGACGAGACGACGGCACAGCGGCGGATCGTGGTGGGGGTTGACGGGTCGGCGTCCTCGCGTGCCGCCCTGCGGTGGGCGGCACGGCAGGCCGGCCTGATCGGGGCCACCGTGGAGGCCGTGATCACATGGGAGTACCCGGCCGTCTACGGGTGGGGCATGACCATGGTCGACGTGGATGTCGCCGCCTACGCAGGTAAGGCCCTCAGCGAGGCGGTCGTGCAGGAGATCGGCCCGGACAGCCCGATCCGGGTGAGTGAACGGGTGGAGGGCGGCAACGCGGCCCAGGTTCTCCTGAAGGCCGCGGCAGGCGCCGAGCTCTTGGTTCTCGGCAACCGCGGCCACGGAGGTTTCACCGGAGCCCTGCTCGGCTCGGTCAGCCAGCACTGCGTTCAGCACGCCCCGTGCCCGGTCGTCATCGTCCGCGACCCCGCCCGCTCCACCGGGGATGCCGAACTGACCGCTACCGGCTGAGCGCCCTTCAGTTCTGCGTCAGGGATTGAAAACGGCCTGGCCACTGGAGTGCGGACGGCACGGCAGGACCTTCGCCATCGGCCGCAGACGCGGTCGTTCCTGACGCCATGCTCGCCTACGCCCGCGAACCGCCGACCAGCAGAACGCAGCGCAGCAAGCGTCGACCCGAAAGTCGGGGAAGCGGTCCCGGGGCGTGTACGCCCCGGGACCGCCCCCGGCTGCCGCGCAGACACCGGCCGGATGCCCGGGGGGTTGAGCGATCCAACCGGAGCTGTGGCGCTGCCGGAACGGTCGCCGCAGGGGGATTCGGGGACACCCGTCATCTTGTTCAACGGCCGGGCCTGCTCCGGGGACACCTGCCACCGCCAGACCTCAAGCGGTGCCAGGGTATGCAGGGGCCGGTCACGCTCGGGGGTCCGCGACCGGCCCGCCTACCACCAGCGTGACCGGGCACCCCGGAGCACGTTCACCACACGCCACCGCCCGTACCGCCGGGCGGGGCACCTCATGTGCCCCGCCCGGACGGCTGGCCACGCCACCCCGGCACCAGCCGGGCAGCAGCCCGGCCTGCCGCCGGCAGTTACGGCTGGACGCGGCGGAAGGTGTTCTGCCCCACCGCCGTGGCCTTCCAGGCGTCCTCGGGCCCGGTCACCGTGGTGAACAGCCAACCGGCGACAATGCGCTCCTCGTCCGGGAAGTACTGGCCGCTCCAACTGGTCACCGACGCGGCGCTGTCGTGCTCGTCACCCCAGGCAACCGTCCATCCCGATGCGTCCGACCAGAACCACCCCGCTGCGACCGGTTGCGGCGATCCGCCCGGAGCCGCTCTGATCCTGCTGAGTCCCCGCTGGACGGGAGCCGACCGGGCTGTCCCGGCGTGGTAACCCGGGTCGGCCGCGGTCCGCGTACTGGGAGGCCGTGGTTCGCGGCAAGCTCCTCGGAGAGCGCGGTGGCAGGCCCTCTTGTCCGGGTCTCCGGGCGCCGAAATCATGGGCGGCATGGAGAACTTGGCTGGGGCCGTAGGCCGTGATCGTACGGAGGATCCTGGCGGGCGAGTCCACGGAGCAGGACGTCGAGAGGGCGCAGCAGAACTTCGAGCAGTGGATCCGGGAGGAGTGGGGCGGGAACGGCGACCGTGCGGTGGCCTCCTGCCTGAACTCGCCGGCCGAGACCGCAGGAGCCGAGTGGGACGCCCTCCCGGAGCGTGACGCGCACGCCCACATCTGGCTGTTCACCTTCCTGTGCCCCCGCTCCCCGACCCCCGGGGCCGGCCGGGTCGACCTGTACCCCCTTGACGTCGAGGCGGCCGCATACCGGGACATGGGAGCCCCTGTCCGTTTTATCTCGGCTCGCGACCGCTCGGCCGTCATTCGATCGGTGACCGCCTGAAAGGCTCAACAGACAGCCCGTGGCTTGGCTTCGGAGAATCCGTCATGAGGACAGCAATCGCTTCAAGCACTCGAGCTCGGCTAGGACTTGACGTCCCAGAGAGCTGAGGCCCCGCACCGCGTCCCTGGCCTGGTGCGGGCGTGCGGGCAGCACGTACTGGGCACCGCCGGCTTGAACGGTCATCGCAGTGAGATCATGCGTGATCACGTCGTGGAGCTCCTGGGCGATCCTGGCGCGTGTGGCGGCGCGGATCATGTTGGTGCCGGCCGCCGCGGCGCGGGCCTCCAGTTCGGCCAGCTCCGCTCGCCGGGTGCGCGCCCACCGTCCCCAGATCCAGCACAGCAGAAAGGGCAGCGAGTACAGAGTGGCGAGGAGCACCTGCTGCTCGGCGGAGAGGTAGCCGAGTTCTCCCTCGGCAGTTCCTCGCCAGACGGCCAGCGGCCCTACGGCCAGCGCACTCGCCAGCGTGGCCAGGGACACCTGCGAAGAGCCGTAGCAGGCGCCCCAGCGGGTCAGTACCAGATAGCCGGCACCGGCCAGGTCCGGCGGGAACCCGTCCAGGAGCTGTCCGACACCCAGCCCGATCGCAACCAGGACCGCAGTGTTCGGATACCTGCCACGCAGCATCATCAGACCTGCGAGCAGCGTGACCGAGGCCATGCAACCGACGTGCCGCCAGCTCACCGGACCGGGCAGCGCCGCCGTCGACCACCCGCCCAGCACGAGCAGGCACAGCGCCCAGGCCCCGTCGCCGACGGCGGGTCGGTGGAGAAACCATGTGTGGAGTCGGTGCACGCTGGCAGCGTAGGCAGCCGATGGCTGTCGCCGAGTCACCCGCAGGGGTGATCCGCCTTCCTCCTCGGGACGTACAGCTCAAGGACGCCGCCGACCGGAAGACGGGGCTGGAGAGATCAGGGGGTCCGCGTGGACGGATCCCGGGTTCCGTCAGGCCAGGTCTTCGGGGTGGATCGGTCCGGACTTTGGCGGTGGCGGTCAGCCGCCGGTGATCTGCTTCGAGACCCGCCCGGAGGCGCGAATTTCCTGCAAGTCCGGGATGTGGTTGTAGAGGGTGCCGAGGCTGGTGCCGAGGATTTTGGCAATCGAGTTTTCGAGGTTGGGGAGCATGTCGCGGGCGGCTCGGATGATCTCGGGGGTGGCGACGGTGGGCTGGCCGCCGACCCGGCCACGGGCGCGGGCGGCGTTCAGGCCCTCGCGGGTGCCAGAGGCGATCAGCTCGCGGATGAACTCGGCAAGTGGGCGCCGCTCCTCCCGCCGCTCGGGTGATGGTGCGATCCTGCCGCAGGCCGGCGACCGGGACAAGGAACCGGCGAAGTGGTGGTGTACCACCGAGGGGTGCGGCTGCGGGCGTAATGCGGGACCACACCATGCCCCGGCCGGAGTTCGGAAGGCGCGGCGTGGACTGCACGACATGGCCGACGATGCGCTCGACTGGAACTGGGGACGGCTGACAGCTGCGCTACTGGTCCTGCCTCGGCAGCAGGTCATGTCGGTGAGTACTGGCCGAGTGCATCGGCCTGCCTTACCCGCTGCCGCCGGTGGCGGCCTGCTGACTCATCAGCCACCGGGGGGCGGCTCGCCCGAGCCTGCTTCTTCAGCTTCCCGGATTTTGCAGACTGTCCCACGTGCCCGCGCACGAGCACCGCCCATTCGAACGGGACGGCCCGCCGTGGCTGATGGGTGATCACTCGTCGGTGCATCGGGTGGGTGCTGCGCGGTCCGAATCGGCGGCATGGAGGACTTCGCGAAGGAGCAGGTCGAGGTCGCTCTCGCTGGTGCGGTAGTTGCAGAGGCAGGCGCGCAGGACCGTGCGGTCGTGGACGGTGACGGTGGCGAGGTAGGCGCGTCCGGCGGTCTGGACGCGGTGGGCGACGCGGGTGTGGAGGGTGTCGGGGTTGGGTGCGGGGGTGTCGGTGAGGCGGAAGCAGGCGACCGGCCAGGGGCCGCCGGCCACAAGTTCCAGGCGGGGGCTGGCGGTGATCTTCTCGCGCAGGCGGTCGGCGAGGGTCAGGTAGTGCTGGAGCAGGACGGTGACGCCGTCGCGTCCGAGGTGGTGCAGGGTGGCCCACAGCGCAAGGGCCCGGGTGCCGGGGCGGGTGAGTTCGATGGTGGCGTGGGAGAGCCAGGGAAGGGTGTCGGGTTCGCCGGGGGCGAGGTAGGAGGCGCGGTGGGCGAAGGCGGTGTGCAGGTGCTCGGGGTCGGTGACGAGGAGTGCGCCGCAGCCGACCGGCACGCTGAGGGTTTTGTGCGGATCCACGGTCATCGAGTCCAGATCGGCGACGCCCTGGTAGAGGTGTGCCAGAGCGGGCACCATGGCGCCCAGTCCGCCCCAGGCTCCGTCGGCGTGGTGCCACATCCCGCTGCGTCGGCACAGGGCGGTGACTGGTTCGAGGGGGTCGACGGCTCCGGTGGCGGTGGTGCCCAGCGTGGTGACGGTGCAGAACGGCAGGAGCCCGGCGGCCTGGTCCGCGGTCACGGCTGCGTGCAGTGCGGCGGGGTCCAAGCGGTGCTCTGCGTCGCTTGGGATGGGCCGCAGGCGGTGGGCGGGGATGCCGATGCAGGCAGCGGCCCTGGCCACGGACATGTGGGCTTGGGCGTTGTAGTAGAGGGTCAGGCGGGCGTGGTCGCGGTCGTAGGCGGGGCCGTCTCCGGAGCCGCGTCGGGTGAGGAACCAGGTGCGGGCGGTGGCCAGGGCGAGCAGGTTGGCCATGGAGCCGCCGCTGGTCAGGACCCCTCCGGCGGCGGCGGGGAGTCCGGCCAGGTCGGCGAGGATGCGCACGGTGCCGCGTTCCAGGTCCATGAGGGCGTTCTCGCCCATGCCACAGGTCGCGTTGACTGCAGCCGCCAGAAGCTCGGCGATCAGGCCGGCGGGGGCGGGCGGGGAGTTGATCCAGGCGAAGAAAGCCGGGTGCCCGTTCCCCGTGGGGAACGGTGCGATCTCCTCGCGCACGAAGTCCAGGATCCGGCCCAGCTCGCCGCCGGCACGGTCGAGCGAGGCATCACGCAGCCGGGCGCGCCGGCGCGCGGGCATCGGACGGCTCACCGGGGCTTCCGGAAGCTGGCTCAGGTACTGGCAGACCCACTCCGCGGCCGCGATGAGCTCGTCCCGCAGCACCTTCGGATGCGCTGCCGGTGGCGCCTCGCCCAACGACAGCGGACGCTCGCCGAGACCGGTCGGGGCGTGGTGGTACGAAGTGCTGGCCATGGCGGCACGTGGAGCCTTTCGTCGGCATAAGGCCCAGGTCAGCGCACCGAGGCCGTGATCGTAACGAGCGCCACGGCCCGCCGTCACGTCCAGGTACGAAAACTCACTCCGGTGCGCCACTCATCCGGCGGTTCTCCTGCTGGTCGGACGTCTCCGAAATCGAACAGCGTGCTCCGGCGGTGCTGTCGGAATCGGTGAACATCTGCTGCCGAAACTCGTGAACAAGGCCATGCCGCCGAACTCCTCACCAATGCCGTCCGGCACACACCCGGCCCCCTCCGCCTCGACCTGGAACTGGACGGGCTGCGCCTGCGGATCGCGGTCACGGACCCCTCGACCGACCCGCCCCAGCCGCGCCCGCACCGGCCGCAGACCCCGCACGGACACGGTCTGGTCATCGTGCAGAAGCTGTCCGTCCGCTGGGGCCACCACCGTGAGGCGTCCGGCAAGACGGTCTGGGCCGAGCTCTTCGTCCCGTTGGCCGTCCACCGCTGACCGCAGCCATGGTGTCCTGCAGTCGCTCGGGGGCGGCGGACGTGGTCACGGATCGAGGGGTTCGAAGCCGAGGACCCAGCCTAGGGCGCGGGCGGCGCCGCGGGCGAAAGCCCTCTGAGACGGCGGGAGTTCGCGGTCGCGGGCGGCTTGCAGGGCGGCGCGTTCCTCGACGGCCAGGTCGAGGTCGGTCGGTTCGCTGCGGCTGGTGCGGGCACCGGTCAGCGGGGCCCGTTCGTAGGGGGCCAGGACCCAGCGCAGGACGGCGGCCTCGCCGCGGGCCTCCGTCCGGTCGCCGTGCGCGTGGGCGGCTTCCTCCGCGGCCGTGAGCACCTCGTTGCGGGTGCGCACGCCGATCCAGTCGGGAACGGTCTCGATCATCAGCACTGCCATTCGGGCACGAAACAGGCATCGGGGTGGTGCTGGCCGGTGCGGCCGGCCGGGCGCGGGTTCCAGGTTTCCCCGATCCGCGGCCCGGCACACCTGCAGCGTGCCGAGCTCGGGTCTGTACAGCCAGCGGTGTAACTCGGGTGGTGTGAGTTACCGGCGGCCGACGGAGAGTCGGCCGTCGAAGGCGATGTCGAAGGCCTGGAGTGCGGGCTTCCAGCGCATGGTCCAGCGTTTGCGGCCAGCGCCGGTGGGATCCAGGCTCATGACGGCCATGTAGACGCACTTCAACGCGGCGGCCTCGTTCGGGAAGTGTCCGCGGGCGCGGACGGCCTTGCGGATGCGCGCGTTGACCGACTCGATCGCGTTGGTCGTGCAGACGACCCGGCGAATCTCCGTGTCGAACTGCAGGAACGGCACGAACTCGGCCCAGGCGTTCTCCCACAGCCGCACGATCGCCGGATACTTCTGCCCCCACTCCTCCTGAAACTCCAGGAAGCGGTCCTCGGCGGCCTTGGCCGTCGGTGCGGTGTAGATCGGCTTGAGCGCGCGCGAGATCTTGTCCCAGTCCTGGCGGGCCGCGTATCGAAACGACGCCCGCATGAGGTGAACCACGCAGGTCTGCGTGATCGCCTGCGGCCAGACCGTGCCGATGGCGTCGGGCAGGCCCTTCAGTCCGTCGCAGACGACCATGCACACGTCCTCGACGCCCCGATTGCGGATCTCGGTGAGGACCTGGAGCCAGTACTTCGCGCCCTCGCCGCCGTCGCCGGCCCACAGCCCCAGGATGTCGCGGGTGCCGTCGACGGTGACCGCCAAAGCCACGTAGATCGGTCGGTTCGCAACCTGACCGTCGCGGACCTTCACGTGCACACAGTCGATGAAGATCACCGGGTAGACCGGGTCGAGAGGCCGGGTTCTGCCATTCGGACATCCCGTCCATGGCCTTGTCGGTGATGGTCGAGATCGTGGACTTCGACACGCTCGCGCCGTAGACCTCGGCCAGGTGGGCGGAGATATCACCGTGCGTCAGACCTCGCGCGGACAGCGACAGCACCATCTCGTCCACGCCCGTCAGTCGCCGCTGCCGCTTCATGACGATCTGCGGCTCGAAGCTGCCGCCGCGGTCGCGGGGCACGTCGATCTCGACCGGCCCGACGTCGGTCAGCACAGTCTTGGGGCGGCTTCCGTTGCGGGAGTTCCCGCTACCCGCGCCGGCCGGGTCGTGCTTCTCATATCCGAGGTGGTCGGTGATCTCGCCCTCCAGGGCGGATTCCAGCACGCGCTTGGTCAGCTGTTGCAACAGTCCGCCCTCGCCGGTCAGCTGCAGGCCCCTCTCGCGGGCCCGATCGACCAGCTGCCCGATCAACTGGTCGTCCAGCAGGTCTGCCGACAGATCGACCGGCCGGACCTCTTCAACCGCCTCGACGGAGGCAGTCACGTCGCTCATCAGGTGTTCTTCCTTGATCGGGAGTTACACCGATGACCGTACAGACCCGCCTCATCGTCCAAGCCGTCCACACCCTGCTGACCTGCGACTATTCAGGATGGAAACGGTTCGATGAAAAGCCCTAGTTGGGGAGATGTCGATGGCCTCGCCGCTTGTCCGTGAAATTTATGAACTCGTCGATTGGACTGGTCGTCACGCGGGACCTTTTGATTGGTCGCCGATCGAGCGGGGCCTGGGATTGCGCGTTCCTGAATCTTTCAAGGAAGTTGCGGAGTTCTTCGGTCCTGGCGAGTTCAGTCAGTATCTTTTTGTCGCCGGCCCGGGAGGTGGCGGCGTGAGCGATTCATTGGCGTCTCAGGTTGCAGTTTGGTCGGAGCCTAATGTGGGAGCTGACCTCCTGCGGCCATATCGGACACGCCCCGCCGAGGAGGGCTTGGTGGCATGGGGTTCGACCTGCCAAGGAGATACCCTTTTCTGGCTTCCCTGCTCTCCGGATCCAGAGCTGTGGCCGATTCTTGCGCTGGAGGAGGATTCTGCCGCATGGCATCGTTTTGACATGACTGTGTCGGAATTCATCCTCAAGGTAATCGGACCTAATGGGGGTGTGGATCCATTTTCGGTGGGAAGGGTAGTGAACCCTTCGTTTGTCCCCGCTGAAGGCTGACGCATCCCCACAGAACGTCGACGCGGTGACAGGCCTGGCACCGGACTTCTGGAGGGCAGGGGTGAGCGGTGAGTCCGGCCACCAGGCCGATTCTTCGGTCTGATGCGGGCCGGTGCCGCTGGCACGGTCTGGTGCTGCGGCTTCCGGCCCGTCTTTCAGCGGCTCAGGTGAGACGGCCGATCAGAGCTGTAGCGAGCTGCTGCAGGGCCTCGTCGTTTTCGATGTTCTCGAACCGGCCGCCGCGTCGGGCAAGGGCGAGTTCCGCGCGGAG
Source organism: Kitasatospora sp. NPDC093679 (assembly GCF_040683455.1). Taxonomy (NCBI): domain Bacteria; kingdom Bacillati; phylum Actinomycetota; class Actinomycetes; order Kitasatosporales; family Streptomycetaceae; genus Kitasatospora; species Kitasatospora sp. NPDC093679. Next base: position 275,149 of record NZ_JBFBDW010000002.1, read on the forward strand.
TTGGGGCAGGGCCGGGCGGGCTGCTTCGCCCATTCGGTCGAGGCACGCGACCACATGGTTCGCGGTGGCGCCGTTCTTCGCCCAGGCCTGCAACAGGGTGTTCAGCACGGCGGGTGCCTCGGCCTCGCCCGCGATCTCCCACAGGGCGGCGGCGCAGTGGACGCGGACCCACTCGTACTCGTGGGCCAGGTGCTGGTGCAGCTGCGGTAGGGCGGCTGCGGCGGCCGGGCCGATCTCTCCGAGGACGTCGGCTGCTTCCCAGATCCGGAAGGTGATGGTGTCGTCGAGGAGTTCGAGCAGCAGCGGCATTACCTCTTCGACGTTTTTGCCTGCGGCCCACAGCGCGGCAACGGCGGCGGGCCGCGCGCTGGGGTCCGAGGCCCTGGTCAGTGGCCGGATCGCCGGCAGCGCGGGTGTCGCAGCGGGGCCGAATGCCGCGAGGGCCTCCAGCGCCGTGGAGACGATACGCCACTGCTCGTGGTCCACCGCCGCGGAGAGCGTGTCGGTGATCACGGGAAGAGCCTGCGGATCACCGATCTCGGCCAGGGCGGCGAGCAGGGCGTTCGCGCTCATCTCGACCCACTGCTGCGCGAGGTCCAGACGGCGCAGCAGCTTGCAGAGCCGGGGCACGAGCAGGTCGGCGGCCTGCGGGAGCGACCCGGCGACCTGGACGGCGCGCCATGCGTCCATGTCACCGTCCAGAGCAGTGAGCAGGCTCGGGACGGCGCGTATGTCGCCGAGGCGGGCGAGCGCCAGTACGGCCTCCTGGTGGGCTCGGCGCAGCTGCGGCTGCGGGGCGGCCCATACGTCGGGGCCGTGGGTCGCACGGTGGGCGACTACCTGCGCGGCCAGCGCCTCCCGGGCGGGTCCGGCGAGCTGGTGGCAGGCGCCGAGGACCTCCGCGGCTTCGGCTGCGACTTGAGGGTGGGCGGCGAGTTGTCCGGCGACGAGTTCGATGAGAGGGGTGTGGTTACCGCGCCATGACTGCATGAGTTGCCTGCTCATCCGCAGTGCGTCCAGTCGGGTGCCGGGGTCGGGGCTGCGCAGTTGCTCGGCGAGCAGGGCGGTGCGCTGGGGTATGCGGTGGGCCAGTGCCTCGTGGAAGGTGCGCAGCAGGTCGGTGGTGGGCGCATGGACTCGGCCGGCCCGGTCGAGCTCTGCGAAGGCGGCGGCGATCTGCGGCGGCACGTTGTCCCCGGTCGCCTGCGGTTCCTCTGTGCGAGGCGGGTCCGCCCACGCGCAGGGCGGTGTGGTGGCGGACTGCGCTTCACGGAGCAGGGCGATCGCGTGGTCGACCGAGTCATCGCCGATCCGGTCGGGGACACAGCGGGCCCGCTGGACGACGGCCGCAAGCCTGGTCGTGGGTGTGGCGGCCGGATCGGCGGCGAGGGCCTCGAACCATGCGACCGCAGCCGGTACGGCGGACGGCAGACGCAGGGCCAGGGAGGCCATCGCCGCCACGACGGCCAGGCGTTCGACGAGGCCGTGCTCGGCCGGCAGGCGATCGCGCAGCAGAGCGGTCGCCCGGTCGACGTCGTCGAGGAGCAGGGCCAGGGCCGGGATCGCGGCCCGCCGCACCCGGGTGTCGGGGTCGTCGGCGAGGCGGACGAACACATCCGCGCGGCCGCGCAGGGCCGTGGCAGCGCCTGCGTAGTCGATTTCGCCGATGTAGTTGTCCTCGCACCGTTCGACGGCGGTGGTGGCGATGCTGACGAGCAGTTCGACGATGCCGGGCCGATCGGGAGTGGCGATGTCCTGCGCCAGGTTGAACAGGAACGGCAGGGCGGCCGTCGTGCACGGATACACGTCGCCCTGGTGGTGGACCGCGCTGTAGAAGCGGCCCAGGGCACGGTCGCGTTCCTGCGCGTCGGTGGAGCGCAGTGCTGTCAGCAGGTCCGGGATCTCCTCGGCAGTGCCGTATGCGTGGTGCATCGACGCCCAGTCGACGCCGGCAAGTTCGTTGGTCATGGGCGGAACCCTGCCGGTCCGCACTGACACGAAAGGGCTGTCTGCCGGTGGCCGAGGTCCCGAATGCTCTGGCTGTTGTCCGCCAGAGCCAGGCGCGGGCACTTCAGGGCACGGTTCGTCAGGTTCTCGCTGGTGCGCCTGGCCGACGGGGTTCGCCCTGGCTGCATGGCTGGGACGCCTATGACCTGTGCCGGATCGCGCTGCTGGCGCGGGCAATGCCGGCCAGGAGAAGCGTGACCATCACGATGTGAGCTTTCCCCCGGGAGGTGGACACGGGGTTTCATGCTGCGAGGGTGATCCTACGGGCCGCCGCTGTCTGCTGTTCGAACTGGATCGGGCTGAGGTAGCCGAGCGTGGAGTGGCGGCGGCGGAGGTTGTAGAAGGAGACCCAGCGGAACACTTCCAGCCTGGCCTGATGCTGGCTGGTCCAGCGGGCCCCGTGCATCAGCTCCCGCTTCAGTGAGGCGAAGAAGCTCTCCGCCGCGGCGGTGACCCAATCCTCACAGTCGTAGACGCTGAACCAGGTGCCGGCCACCGCCCGGCACGCACTGTCGGCGCGCACGCCCACGCCGTCGCGGGCGAGGACCTTCTCACGGGTGTCGCAGGAGTTGCCCTGGGCGGCCCAGTGCGGGAACTTGTCGCGGCTGTAGCCGGCCATCGAGCCCGCGGCGGCCACCGGTAGCGCGGCGAGCTCGGTGCGGGCGAGGGCGGCGGGGACCGGCTGCGGGCCCGGCCAGGTACCGCCGGAGCGTGCCGGGCCCGGCGCCGTAGCGGGGACGGAAGCAGGGATGCTGCCCGCCGCGCCCCCACCCGGAGCGGAGACGGCGGTGCTGGTGCAGGCGGTGCCCGCCACGGCGAGGGCGGCGATCAGGGCGAGCGGGACGGCTCTGGGCGTGGTGCGGGAGGCTGCCATGGGCCACTGATACCCGCCCCGGACCCGATCATCAGCGACGCAACGCCGCGGATGTCACCGAACCCCAACCCGTCGTCGAGGTCCTTGCTGGCACGGGCCGCCACGGCGAGGCCCGCTACATCCGCCTCCGCCTGCCCGACTGAGCCACCCGCCGCGGCGCAGAGGTGCCCGGCGGCACCCTTCCGCGTCGGCGCTCCATCTTGTCCACGCCCCGACCGCTGCGCCGTGTTCGGCCCGACGGCCGCGCCCACTGCCAGTGAACGGCGTTGATGGGGTGTCGGCGCGGACACGAGTGGCTCCCGGGAGGCAATGGCATGCATCCCGGGAGCCGTTCCGATCATCTCATCACCCGTGCCGCTGCGCGGCCGATCGGTGCGGCAGGGCCCGTGCTGTCGGCGGGGTGCGGTCGTTGGTCGGGGTGTGACGGGTGCTGCGGGTGAGGGGCCGATGCTGTGGGCGTTGGCGGTGCTGGAGACGGACGGCGGCGATTTGGTGGCGGAGGTGATTGTCGAGGTGGGTGAGGACCACTACACCGCGCTCGCGGTGGATGCGTGGGAGAGCGGCTTCGTGTCGTCGGCGGCCGAGGCGCCGGTCATCACCGGTGTGGTTGAGGTCCGGGAGGGCCGTTTCGAGCGGCTGGTGCTGGTCGGCGGCCGGCAGGTGTGGGAGCCGCAGCCGGCGGTCCGGGCGACGCCGGGCTGGTTGTCCGCCGCAGCTGCGGGTGGGGCGCTGGTGACGGTGGTCCCGCCGGGCACCTGGCCCGTGGACCTCGGCGTGCTGCCGCCCGAGCACCGCGCCGAGGTCTTCGAGGACAGTCTCACCGCGGCCCGGGAAAGCGGAGAAGTCCTGCAGAGTGTCGCCGCCGTCGAACTCGCCTGACGCCCTCTGGCACCGCGGCGCCGGCCGGCGCGCAGCCCGGAACACTGGCCGGCTCGGCGCGTGCTCCGGGTCGGCCGGGGTTGGTTCCTTCGGGTAGCCCGCGGTTCGACGGAGCACCGGGGCAGGCACAGGAATCGGCATGACGACACCTGCCAGGAACCGCCGCCCTCGCCGCCGTCCGGCCGCGCCCGTGCTTGCAACCGGCACACGCGCTGTGGCGCCCCCGGCCCCGGCCCGGCCAGCCGGCGGATGCTGCAGAACTTGGTCGAGCGAGCACATCGCCCACGGCGTCACGGTTGTCCGCACCACCTGGCACGAGCCCGCCTGTAGGACCTGGGGCCGCCCCTGAACGTTCCGCGTGCCGCAGCCCACCGCCCAGAGCACCGGGCTGGGCACCGGCGTCCGAGCAACCCGGGCGGCGATGTACGGGCCGGCCGCCCCGACGCCGGGGGAGGCCTACTTGGGCGTGCACGGGGGTTGTCGGGCTCGGTCCGGCCGATGAGGGTCAGGATGTGGACGAGTCCGTTGTCCTCGATCTCCACGCGGACAGTGCGTTCGGCGTCGGTGTAGATCGGGTGTCCGTGGGGTCCGTAGCCGGCCTGCTGCTCGACCAGCACGGCGTCTTGTTCGCCGTGGGCTGCGGGCCGGCCGGGGAAGGGGAGCAGCCACCGGGACGGTGCGGGGGCCACCGGCATCGCCTCCTGATCTGCCGCCATTGTCCCGACCCCACGTCTATGCGGGGCCGAGGGACGGGGAGGCGCGCTGGTCAGGCCGTTGCCCGCCGCCCTGGCACCTGCCGGGACACGCCGACACCGACGGGCAAGCTACCCTTCGCGCCGCGCACCTGCGAGCTGGGCCGGTGCCCACCTCCACAGTCACACAGAACGGAGTGACCAGCCGGTCGTCAGCGCCTTCGGTTGAACCCGAGCTCCCACCTGCACGGGCCACGCGTCAACCAAACAGGCGGAAATGCCTCACAGGTCGTGTAGCAGCAGCGCGTACGGTGTCCGGCTCCGCCTCGGGCGCCAAGACGGGTTGTCGCAGCGGGTCGTTAGACTGCCACGGTTCGATCATCACGGAAGGGGGAGCCGTGGCTACTGGTTTCAGGGTCGAGGCCGATGAGCTCGGCCAGGTGGCGAAGGAACTGGGCGAGGCGACGGGCCGGATGGGCGGTGCGATGCACGCCCTCGAGCGGACGGTGCCGCAGGTGACGGGGGAACAGAGTCTGGACATGGCGTGTGCGATGTTCGCGGACGACTGGAAGTTCGGCCTCAAACAGCTGAACGAGACGCTGCAGGCGATCGGCCAGGGACTCGAGGCGACAGCGCGCGCCTACCGGCAGACCGACCAGGCGATCCGCGAGACGATGGCCGGCAAGGTGGCCTGATGGGCTCCCACGTGTTTGACCTCATGGTCGGTTCGCCGGATCGGGATGGTTTCGACACGCTGGGCTTCGACCCCGCGCCCGGTAACGTACCCGGGGTCCAGGAGCTGGTGCTGAACCTGCAACAGGCTGCCAAGGAACTGGAGGACGCCCGCGCCAGCGTGCAGCGTGCCTCGAACAACGGGCAGGCCTGGCAGGGCGAGGCTGCCGACGCATTCTCCGCCAGGATAGCCAAGCTGCCGGCCCAGCTGGACGTCGCCCGGGCCTCGTTCTCCTCCGCCCACCGCACGATGGCCACCTGGCAGGACCAGCTCGCCGCACTGCAGCGCAAAGCCGACGACCAGGAGGCCGAGGCGAAGGCCGCCAAGGCCCGCTGCGCCCGCGCCGAGGACAACCCCGACCTCGACCTGCTCGGCCGGTGGATCCCGGACGAGCAGATGGCGGAAGCCAGGGCCCGCTATACGGTGGCCGCCGCCGAACTGGACTCCGCCAACGCCGACTTCCACGCGATCGTCGCCCAGGCCAAGGCCCTGCGGAGCGAACACGACAAACTTGCGAAAGAAGCCGCTGCCGCCGTGGCGAAAGCCGGCGCCGACGCCCCCGACGGGCCGGGCTGGTTCGCCAACCTCGTGGACGGCATCAAAACGCTCGCCCAGGCCCACGTCCAGCTCGCGCAGGACGCGATGCAGTGGGCCAAGGACCACGCGAACGCCATCAAAGCCGTCGGCGACATGCTCAGCAACGCCAGCAGCGCCATGGGCCTGGCCTCGCTCGCCCTCGCCGGGGCCGCCGCCCTGACCGTGGAGATCCCACCGCTCGCCCTGGTCCTCGGCACCGCGTCCGCAGCCACCGGAGCCGCCTCCACGGCACTGTCTGTCGGCGCGCTGGGCGCGCACAGCGTGGCCGCAGCAGCCGGCGCGGACGTGCCCACCACCGCCTTCGGATTCGACGTCGCCGGGTCCCTGCCGGTCGTGGGCAGCCTCGGGAAGGCCGGGCAGATCGGAGCCAGGCTGGCCGGCTTCAGCAGGACCGCCGACACCGTCAGCGGCACCGGCAGCGGCCTGTCCGGCCTCGGATGGCTCGACGACGCCTCCGGGATCGGACAGTTCGTCCCCCGGGAAGGACGCCAGTGGGGCGAGCTCCTCCTGCCCGGCGGCCCACTGCTGGTCGGACTCGAAAACGCCTGGAGCGACGGATCCGACGCCGACCGGGAGCACCACGCCAAGGCAGGCGGTTGAACCCGTGGACCTCTCCGACCTGGCCCGCCGGCTGACCGGCGCACCCGAAGTCACCGTCCGCACCTACCACCGCGGGCCGGAACTCGCACAACAGATCTGGGTCGCCGGGCTGTACGGCTACCGCCTGCACCGCCACGACCCCGGCACGCTGCCCTCCCTGACCGGGCCGAGCCTGCACCTGGTCCTCGACCCGGACCCCTCGGCCCAGCAACGAGCCGCATGGATGCGTCGACCGGACCTGCGGCCCGGTGCCCCGTCCCCCGTGCCGTGGGCCGTCAACCAGGCAGGCCGGTGGCCGCTGCTGTGGACCCCCCCAGGCTGGCCGCCCGGCCACGGCCCCCTCCTGCCACCGCCCGAACAGCTGCCATACCCGCCGGTCACCCCCTGGCGCACCCGGCTCAGCCCCGGCAACCTCGTCCTCCTCGCCGCATTCACCGCACTCGTCCGGCTGCTGGCCATGCTCGGCGTGACCAAAACCGGCAGACCCGTATCCCTGGCCTGGTGGGACGCCGTCACCATCGCCATCGTCGTCGCCCTGCTGGCCGCAGCCCTCGCCGCACGCCGCATCCGCGACCGGGCCCGCCGCCTCACAACCGGCCACACACCGACAAGCCACCCGCCGACCAGCGGAGAAGGACACCGCCGTTGAGCACCGCCACCGTCGAGTTCCGCATCCCGCACGGCTTCACCGAGTTCCTGCCGGCCGAAAACAACGAGGAAGCCTACGAGGCCGTCCTCGACCGCCTGGGCGAAGCCGCGCGCACGCTGACCACCGAACAACGCCGTGACCTCACGCTGCTGTACGCCGCCGCCTCCACCGCCCTGGACACGCTCGCCCCCATCTGGTCCGGCAGCTGCGCCGGAACCGTCGACGGCCGCCTGTCCACCGCGACCCTGACCGTCGCCGAGATCGCCACCGGCGCCGGCGTACCGCCTGCCACCGCCGCTGCCGGCCTCATGCAGCTCCTGACCGACCCGCAAGCCGACGGCACGCCCCCGAAGCGCCAGGTCAGCCGGCTGACCGCCCCCGCCGGACCGGTGGTCGTTACACTCGAGCCGGGCCCGGGCCTGCTGCGCACAGACGGAGGCCATGTCCCAGTGCTGTCCGCCAAGGCCTACTTGCCCATGCCCGCCCGCGACCAGGGCGTGCTACTTGTGGAACTCGCCACACCCGACATCGATCACTGGGCCGACATCTACGCGCCTTTGTTCTCCTTCGTGGTGCAGAGCATTCGCTTCCCCGACGAGCGGTCGAACCCCGCCATCGACCAGGCTCCAGGTGATGCGGTGCCTGACCCACCGGGGGCAGCCCCGACCACCGACCCCTTCGGCACCGCACTCCACACCTGAGCACGCCGACCGGCTGGAAACGACAGCACCCGCTGCCGGCTCCGATGTTCGGCTACCGCCGAGCCATGCCAATTGCGGCCTGACCACCCGGAATTGGATGCTGCGCACCATGGGAACGAGGAGGGGTGCGTAGGTGTGCGGCCAGTGGTCGGTGTTCGGTGTGGTGAGGTCGATGATCAGGATTCCCCGTAGTGGGGCGGGCATGGGCAGGTATGCCCTGGCGGACAGCAGCGGGATCCACTCCTCCGGGGCCACCTCCTACCCGGGATCGTGGCTGAGCGTGACGACCACCGGTCCGGCCGGTGCTCGGAAAAGCTCGACGTACGTCTGCGGCGCCCAGGCGTCGGCATCCCGGGACGGGGCGAGGAGTTCCATGAGTCCGGCGGCGACCGTCTGCGGTGCGGCGTCCTCCGATGTTTCCAGCTCGCTGACGGACAGGGTGGCCGTGGAGGGCCGGTCCTCGACGGTGCCGACCCAGGTGCCAGCTCAGATGGTTCCGGCAGCGGCCATGACATGCGAGCCTTCCAGGTACCAGGTGGTGAAGGCACGACGTTGCTCAGAGGAGAGAGGTGTGCGCCGTGTCCGGCCGCCGACCGTCCTTGGACACGTCCGCCGCCATGGCATCCCCCGTGAATGAGCCGTCCTCGGTCGTGCCGCGGGCAGTGGTTGCCACACGACGGGCCGACCCTAGCGGCCCTTGCCCGGCTGCCCGGCCCGGGCCCGGAAGATGACGGCTCAGATGGTGTGGCCGCGCCCGGACAGCAGGTCGCGGAGCCGGTCGAAAAGGCCGACCGTCGGGACCAGGAGCTTGTTCACGGGTTCGGAGGGGTGGGGCCGGGTGGGCGCGAGCGTCTTCGCGTGGCGGGCCTTGCGGCCCAGTTCCTGCAGCTCGTCGAGGGTGCAGGAACGGCGCAGCCCGGGGAAGACGCGGTGTTCCTGGGCCTCGACGTGCGCTGCGGCCTCGGCCGCGAGCCGGTCGACGAGGTCGTCGAAGCCCGGGTCGTGGGCCTGGTGGTGCTCCAGCTCCCGAAGCGTCGCCTCGATCCGGCCGTCCCCCGCCGCCGCCTCGACCAGTGCCGTCCCGCCCGGCACCTTCTCGCGCACCGCGGGACGCAGGTACTCCTCCTCCGCCACGATGTGCCGCACCAAAGCGATCGTGAGGTCGTCGACACGGTGCTTGCGGCGGGCGTCCGCCGACGGGAGCGCCCGGATCTGGTCGAACAGCGCCTCCACCTCCCGGTGGTCGACAGCAAGCTCCTCCACGATGTCGAGGCCGTGCATGTCGTCCCTCCTCCCTGTCCGCATGACGGACGCGGATGCCCCTGAGCCGCACGTGGAGACGGCGGCGATGCTGAACCTCGCCCGCGCCAACCGCGGCACCCCGCAGATGCACGACCGGGAGTGGGTGCTGCGCCACGCCGCGTTGCTCGACCGCACCGCGCTGCCCGCGGTTGCCCCGGCCGGGGGTCTTCTTGGCCGCGTCCAGTCCCGTGGTCCTCCTCGGCACCCCGGCCGCAGCACGCAGCGACTGGGTGTCGATGATCACCAGGGACGGGTCCTCTAATCGGCGGGCCCGCTCACGCACATGGCAGCGCAAGAGTTCCTGAATCTGCTGGTCCAGGCCGTGCTCGCGCCACAGGGTGAAGTAGTAGAACACCGCCGACCAGGCCGGCAGATCGTGCGGCAGGTAGCGCCACTGGCAGCCGGTCCGGTTCTGGTAGAACAACGCATTCACGACCTCCCACAGGTCGCACGAGCCAGCATCGCCAGTCGCCGACCGCGCCACTCGCTCCCGCTTCCACGACGTGATCACAGGCTCGATCAGGGTCCACTGATCGTCGGTCAGGTCACTCGGATACGCACGACGTCCCATGGCCACCATGGCACCACCGGTGATCCAGCAGGCACCCTGGAAACACAGTTGACCCGACGATCGAGCGACACCAAAGCATCGAAAACAGGACTTAACGTCCTCTGAGATCACCACGGCAACGACGAGGGGCCCTGTTGCGTCACTGCAACCCGCTGACCAGGTATTTCACCCTGTCGAGACAGGATGAAAGAGGTTCAATGCCAGCGCCGTCACCTCCGCCTGCGACCGGCTGCCCCTCACGCTGGACAGCCCGCTGTCTTTAAAGGTCATCCCTCGCCCCGGCGTCTCGCTGCCGGGGCGGAGGCCTTCCCGCCCTGTAGCAACTTGAGGCAGTGGCCACCGTGGAGTGTTCGATGCCGCCGTCGAACCGCAGGCACCTGGCGGGCTCAGATCAGACCTTCCGGTAGCGGGCGTGGTCGATGTGCCAGATGTAAGAGCAGGCGATGGAATCCAAGGCTTTGGCATGCTGGGCCAGCGGGGTCGAGTGGCTGGCCGCGAGTTCGTCGAGCCCGTGCCGGGCGGTCGCGGCACGTTCCTTCCCCAGAAGGGAAGCTGCTGCCCATGCAGCGGGAACCTCACAGTTCTGTTCTCTCGTGATCAGCGGGATGAGGTTCAGCGAGTTCGGGACGTCCTTGGCGGATTCCCGCGCGTAGGAGCCGAGGTCGTTCAGCACGCCGGCGAGGTCGCAGACGGCCGACTCCGGCAGTCGTACTGCCGGGGAGTTTCGTGCCTCTTCGGGCAGTTCGTACCGCAGGACGACTTCGGCCATGGCGATGAGGGCCCGCGCGAACACAGTGTGGGGGCGCATCGTGTGGTACTCCTGCATGCTGACGTGATCGGGTTCGGCCAGCTGCTGTGCCTCCCAAAGGATGCCGAAGAGGACGTCCCTGAAAGAGCCGGTGACCCGCAGGTACTGGGCGGTCGTGGCCCGGGCTCGCAGCCTCACAAGGAGGTCATGCAGCGCTCCGTCGAAGGGACCGGCGTCGCCGGGCGGCTCACCATCGGCCAGCAGGTGGACGCATCCCCGGATCCGGCGCACCAGCTGGGCCTGGCTGCTGGCTGCTGTCGCTTCGCCGTAGGTGTCGTCGAAGGCGGTGAGCCACAGGAAGAGGTCCGCGCACAGGAACAGGCCGTCCTCCTCGGCGGTGGGGAAGGTCCGGGCCACCCCGTGCGCCACGATGTCGCAGAGGATGTGCCGCGCCTCGGGCCGGCTGAGGAGCGGGAACCGGTCCAGCCATTGCTCCAGGTGCGCCTGGATGTCTTCCGCGTGCGGGCTGGTCGGGAAGGGGCCGGGGAAGGTGCGGGAGAGGTCGGGCATGGGCAGGGCGGCGATGCGCGCCTGGTCGGTGCTGGTCATGCTGCCTTCCGCGCCGTGGCGTGTCCTCGGGTCTCGGCGATCATGTGGAGGGAGGAGGGGTGGACGGTGATGGCGGGGATGGGCCGGACGGTGGTGCCGGGTGCGTGCCGCAAGGTCCAGCGGGAGGCGATGAGGGCGATCAGGACCGTGGTCTCCGCCCAGGTGAAGCCGTCGCCGATGCACATGCGGTTTCCGGCGCCGAACGGGATGTACGCGCCCCTGCGGGGCTGCGGCCTTTCGGGAAGCCAGCGGTCCGGGTCGAACCGGAGCGGGTCGGGGTACAGCTCGGGGTCGCGGTGGAGCGCGTACGGGCTCCATACCAGGTCGGCTCCGGCGGGCAGGTGCGCGCTGCCGAGCCGCACCGGGACGGTGGCTCGGCGGGTGACGATCCAGGCGGGGTTGTGCAGGCGCAGTGTCTCGGTGACGAGTCTGCGGGTGAGAGCCAGCTGGGGAAGGTGCGCCGCGGTGAGCCGGCCGCCGGCCAGTACGATGTCCACCTCCTGGTGCAGTTGTTCCTCCAGGCGGGGGTTGTGGCCCAGTTCGTGGAAGAGCCACGCCATGGTGACCGCGGTGGTCTCGGTGCCCGCGGCCAGCAGACCGGTGATTTCGGACAGGATCTCCTCCTCGTCCAGTGGCCGGCCGTCCTCGTCGCGGGCGTCGAGGAGCAGGGAGACGAGGTCGTCGGGATGTTCAGGGTCCGCCCGGTGGGCGGCGACGATGTTGCTGACCGTCCCGCGCAGCAGCTCATTTGCGGCCCGGACCTTGCGCTTGCCGGGCAGGGGCAGCTTCTCCCAGCCGGAGACCGGCGTGACGGCGCGCCGGATGGCGGCCTGGAAGAGGGTGTCGACGCCGTTCATGACGGCTTGCGCCGGAGCGCGGTCGAGGTCGGAGGAGAGCAGCGCCGACAGGACGACGCCCTGGGTCATGAGCTGCACCTCGTGCTGCACGTCGAGTCGTGCCCCGTGTTCCCAGGTCCGGAGTGCGGTCTCCGCGGTGGTGATCATCCGGTCGATGTAGGAGTTGATGCGTTCGCGATGGAAGGCCGGCTGCATCAGGCGGCGGCGTTTCAGGTGCTGCGGTCCGCCCTCGACGACCGGCAGCGGCGATCCGCCGAACAGGCGGAGCTTCTCGAAGAGCCGGCCCTTGCCGAAGTTCGCGTGCTGGGCGGTGAGTATCTCCCAGATGAGTTCGGGTGAGTTGACGACGAACACCGGCTTCGGGCCGAACCCGATCTGCACCACGTCACCGTGGCGGCGAAGTCGTTGTATGAACTCCAGCCGGTCCCGGAGCATCGGCAGCAGGTGTCCGACGACGGGCAGGCGCCCCGGGGCATGCGGAATGGGCGTTGCGTCGGCGGTCACGGGCGGTGCTCCGTTTCGTGGTGGGTGTGCAGCAGGTGGCGGGCGGCGATGATCTCGGCCTGGATCATCGCTTCCGGTGCGTAGAGGGTCTTGTCGTGCCAGAGGGCGGGGTGCTGGTGCTCCGGTGTGTCGACTGTCTCGTGCAGGAAGGCCCCGGCCCGGTCCAGTGCGCGGGTGTGTTGCGGATGACGCTCCGGCCCGGAAACGCCGAGCAGGATCTTCACGGCGTAGGCGGTCTCCTCGGCGGTGCCGCCCCATATGCCCCAGGAGCCGTCTTCGTGCTGGGTGGCCAGCACCCATGCGGCGGCCGCCTCGACCGCTCGGTGCCGCCGGAACCCGGGGAGCGAGGCCAGTGCGGTGACACACCGCTCGGTGGCGTAGTAGGGGGAGGCGTGCCACTTGTCGGTCCAGTGGCCCTGCGGCTGCTGGTGCTCGATGAGCCAGTCGGCCACCCGGTCCATGACGGGCCGGTGCGCCCCCGTGGCGTTGGGGTCGTGGCGGAGGAGGTAGGCGTGGAGGGCCTGGAGGGAGTGGGCGTTGGCGCTGAGGGAGCCGCTGTCCTCGCCGATGTAGCAGTCGTAGTGGCGGCCGTTGTCGAAGGCGGCGAGCGGGGCGGGGTCGCGGGGCCGGTCGACCAGGGCCGCGACGAGGACGGCCATGGCGGTGTCGTCGGCGTCCACCATCAGTCCGGGTGCGCCCCGGACGCCCGCGGGGTCGTAGAGGTGGTCGGCCCACTTCCACAGGGTGGGCAGGCCGGAGGTCGCCAGGCCGGCCCGGGCCAGCGCTGCAGCGACCCAGAGCCGCTCGAACACCGTGATCGGTGCCGCCTCCGGGAGGAGGCCTCCGTAGCGGTGCGCCACCGCGGTGAGCTCGTCGGCCGCACGCTGCCGCTGCCCGGAGGGGCCTGCGGCGGCGATCCAGGCCGCGGTGGCGGCCGGGGAAGAGCCGAGCAGCCCGTCCGCTTGCGGCAGCAGCGTGTCCGGGAGGTGCCCGGCGACGCCCTCGAAGGTGTGGTGCAGTTTGAACGGGACCTTGCCGGCGGCCCGGCACTTGCGGGCGACCGCTTCGGGCGCCGCGGCGTGGTAGCCGAGTGGGACGGCGGGACGCGTGCCGCGGTGCCAGGGCCCGAGGTGCGGAAGGTCCGCGACACCGGGCTGGTCGAGGCGCTCGTTGACGGCGGCGACCAGGCCGGGGACGAGGATCTCCGCGGCTGCGGTGTCCGGCCACGGCCCGGCCGACGGCAGGCGGCCGAGCGCGGTGAGCCCCTTGGCCGCCGCTGCGGCGAGCCGGTCCGCCGTACCACCGGCCAGGGGCTCCCGCTGCAGTACAGCGAGGATGGCCTCGACGGCGCTCAGCGTCGGCAGGAGCCGGTAGGGTGCGGGCCCTTCGCCCCAGCTGCCGTCACCGGCCTGCTCACGCAGCAGGTGGTCGATGCGGGCCCGTCCGCCGGGCAGCCACGGCGCCGCCGACAGCACACGGGCCGTCTCGTACAGGGACGGGCGGACATCGCCCCAGGGGTCGGCGTCGACCGCGTCGATCAGTTCCCTCGCCGCCATGGTGCAGGGGTCGTTCACCGGCGGGGTGCCGGCAGGAGCCGTCGCCAAGGTCGTCCCGGCACCGCAGTGCTGATGCTCGTTCATGCGTGCCTCGCAGTCGCAGACCCGGCAATGTCCCGCAGCGCCGCGACGGCGGCGGCCGGGAAGGGAGCGTGATCGAGGGATGCCAGGGCTTCGTCCCGCCAGGCTTGGATCATCTCCTCCACGGCCTGCCGAGCTCCGCTGCGCTCGAGGATGCTCCGGACCACTTCGGCATCCCGCTCGGTGAGGTTCCGCCTGCCGAACCGCGCGCGCAGCGACCGCAGTTCGCTCCGTGAGGCCCGCTGGACGGCGAGGGCCATGAGGACCGTGGCCTTACCCGCGCGCAGGTCATCCAGCACCGACTTGCCCGTCTCCCGGGGATCACCGAAGACCCCGAGGAGATCGTCGCGGAGCTGAAAAGCGTCACCGAGCGGCAGCGCGAACGCACTGAGAGCCGTATGCACCTCCGGTCCGGCCCCGGCCAGAGCCGCGCCGATGTGCAGCGGCCGCTCCACGGTGTACTTGGCGGTCTTGTACCGGACCACCCGTAACGCGGTCTCGACATCCGCCGACAGGAGCCCGGTGGTCTGCAAGTCCAGGTACTGGCCGTAGACCACCTCGCTGCGCATCTCGTCCAGGAGCGGCAGGACCCGCTCGGAGCCCTGGCTCCTCAGGCTCGCCCTGTGTAGGAGCTCGTCGGACCAGATCAGCGCCAGGTCCCCGAGGAGCACCGCCGCACCGACGCCGTGCTCCTCGGCCCGGGAGGCCGGGCCGCCGGCGGAGGTGTAGGCGGCGGCCAGCGCCCGGTGGGCGGACGGCCGGCCGCGGCGGGCGTCACTGGCGTCCATCACGTCGTCGTGGATGAGAGCGAACGCTTGGAAGAGTTCGAGGCCGGCCGCCGCACGGACGGCCGGCGAGTGGTTCACCTCGCCGCCCCCGGCGTACCAGCCGCACACGCACAGCAGGGGGCGCAGGCGCTTGCCGCCTGCCAGGAATTCGCGGAGCTGGGCTATGAGGGGTGGCAGTTCAGGGCCGGGCGCGGACTGCTCCTTGCTGTCCAGGAACGTGGCCAGTGCCGCGTCAACCTCCCGCCGCACGGCCCGGAGGTCCAGTGCGGCGGGAGGGGGTACGACAGTGAGCGCGGGCTCCGCGTGTCTCTTGTGGTCAAGAACGGCCAATGCGTGTTCCTTTGGCGAGCGGATGTGGTCACGGACGCCCCTCCCCAGGCGTTTCAGCCGTCACGCCTGGCACCGATGTGGCGGAAGACACACTGCCGCCGGGCTTCGATCTGTGAGTGCTCTGCCGGGACCGGATGGTGGGTGCACATGCTGTCGACGCCGCTACACGGTCAGGCGGTCCCTGGCCGGTTCTGCCAGTCCGGACGTCTGCTGTCGGGACTGGCTTTCGTGCCGGCGTGGGTGAGCTGAGTGAAGCGGGGTGAACCGGGCCGGCAATGCCGTCAGGCTCCGGTAGATGGGACCGCCCCCGTAGACCAGGTCCGCCGCGGACACCGCGAGTTTGATGTCGGGCAGGTAGGAGGTGAGCCGTTCGATCGCCGCGGTGGCGACGAGGACGGCGGTGGAACGCGCCGGGCAGGCGTGCGGGCCTGCGGCGAAGGCCAGATGGGCCTTGTTGCCGGAGCGGTGGCCCTCGTTCGGCGGGTTGCTGTGCGGGCAGGAGTTGGCGGCCGCGTAGGACACCATCACCGGTGAACCGGCCGGAATGACGGTGCCGTAGAACTCGACCTCGTGCCGGGGGAAGTGAAGACTGTAGTTCGCCAGCGGGGAGTCGTTCCACAGCGCTTCGTCGATCGCGTGCTGGATCGGCAGACTCCCGGTGGTGAGGCTGCCGAAGTAGCGGTCGTCCGAGAGCATGCGCGCGAGCGTGCTCGCGATCAGGTTGGTCAGCGGCTCGTTGCCCGCACCGAGAACGATGATGACCTGCTGCAGGACGTCCTCCGGACTCAGCCCGTTCGGGTGGTCGATGAACCACGACGTCAGGTCGTGTCCGCGCTGCTGGGCCTTGGCGGCGTACAGGCTGGTGAGGTACTCGTTCAGCGACTGCGCACCCGCGGCCATCTGCTCGGGATCGGAGCTCACCATCCCGCTCAGCGCCTGCATGAGGCGAGAAGCGTATTCGTCGGGCATGCCGAACAGTGCGTTGAAAACCATCAGCGGAAGCTGCTGCGCGTACTGGGCGACCAGGTCCACCTCACCGTCCATCGCGAACTGCTGGAGCAGCATGTCGGCATACCGGAAGGTCAGGTTGCGCACATCGTGCGGGTCCAGAAGACGGAAGCTGTCCGTGATGACATTACGCAGGTGGGCGTGCTGGGCACCGTCGGCGAAGAACAGGCTGGGCCGCCACTGCACGTGCGGCATGACAGGACTGTCCGCCGGCACCCGGTCCATCCACGAGCGGGTGTCCTTCGACCACGTGTTCGTATCGTGGAGGAGGTCGAGCGCGGCCCGGTAGTCGGTGACCAGGTGGACGACGACACCGGGGGAGATCTCCGCAAGGCCGACCGGCCCCTGCAGGCGCAGCAGGTCGTAGCTGCGCCTCGGGTCCGCGTCGTGTTCTGGCCCGTGGATGCGCACCGGGGTGGCGGGAGGAGTGGCGGTCACGACGATTCGTCTCCGGCTCGGGATATCAGGTGGGCGGTCAGGGCGATGAGCGCGTCCAGGGTGGAGTTCTTGTCCCGTGCGTCGCAGGTCACCAGCGGGGTGCGCTCGTCCAGGTCGAGCTTGGAGCGCAGGGTGTCGAGGGTGTAGTCGGGTGAGGTCGGGAATGTGTTCACGGCGACCGCGTAGTCCAGGCCGCGTTCCTCGATGAGGTCCATGACCTCGAACGACTGGTCCAGGCGGCGGGTGTCGGCCAGGACGAGGGCGCCGATGGCGCCGTCGGCAATGTCCTTCCACAGGGGCAGGAAGCGGCGCTGTCCGGGGGTGCCGTACAGGTACAGGACCACCTTGGCCTGCGGCACGGTCAGCCGGCCGAAGTCGATGGCGACCGTGGTGGTCGTCTTGCCGCGCAGACCGTCCAGGGTCAGGTCGTCCGCCGAGGCGGCAGCGTCGGTCATCACCTCGTCGGTGTGCAGTGTCGGGATCTCGGACAGGGTCCTGATCGCGGTGGTCTTCCCGATGCCGAGAGGGCCTGCCACGAGGATTTTCAGCCTCTGGTGGTCCTCCTCCGGCAGATAGACCGGACGCGGGCTAGTGCTGCCTGAGCGCGCGGAGTCCACTCAGCACCTCTTCCAGGAGTTCTTTCGACGGACGATCGGCGCCCGCGTCGGGGAGCAGGGCGGTGGGGGCCGGCACGCGAACCTGCAGGTGCCCGCCGTCGAGGAGTTGAGAGATCAGGACCTTGCACACACTGGTCTGCAGACGGAGGTAGGCGGCCGTTTCGCTGACGGTCAGAGCGCCTCCCGTCAGCAGCGAGATGATCCGCTGGTGCACCGGAGTGTGGTGAGGGGCGGGCGGAAGACCCGTGGCGACCACGGCCATGAGCGAATGCATGGTGTTGCGGGTCGGGGTGCCGATGCCCCGGGTGGCCAGGTAGCTGGGGATCATCCGCCGACCCTGCGACGAGCGGCTCATGACGCCTCCCGTGTGCGGGCCGGAACGGACATGAGTTGCTCGCCGAGCTTCTTGGCCTGCCGGGCCATGATGTGCGCGACCGTACCCATGGGCATGTCGAGGCCTCCTGCCACGGCGATGAAGGTGTTGGTGCGGGCACCGGCCGGCATGATCATGTACGTGCCGTGGGTGTTCTGCACGGTGATGGTCGTGATGGGAGTCCCGTCCGAGGCGTCCAGCGCCGCGTTGGCCGCGGCACGGGCCGCGCCGTGAAGGGCGGCCGTCATGGCGGAGATGCCCTCCGCGGCCTCCCGCAGGAGCCCTTCCGTCGCGCCGATGACCATGCCGTCACTGGACAGGATCAGGGCGTGCTTGACCTCGTTGCTGACTTCGGTGATGGGATTCAGGACCCACGACGGATCCTCGATCATCGGGCGCGAGGTGGAGAGGGTCACTGATCTTCCTTCGAATCGTTGGGGGCCAGACCCGCGGCGAGTCCCGCCTGGAACTGGCTCCAGGTGTCACGGGCCACCTCCGGGTTCAGCTCTCGGGGCGCGACCTCTGGAGCATCGCTGCGAGCGGGCTCCGTGCGGGCGCGCCGACGGCGCTGGGGCAGGTCGCTGCCGTCGTCCGGCGTGTCCTTCGGCGCAGCCGGAGTGGGCCACTGCGGCGCAGCAGGGGGTGCGGCAGGCAGGGGAGCCATCGCCGAGATCGGTTCCTTTGTCTCGTCGATCGTCGTCAACAGGTGCGGGGGAATGGTGAGCACCGCACGGACCCCGTTATAGGGGGAAACCTGGTCGATCGAGACCTGGAAGCCGTGGTCGGCGACGAGCCGGCCGATGGCTGCGAGCCCCAGAGCGGGCGGATCGCCGAGCTCGGTCAGGAGCGTGTCCTGCTGCTCCTCGACCGAGAGCAGGCGGACACCGCGACGGACGGCCTCCGCGCTCATGCCGGTGCCCGCGTCGTCGATGATGATGCAGACGCTGCCATTGCCGGTCTGGATCAGGCCGGCCTCCACCGCAAGGTCGTCCCGGGAGTGCTCCAGGGCATTGGCCATGAGCTCGGTAAGAGCCACCGCGATGGGCTCCGCCGCGCGACCGACGACCGCAAGGTTCGAATCGAGCAGCCGCGAACTGATCTTGATGCGCTCGTAGCCGTGGAGCCGGGACGAGGCGCCGCTGACGATCTCCACGGCGTAGGTGTCCGGGCGCACGTGCCCGGGCCACGCGCCACAGACGATCGCGGCCTTCTGCACCAGACGGATCGCCTGCTCGTTGAGGTGGTCGACCTTGAACAGACTCTCGAGCAGACGCGGGTCGTCGAAATCGCTCTGCAGGCCCTCGACCTGCGTCTGCAGCCGGTACGACAACGCTTGGATGTCCTGGCACGCCCCACGCAGCGCCGCACGGGCGGAGGCATCGATCCGTCGACGCTCCTTGGCCACCGTGTCCGAGTAGTGGCCGAGCACGGCCTCATGCAGCGAGGCGTACACGGTCCCGGACAGCGCCTCGTGCTTCAGACCCGGGACCGGGTGGTGCGCACTGACCAGATGCAGCGCCAGGCCAGGGAGACGGCTGGCGACCAGATGCTGAAGCTCGTCACCGAGCTGCTGGATATGGTCCTGGAGCGCCTGCTCCCGCTGCTGGGAAGCGTTCAATGCCTCGGACTGCACGGTGCTTCGTGCGACCAGGGCGCGACGCGAGCGTGCCAGCAGTGCCGTGGCTACAGCGCCAGCTGCGGTCGTGGCGCCAAGCACCACTGCGGCAGTCTCGGGTATCGAGGTCAACGGTCGGGTCCTAGGGCTCGAGCCGGCTCCGGAGGCCAGACATGGCGGAACCGCCCGTTCGTGGTGAACGAGCGCCGACCCGTGGAGTCCCGGCGGATTGCGAACGGAAAATCTGATCAATGGAGCAGCGCCGGGCATGGCCGGACGTTGCCATTATGTGGCATGCACTCGACAAATGTGTCACTTCGACCAACGGGCGCGGGCCTCTGCGCTCAGCTCATCGCCGAGCCGTCGCTCCACAACACGATGGCGCCCCCCACGGGACGTCCGATGCCCCGGCATTCGATGACCTGGCAGTCGTGAGCATCATCCTGAACTCCGCGGGTCTTCCATCGGGGCCGCGGAGCGACAACCGGCTTGTATCGCTCCGTATCTGACCGGTCATTAGATCATATTGGCAACGAGGCCCACCATGTATGTCCAGCCCGTGACGACATGTCCGAGCCGCCAAGAAGCCCACCGTCGCAAGCAAGATGGGTACGGGCGGCACCAGCCGGGCGCTCGCAGTGGGTCCGCAAAGTGGGGCGGCGCCCGGGCACTGGCGCACCTGGCCGGTGACGGCTCAGCCCAGCTGGTCGGGCGGATCCAGCTTCTCCAGCAGTATGCCGAGGTTGCGCATGGCGTCGGTGTCGCCGGCCTCGGCGGCTTGCTCGTACCAGTGGCGGGCACCATCCGCGTCGGGCGGATCCAGTAGCTCTGCCAGCAGTACGCCCAGGCTGTACATGGCGTCGGTGTTGCCGGGCCTTCGGGCCCCGAGGAGTTCGACCGGCGGTTCCCCGGGTTCCGCAGCGAGACCCACGGCGTCACGATCGACCCGGCCACCGGCGACTACCTGATCGAGTGTGTCCGCGAGCCGTGACCGGCCGCGGTGGCTCACACGCCGTCCGGTCGCGCGGACCGGACGGCCGGGCAGACGGCCGGGCCGTCCCGCCTCCGGATGGCGTCGGCGCTCAGCGCTGCCCGGACGGGCTGCCGATCCGCAGCAGGTTGCCGCTGCGGTCGACCAGCGCGAACTCCCGCATCCGGTGGCCGGTGTCGGCGGGTGGCATCAGCCGGCTACCGGTGGCCCGGTCGGTGGGCACGCCGAGCCGCGCCCAGTCCCCGTGCAGCGCGTCCGCGTTCCGGACCTGCAGGTAGCAGCTGCCGGCCGTGGTCAACGGGTCCACCGCGGGGTCGTACCGGAAGTGCAGTTCGACCGTGCCCCGGACGACGATCAGGTAACTGTCCTCCCCGTCCCAGCGCCCGCGCGGCTCGAAGCCCAGGCGGGAGTAGAACTCCGAGGTCTCGTCGAGGTCCCGGCTCGGCAGGACCGGTACCGCGTACTCGACGCGTTTCCCGTACTCGTCCACGGCGCCACCGTAGGGCATCCCCCTGACACCGGGCCCGTGCCGGGCGCGCGTCCGGGGCGCGGCCCGCCGCCGCGAGTGTGACGGCGGGCCGTGCGGCGTGTGGGCGTTGTTAGGACCGGGGACGCTCGTGCGATGCAGAGGGACATCACCGTACGGGTCGACGGGGTCGCGCGTCGGCTGACCGTCGACACGCGCACGACGCTGCTGGACGCCCTACGCGAGCGGCTCGGGGTGACCAGCCCCAAGAAGGGGTGCGACCACGGGCAGTGCGGCGCGTGCACGGTGCTGTCCGGCGCCCGGCGCGTGCTCAGCTGCCTGACGCTCGCGGTCTCCCAGGACGGCGCCGAGGTCGTCACCGCCGCAGGGCTCGCCGCCGGGGCGGCCACCGGCTACGGACCACCGGGCGCCGACGGCGGCCTGCACCCGGTGCAGCGGGCCTTCGTCGACTGCGACGCACTCCAGTGCGGCTTCTGCACCCCGGGGCAGGTCGTCTCGGCGGTCGGGGCGCTCGACGAGTTCGCCAGGGGCTGGCCGAGCGCGGTGACCGAGGGCCCGGGGGCGCCACGGCTGGACCGGACCGAGGTGGCCGAGCGGATGAGCGGCAACCTGTGCCGCTGCGGGGCCTACGTCAACATCGTGGCCGCCGTCCGGCAGGCCGCCGGGGCCTCTCCGGCCGCGCGGGCGGGCGCCTCCCGGCCGGGCGACCTCCGGGCGACCGGCACGGAGGTGGAGGGGTGAAGCCGTTCGACTACCTCAGCCCCGTCGACGCCGCGGCCGCCGTGCGCAGCGTGGCCGGGAATCCGGGCGCGGTGTTCCTCGGCGGCGGGACGAACCTCGTGGACCACCTCAAGCTGGGCGTCGTGGCGCCCGAGCTGGTGGTCGGCCTCGCCGGTGTCCTGCCCGCCGAGGTCGAGGAGCTCGGCGGCGGCGGTCTGCGGATCGGCGCGGGGGTCAGCAACAGCGAGCTCGCCGCGGACCGGCGGGTGCGCGAGCGCTTCCCGGTGCTGTCGCAGGCACTGCTGTCGGGGGCGTCGGGGCAGCTGCGCAACATGGCCACCGTCGGCGGCAACCCGCTGCAGCGGACGCGCTGCGCCTACTTCCAGGACGTCACCACCCCCTGCAACAAGCGGGAGCCCGGCTCCGGCTGTTCCGCGATCGGCGGGTGGACCCGGCACCACGCGGTCCTCGGCGCCTCCGAGCACTGCATCGCGGTCCACCCGTCCGACATGGCGGTGGCCATGGCGGCGCTCGACGCGCGGGTGCGGGTGCTCGGTCCGGCCGGGGAGCGCACCGTCCCTTTCGTGGGGCTGCACCGGCTGCCCGGCGACGCACCCGAGCGCGACACCGTCCTGGAGCACGGTGAGCTGATCACCGCGATCGACCTGCCGGCCGCGCCGATCGCCCGCCGCTCGGCCTACCGCAAGGTGCGCGACCGCGCGTCCTACGCCTTCGCGCTGGTCAGCGTCGCCGCGGCGCTCGACGTCGAGGACGGCGTGATCGTGGACGCGCGGGTCGCGTTCGGCGGCGTCGCGCACGCACCGTGGCGCGCGTACCGGGCCGAGGAGGCGCTGCGGGGCGCGCCGGCCTCGGAGCGGAGCTACCGGGACGCCGCGGACGCGGAACTGGCCGGTGCCCGGCCGGCCGAGGGGCTGGACGGCGGCAACGCGTTCAAGATCCCGTTGTTGCGCCGAACCCTCGACGCCACCCTGCGCGGCCTGGCAGGAGAGGAGTCCCGATGACGTTCCCGAGCGAGCCGGACGCCGTCGGCCGCGATCTGCCCCGCCGGGACGGGGCGGTCAAGGCGCTGGGTACCGCCGGCTACGCCGGTGACGCCCCGTTGGCGGACGCCGCGTACCTGCACGCCGTCCAGGCCACGATCGCGCGAGGTCGCGTCACCGCGCTCGACACCACCGCCGCCGAGGCACTCGACGGTGTGGTCGCGGTGCTCACCCCCGCGACCGCCGAACGCCTGGCCTCCACCGAGGACCGCGAGCTGGCGGTCCTGCAGGACGAGGAGGTCGCCTTCCGGGGCCAGGTCGTCGCCCTGGTCGTCGCCGACAGCTCCGAGGTGGCGCGGCACGCGGCCGCTCTCGTCCGGGTCGGCTACGCACGGCAGGCGCACGACGTCGAACTGCGGGCCGACCGCGACGACCTGTACACGCCCGAGAAGGTGAACCCGGACTTCCCCGCCGACACCTCCGAGGGCGACGTCGACGCCGCGCTGGCGGCCGCGGCGGTGACCGTCGACGAGACGTACACCACCGCGATGTACCACAACAACCCGATGGAGCCGCACACCACGGCGGCCCTGTGGGACCCGGCGGGTGACGGATTCCTCACCCTGTGGGACTCCACCCAGGGCGTCCACCCGACGCGTGCCGTCCTGGCGCCGCTGTTCGGTCTGGACGAGGCGAGGGTGCGGGTCGTCTGCCCGTACGTGGGCGGCGGGTTCGGGTCCAAGGGGCAGCCGCACGTCAATGTGGTGCTCGCCGCGATGGCGGCGCGCGCGGTGCCCGGCCGGCCGGTGCGGATCGCGCTGACCCGGCAGCAGATGTTCGCCCTCGCCGGCTACCGCACGCCGACCGTCCAGCGGTGCCGCCTCGGTGCCGACCGGGACGGCAGGCTCACCGCGCTTGCGGTCGACGTCGTCGAACAGACCTCGCGCATCAAGGAGTTCGCCGAGCAGACCGGGGTGCCCGCGCGGATGATGTACGCCTCGGCGAACCGGCGGACCACGCACCGGCTCGCCGCGCTCGACGTCCCGGTGCCCTCCTGGATGCGCGCACCGGGCGAGTGCCCCGGCATGTTCGGCCCGGAGGTGGCGATGGACGAGCTGGCCGAGCGCCTGGGACTGGACCCGGTCGAGCTGCGGATCCGCAACGAGCCCGCCGTCGAACCCGGCTCCGGCAAGCCCTTCTCCAGCCGCGACCTCGTCGGCTGCCTGCGGGAGGGCGCGGCGCGCTTCGATTGGTCGCGGCGCGATCCGCGGCCCGGGGTGCGCCGCCGCGGCGACTGGCTGGTCGGCACGGGCGTCGCGGCCTCCACCTACCCGGTCAGCCGCATGACGAAGTCGACGGCGACGATCCGGCGGGAGGATGGACGATACGTCGCCGAGATCGGGGCGGCCGACCTCGGCACCGGCACGTGGACCACCCTGGCGCAGATCGCGGCGGACGCGCTCGGCGTGCCGGTGGACCGCGTGGAGGTGCGGATCGGCGACACCGACCACCCGGTGGCGTCGGTGGCCGGGGGCTCCTCGGGCATGACGACCTGGGGCTCGGCCGTCGTCGAGGCCGCACGCGCCTTCCGCGAGGAGCACGGGGCCGAGCCGCCGGACGGGGCCGAGGCCTCCGGCGCCGTCGGTCCGGCCGACGACCGCTACGCGATGCACGCCTTCGGGGCGCAGTTCGCCGAGGCGCGCGTCCACATCGACACGGGCGAGGTGCGGGTGGCGCGCCTGCTGGGCGTGTTCGCCGCGGGCCGGATCATCAACCCGCGCACGGCGCGGTCCCAGTTCGTCGGCGGGATGACGATGGGGCTGTCGATGGCCCTGCACGAGCAGAGCGTGCTCGACCCCCGCACCGGCCACGTCGTCAACCACGACTTCGCCGACTACCACATCGCGGCCAACGCCGACGTCGACGGGATCGAGGCGCACTGGCTGCCCGAGCACGACCCCCACGTCAATGCCGTGGGGTCCAAGGGCATCGGGGAGATCGGCATCGTCGGCACGGCCGCCGCGGTGTCGAACGCGGTGTGGCACGCCTGCGGGGTGCGCGTGCGGAACCTCCCGATCACGCTGGACAAGGTCCTGCACGCTCTGGAGCAGCGGCCCGGGCCGTGAGGAGCGCGGGGCGGACCGGGTGACCGTCAGGCCGAGCGGTCCGTCCGCCGCGCCTGCTCGTGACCGGAGGCGACTACGCCGGAAAGTCCTGACCTATCGCCCGCAGGACGTCGGCGAGCCACACCAGGTGGTACCCCAGAGCACGATCCTGCCGCTGCGCCCGCCGCCCGGACCGGCGCGGGCGGCCGGGCTGTCGGTGAGGTTCCTCCGGCATCGGTCAGCATGCCCGGCCGATAGTTGTGCCTGCTGCCGGGGACCAGCCTCGGCAGCAGGCCGTTCTTGTCGGCGTCGGCAAGAACGGCCTGCATCATCGGCACGATGGCGCACGGGTTGACGAGTCGATGGTCAGTGGCGTTGCGAACCACCCCTACCGGAGCTCAGTTCGCGATGCCGCAGTACTGCTGCTGCTTGCCGATCGCCCGGTACATGCAGTCGGCGTTTTCCAGCAGGAGCAGCACCGCCTCTCGATTGCGGCCGGTCTCCCGGTCGATGATCGAGCCGGGCGGGTAGAAGCCGCCGCCGCTGCTGGAGGTCGGGTACATCTCGAAGGTGTACGCGAAGATCCGGTGCGCGCCCCACAGCCAGTCGTCGATCGACCCGTCGGTGATGTACAGGTCGCTGGACTGCTCGGGGGTGTAGCCGTTGGTGGCGGCCATGGTGCGGCCGAAAGTGGCGAAGGTCTTCGCCTCGTCGGCCGTCATGCCGCTCGCGGTGTCCGCGCTGGTCCAGCCGAACGGCCACAGCACCAGCTCGCTGTAGGTGTGGAAGTCGATGGCCGCGGTGATCTGCTGCTTGCCGCTGACCACCCGGGTGCGGACGAAGTCGGCGACCACCTTGGTCTCCGTTGCGGATTCGGGCGCGCTGCCCCGGTAGGTCTCGCTGGAGGTGGAACCGGAGGAGCCTCCGCAGCAGCCCCACTTGTAGTTCCAGTTCCGGTTGAGGTCGGTGCCGATGTACCTGCTGCCGGTATTAGGTTGTCGGTCCTTGCGCCAGCTGCGGTAGTTACCGGTCGCGATGTCGTACTCGCCACCGTCCGGGTTGAGGTCCGGGACGATCCAGATCTCCCGACTGTTGACGATGTTCGCGATTCGCGAGTCGCTCGCGTACTTGTCGCTGAACTCGTGCAGCAGGTAGAGCGCCATTTCGACGGTGAGGTGCTCGCGGGCGTGCTGGTGGAAGGTGAGCAGTACCTCGGGCTCGCTTTCGTCGGTGGCGACGTTGTCACTCACCTTCACCGCGACGATGTCTCGGCCCTCGTATGACGTACCGATCACCTGCTTGCTCATGATCGATGGGTGGGCGGCGACCAACGCGTTGATGTCGGCGGTGGCCTCGGCGTAGTTGTGGTAGGCGGAGTCTTTGCTCGGGAAGTCGTTGAGCGTGGTACTGAGCTGCGGGGCTTCCTGCTCAGGGCCGGGCAGAGCGATGGGCTTCCAGCCGAGCGCCCTGAGCCGCAACAGTTCGGCTGCGTTGGCGCTGACCACCACGGAGCGGGCGTCCACCTCGTCGATGGAGGCGCCGGTGGCGGCGATCACGGTCCGCTCGGCGACGGTGCTCGGGCCGTCGACCGCGTACTGCCTGAGAGTCTCGTCGACGGTGACGTTGGGCGCACCGGACCGGGCGGATGCGGAAGTCGTGGTGAGGGGCGTGGCGAGGGCGAGCGAGAGCAGGGCGGCGACGGCGAGGGCCGGCCGGCTGCGTCGGGGCAGTCGCATGACTGTCCTCCTGTGGGGGTCCGCAGGAACGGAGGGAGGAACGAGGCGCGCCCAGCCGATGGTGACTTAATGTCATGAATCAGTCAATACGTCCGGCATTGGTGAACGCTATTGCCATGACTGGCACTTGACGGAAAACGGGTCAACTGGAGGCTGGGACAGCGCCTCGGTCGCCACCCGTGGGACCGCACCGTGACCCTGCGAAGCGACGGCGCGAGGGTTATTCACGCTGGTGGGACCGAGTCGCGTTGATCATGCAGGACAGCATCGCTCGCTAAGGGCTTGCAGATCATCAACACGTTGTTTTGATCTTGTTGGTGAGGTCGGGGTTGAGGGTGGTGACCCTGGCTTGGAGGGTTGTCAGAGCGGCGGGTGGGGTGGTGGCGGGCGGGATGACGATGCCGTGCGCGTCGAGCAGTTTCCTGGTCTTCAGGAGGGTGCGGTGCATGGCGGTTCGGCTGCTGTCGAAGAGGGCGGCGAGGGGTTGGGCGGTGGCTGCGCGGTTGTCACCGACGGTCCAAAGGTCGGGGACGCCGTCGGCGTTGATGTCGGCGGCCTGGAGCGCCAGGTCCTTCCACAGGGCGAGCTGTCCGGTGCCCTTGTTCCACAGGTACATCGCGGTGCGGGCCCGTTGGCGGAGGGCAGCTGGCAGGTCGTGATGGTCCAGGCATCCCGGTCGAGGGTGCCGTCGGGGGTGGCGACGGTGAGCTGGATGGGGAACTGGAAGACGCCGACGGTGCCGCTGGCCGGGTAGAGGTTCAGGTAGTAGCCACTGGCGGGGTTGCCGGAGATGCCGAGGACGCCGGCGTAGGGGGCGCCGCTGCCGGACGCGGTGCCGGCCGGGGCCAGGCGCAGGGGGTTGCGGTCAGCAGGTCCTGCCGCCGTCTGCAACGCAGTTCGCAGTTCGCAGTTCGCGCCCGGCCGGCACGCCGGCACACGGTTCAGCCGCCGCCCCCAATCACAGTTGCCACGCCCATGACGTGCGGTGGGGGGTTTCAAGACATTCTCTCCTGGCTCACCGGCGAACTGCTGTGCCCTGGCCGGAGCCAGGGCACAGCATCTGCCGACATCGCTGTCAGGGTGTGGTGACCGGACGTCAGCCCGGAGCGGGCGGCCGGGAGACGATCAGGTCACGGGCCCGAAAGCGGCGCTCGTCGTGCTGGTGCCGCCCGGGGTGGTGACCGTGACGTCGTAGCTTGCGGCGGTGACGAGGCCGGCGGGTGCGGTGACCTGAACCTCCGTGTCGCTGAGGCCCGTGATGTCGGTGGCGTGGAACACGGCGGCGGTGACCGTGTCCGTGAAGATGACGTCGCTGACGTCAACGAGGTTGGTGCCGCTGACGGTGACGCCCGTCTGGCCGGCGGATCCTTCGGTGGGAGACATCCCGGTGACCGTCGGGAGGTTGTAGTAGGTGAACTGGGAGGCGGCGCCGCCGGGGACGCTGGTGCCGCCGGGGCTGGTGACGGTGACGTCCACCGACTGCGTGGTGGTGGTGAAGCCCGTCGTGTTGGTGGGAGGGGTCGCGTTCAGCAGGGTGTCCCCTGTCTTGCTGTTGATCGTGCCGGTGCCGGCGACGCCGAAGGTGACTGCGGTCGCGGTCGCGAAGCCGGTGCCGGTGAGGTTGACGGCTGCCGGAGTGAGCGGACCGGTGTTCGCGACCACGGCAGAGCACGTCGGGGCGGCGATGTAGAAGAATGGCTTGCTGTTGCTGGTGGAGGTTCCCACGGTCACGCTGACGTTGGTCTGGCCGGCGCACCCGCTCGGGACCGTGGTGGTGACGGTGGTGGTGGCACCGGTGGCGGCGACCGTCTTGGAACCGAAGTTCACCGTCACGGCAGAGGTGCCGAAACCGCTGCCGTTGATGGTCAGGGAGTCGCCGGCCTTGCCCTGGGTGGCGCTGAGGGAAGTGATGGTTGCCATGATGTGTCTCCTTCTCTGGGGTACTGCTCGAATGAGTGGGAATGGGAGGAGGACGTGACGCTGGGCAGCCTGGTAGGGCGATGGCCGTCAGGGAGGGAACCGCGTGGTCCCGGAGCTGCCGCGTGGGACGCGGGGCTGGTGGGGACGGGGCTGCCGGGGGCGCTGGCTCTGTGAAGAGGCGACGGCGGAGGTGTCCGGGCAGGGGACGCCCGGCTCACATGGCGTTCCCTGGCCGTTGTCGAGCCGCCATATCCACCGGCCTGGGCAAAGACACGGCACCAGCTGGGGGGCTTCGTTTACCACCACGGGGCACCCATGGCGACGCCAAAGACTGAGACCCACGGCCTCAGCTGGCTGTCCGTTCTGCAGGGGGCGGGCATCCCACCTGACAGGGTGTGATCACATTACGCCACCCGGAGGATACTTTCCGCAATATAGTTGACGGGTAATCACCCATTTGGCGGCATCGGCGCGACGGCTGCACTTCTCGGATCGCCAGAAGCATCAGTGGCGTCCGGCGGGCGTGGACGAGCTACGGGGGTCCTGTCGCGGGTCCGTACGGGGTCGGACGCGCCGTCTCCGTGCACCTGCCGAGGTCCGTGGCGCGAGCGTGTACAGGTGCACGATCTCGACCGCCGCCGACAAGGCCACGGAGGGATGTCGGAGTGGCGGAACCGCCCCCTGGCCCGGCCGCCTGCGGGGTGAGATGGTCGTGTTGATCCGGTGAGCGCCACCGGCGGGGGCGGGACCTGCCACGCTTGTTCGTGCGGGGCGGGGTGGGCTCGAACAGGGCGGCGTTGCGGGGCGTCCGAGCGGTGAACGTGACCGTCCCGGGCAGGTCGGAGACCCTGCCAGAGTGGCAGGCGAGGTCGCCGATGACGTGAATGGTGCGGCCGGGGCGTGGACCATGTCCGGGGCCAGGTCGGTGCGGGAGGCGGCGCCCTTGCCACGCCACGGCCGGGCGGCCACCGGCGGCGCGATCGGCCTGGTCGGGGAGGGCGGGCGGACCACGATCGCACAGACGGCGCAGGTGTTCCCGAACCCGAACTAGTCTTTGCCTCGGCGGGATCCGTCGTGGGCCCGCACCACGCCGAGGACCTTCTGCCCCGGCCCGGTGGAGCAGGGTGTCGCCGACGGCCAGGATCGGCGCGCCGGCCGGGAGCAGGGCCTCGATGACCGCGCAGGCCGGCCCAGCGGCAACTCCTCCCACGAGGCGGCTGGACCAGCGCCGCTGATGGTTCTTCACGTCCAGCCCGGCGGTCCACCGGCCACGATGAACTCACCGGACGGAAGACCGTCGCCGATCCCTTTCATGATCACGATTTACCGCAACCTCGATCGGTTGCAGGACTCCGCCGTTCGGGTGACGTATTGTCACCGCGGTTGCCAGTGTCGTAGTGCGAATGGGTTACTGTACGCATCCGAACGGGTGGGCCGCCCAACCCTCCGTGGGGGAGTGGCAGTTGGCCTGCCGCCGGCCTCAGCGGCGGCGTTCCAGGCCGGTGCCGCTATGGGCACCCCCGCGGAGGGCAGGATCCATCGGCCGGTGCTGCCGCGGCGGCCCCGGCTGATGCGGCGGAGTCACACTTCGTCGAAACCAGCGGGTCCCGTGTCCTTTCGGCCGATTGCGTGCCACCGTGGCGAACGGGGTTCGGCTGCCGTCCTGACCGCTCCCGAGTGCCCGCAAGTGCAGCACCCAGCACCTTGCGGGCTGGCGTGCTCCTTCCCCTCGCCGTTCGGATCGTCCGCCCGATCGGGAAGACGGTTCGCGTTTCTCGGCGCCGGGAGTCCCTTCTCAGGCCCGGCCACCCGCGGCCACGTCGACGGGTCGGGATTCCGGGTGACCTCAAGCCGTCGGCTCCAGGACTCGGAAAGAAGATCCGCAACAGCGCCGTACGGTCGCTGATGTGCATCGGTGACGTACCGCTCGTAGAGGAGAGATCGCCCCACGCCCACGCACATCAGCCGTCCTGGAGGCACGTCATGCCTATCAGCCCAAACCAAGGATCCACGGGTGGAGGGACCACGGTGACGATCACCGGGACGAGCCTGTCCGGCGCCACGGCCGTGAGGTTTGGCAGCAAGCCAGCCACCATCACAGCCAACACCGCCACGTCGGTCACGTGCGTCTCGCCCTCGGGCGCCGGTAGGGTGGACGTCACCGTGACCACCGCGGGCGGGACCAGCAGCCCGCTGTCGTTCTTCTACGTCGGCGCGCCGTTCAAGGCCTTCCTGAGCGCTACGTCGGGTCCCATGACAGGCGGCAACACCATCACCATCGGCGGTACCGGGCTGTCCACCGCGACGGCCGTCACGTTCGGCGCCAACAGCGTGACGCCGACCGTGATCTCCGACAGCCATCTCGACGTCACCGTGCCGGCCGCGGTCGCGGTCGGGGTGGTGAGCGTCAGCGTCACCACGGCGGGCGGCACTAACAACGGCTTCCTTTACACGTACGTCGGGGTCCCGGTCATCACGAGTCTCACTCCCGACCAGGGGACGGCGTTCGGGGGGGCCGACGTCGCGATCGCCGGTAGTAACCTCACCTACGCCGATGAGGTCCGCTTCGGCGGTACTCCAGTGTCCTTCGCCGCGGCCTCCGACAACCTGGTCCTCGCCACCGCGCCGCCGGGAACACCCGGCACGATCACCGTCACCGTCCACAGCCCGGGGGGAGACAGCAACGGCCTCGCCTACCAGCAGTACCAGCCGTGAACCACGCCCCGCCCGGCGACCGCGCCCGACTCGCTCGAATTCATCGGCCCGGAGAGAAGACCGTGACGCCGTCGTGTTCGCCTTGTCCGTTGTTCTGGAGCACGCCAGCCACAGCATCCGCCACGGTGTGCAACCGCGCCGGCCACACCCGCTCCTGCTCCCACTGCAGCGCCTGATCCCACCACCGGCACACCACCGCGTACGCACCGCCCCGAACACCTCCCCAGGCCCAACCCCCAACCGCGCAGCCCGCCGCCCCACCCTCGCCCACCGCCGCACCACCCTCGCCCACCGCCGCTGCGCCGCCGCCGCTTCGGGAAGCCCGCGCAGATCCAGGTGTTCCAGCGGCTGGTCGGCGTCCGCATCCAACGCCCACCGCCAGTGCCGCACACACACCCACTCCCAGCGGGGCGCGTACCGCACCACCCGCGCCGCTGCCCCGGTCCGTCGCGCCGCGCACAGCCGGCAAGCGTGCGCCACGGCCGCCGGGGCTTGATCAGCTCGGTCTTGAACAGCCCGATCGTGGACTCCATGAGGGCGTTGTCGTAGGCGTCGCCGACCGACCCGATGGAGGCTGCGATGCCGGCGGCGTCGAGGTGCTCGGCCAGGCGGAAAGACGTGTACTGACTGCCCGCGTCGCTGTGATGTATCAACTCGCCCCGCCTGGGCGGACATCCGTCGCGGTCGCGCTGCCACAAGGCCATCTCCAGGGCGTCCAGGACGAGCCTTGTCCGCTTCGTGGTCGCGGCGGACCAGCCGACGATGCGGCGCGAGAAGGTGTCCACGACGAACGCGACGTAGACGACGCCGGCGAATGCTGCCACATGCGTGAAGTCCGCAACCCAGCACCGGTTTGGCGCCGGCGCGACGAAGTCGCGGTCGACCAGGTCCGGGGCCCGTTCGGCGGACGGGTCGGGAACTGTGGTGACCACGCGCCTGCCGCGGACGGCTCCGGTGATGCCCAGGTCCCGCATCAGCCGCTCGACGGTGCAGCGGGCCACCGCGTGGCCGCGGCGGTTCAACTCGCGCCAGATCTTGCGGGCGCCGTAGACCCGGAAGTTGTCCTCGTACGTTGTCGTGATCAGATCCTTCAGTTCCGCATCGCGGACCGAACGGGCGCACTCGACAAGGTTGTTGAAGGCGTAGTAGGTGGAGGGGGCGATGCTGCAGCCGTGCTCGGAGAGCACGCGGCAGATCGGCTCGACACCGCCGAGGCGGCCCCGGTGCCCGTCGATGAACGCTACGAGCGCAGATGTGGCCGGTCGAGCTCGGCCGCGAAGAAACTCGCCGCGGCCTTGAGGATCTCGTTCGCCCGCTTCAGCTCGGCGATCTCCTTCTTCATCGCATTGATCTGCGCGGACTCCTCCGTCGTCGTCCCCGGGCGCTGCCCGGAATCGATCTGATCCCGCCGGACCCAGTCGACGACTTCTACCAGGGCCTCGTCCCCGCGGTGGTGCCGTACTTCGCGCTCGACCGGGGCTACGACTACGTGGCGGTCGGCGGGCTCGCGATGGCGGCCACCGTCGGCAGCGCCGTGCCGCAGCCCTTCGTCGGACTGGCCGTGGACCGCTGGCGGCTCGGCGGGACGGCCGCCCTCGGCGTGGCCCTGGCCGGGGTCGGCCTCGGTGCGGCGGGGCTGGTGTCCTCGTACGCCGCGGTCTGGCTGCTGGTGCTGCTGTCCGGGCTCGGGGTGGCGATGTTCCACCGGCGGCCGGGCGGTCCGCGCGGGAGGCGGCGGGCGGCAGCACGACGGCGATGAGCGTGTTCGCGGCGGGCGGCAGCGTCGGCTTCTTCCTCGCCCCGGTGCTGGCCACGCCGGTGCTGGCGGCCTGGGGCGTGCGGTCCACGGTGCTGTTCGTGCCGCCCGCGCTGATCACCGGCTGGGTGCTGCTGCGCCACCGGCAGCGACAGCGGGAGCGGGAGCGGGCCGTCGCGACGGCCGCGGCCGCACCGGCGGGGCCGGACCGGTGGTCGCCGTTCCTGGTGCTGACCGGGGTCGAGGTGGCGCGGTCGGTGGTGTTCTTCGGGGTCGGCACCTTCCTGGGGCTGCACTGGCTGCGCGACCTGCGCGCCTCGCACGCGCTTGCCGGTGCGGCACTGGCCGGCTTCCTCGGCGGCGGTGTCGCCGGGACGCTGCTCGGCGGCCGGCTCGCGGACCGGACCGGCGCGGTGGCCGCGGCGCGGCTGGGCACCGCGCTCACGGTGCCCGCACTGGCGGGTCTCTGCCTGGCGCCGGGCGGCCTGCTGCCGCTGGTGTTCGCGGTGCTGACCGGGGCGGCGCTCAACGTGCCGTTCGCGGTGATGGTGAAGCTGGGCCAGGACTACCTGCCCGGCCGCCCCGGCATCGCGGCCGGGGTGACGCTGGGGCTCGGCGTCAGCGCCGGCGGGCTGTGCGGGCCGTTGCTGGGGCTGCTGGCCCGGGCGCACGGGCCGCAGGGCGTGTTGGCGGCGCTGTGTGCGGTGCCGCTGCTCGGTCTGCTACTGGCGTACGCGCTGGTGGAGCCGGGCGCGCCCGGCCGGGCCGGGCGCTTCGGCGGGCGGTTCAGGCCACGTGGCAGAGCTTGACCACGGAGACCCGGTGCAGGTCCACCGCGAGCGGGGTGTGGCGGCGGTGCCGGCGGGCGTCCTCGGACTCCGCCCGGGCGAGTGCCTGCTCCAGTGCGTGGTCGGCCTCGGAGGCGTCGACGATGAAGAGGTGGACACCGGTGTCGGGCGTGCCGTCCGGCCCGGTGTCACCGGACTGGTGCGGAATCTCCACCCGCCAGCGGAACAGGTGCGGCGATGCCGCTCGGGACCTCTTGGTCATCGGACGTGCTTCCTCTCCCGTGCGGACGTGACGGGCGTTGGAGCTCCGTGGCGTTCGGACCTGTGCGATCCGTATCACCGTATGAGGGTGAAATATGTCCGTCAAGAGGACGAGATATGGAGTAAATATTCCGTCCGGCGGATGAATTAGTTCGGGAGCCAGTACGGTGCATGTATGAGCGACCTCCACGAGTCGGCCGCCCTCTCCGCCCGGCGGCTGCGCACCCGCACCGCCCTGCTCGCCGTGCTCGCCGAGTACGGCGCGCTCAGCCGCTCCGACCTGGGGCGGCTCACCGGCCTGTCGCGGTCCGCGGTCAGCAGCGCGGTCGCCGACCTGCGCGCCGAGGGCGCCGTCACCGAGCAGCCCGCCCCCACCGGCCCGGTCACCGGACGCGGCCGCCCGGCCGCCGTGGTCGCGCTCAGCCGCGACACCGGGCTCGTCCTCGGCCTCGACCTCGGCCACGCCCACATCACCGCCGCCGTCGGCACCGGCGAGGGTACCGTGCTCGGCGAGGCCACCGCGCTGCTCGACATCGACGACCACCCGCAGCGCGCCCTGGACACCGCCGCCGACCTCGCCGTCGAGGCGATGCGCCAGGCCGGCTGCGGACCGGAGGCCGTCGGCGCGGCCGCGGCCGGCATCCCCGCCGCCATGGACCTGCGCACCCGGGCCGTCCGCGCGCCCACCATCCTCGCCAAGTGGATCGGCCTCGACCCGGCCGCCGAGCTCGCCCGCCGCCTCCGGATGCCCGTCGCGGTCGCCAACGACGCCGAGATGGGTGCCCGCGGCGAGCGCGCACTCGGCGCCGGCCGCGGTCTCAACGACCTCATCTACGTCAAGGCCTCGCACGGCGTCGGCAGCGGCCTCGTGCTCGGCGGCCAGTTCTACCGCGGCGCGACCGGCCTGGCCGGCGAGATCGGCCACATCCAGCTGCCCGGCGCCACCAGCTGGTGCCGCTGCGGCAACCGCGGCTGCCTGGAGACGGTCGTCTCCGTTGCGGAGGTCCGGCGCCGGCTCACCCACGTACTGGCCAGCGCCGACCGCGGGAACGTGCCCGAGGAGATCCCGCCGCTCGACGAGCTCGGCGGCCGTCCCGCCGCCGCCCGCGTGATCACCGACGCCGGCCGGACCCTCGGCCGCGTCCTCGCCGACCTGGTCAACTGCCTCAACCCCGCCGCGATCATCATCGGCGGGGAGCTCGGCCAGGCCGGTACGCCCCTGGTGACGGGCGTCCGCGAGTCCGTCGACCGCTACGCCCAGCCCGCGGTCGCCGACGCGGTCGAGATCACCGCCGGCACCCTCGGGGTCCGCGCCGAGCTCCACGGCGCCCTGGTCACGGCCGCCGAGAGCCGCCGCACCGTCGCCTGACGGCCGCGGGCCGCCCTGTCGCCGGGGCGGCCCGCGGACGGACGGGCGCAGGGGGCGCCGAGGAGAGTCGGCGCCCCCTGCGCCGGGCGGGCCCGCCCGGTCCCGACGGTGGCCGGGGGTGGGACCGGGCGGGAGTCGTGGTGGTGCGGCAGGGTCAGGGGCAGGTCTTCCAGGCCAGGTGGTAGACGGTGTTGATGTCGCCGTCGGTGGAGTCCATCGTCATGAAACTGGTGGTCTTGGCGGTGTCGGACGTCCCGGCGCTGAGCCGCAGCTCGGTGTTGATGTTGAAGTTGCGGAGCTCGCCGCAGGGCGCGAAGACCAGGGCGGCCACGTCCACCGAGTCGGTGGCCTGCCAGCTGTCGTCCAGCGGGCCCTTGAACTGGTGGTTGCTGGAGGTGGTCTGCGGCGAGCCCTGGAAGTAGTAGTTGGCCTTCTGCGTGCCGACGGCGCCGCGCTCCAGGTGGGCGAAGCCGCGGTAGTCGGCGGAGGCGATGGCGTAGGTGAAGCCCTGCGGCACGTGCACGTTCAGGTTGAGCTGGCAGTTCTTGCGGAAGTCGGTCGGCTTGGAGCCGACGCCCACCTGCGCCAGGTAATCGCTGTAGGTCACGGTGAAGGCCGTGTTGTCGGGGGAGACCGCGACGGCGGCCGTGCCGGCCGGACACCCGGAGCCGTTGACGGTGGCCACGTTGATCACGATCTTGTCCGGCGGCGGAGGGGTGGTCCACGGGCCGGTGGGCGCCGCGGCCGAGGCCGCGGGGGCGGCGACCAGTGAGGCGGCGGTGGCGCCGACGGCGACGAGCATGCGAACGATCAAGGCGTTTCCTTCCGATCGTGCACGGCCGCCGGGCGGGACTCCGCCCCGGCGGTCTGTCGCGTACATGTCACCATGACATCCGCCCCGCGTACAGAGGGGCGGCGACGCTCCGTCAGGAATCCCTGACGGAGCGTGGACGAACGGCGGGCCGCCCCCGCCGGCCGCGACCCCGCGCCGCAATCCCCGCACCCGCCGGAACCGCGGGCCGGATCCGTCCGACTACCTGCACCGGGCCGGCAGCCGCCGCCCCGCAGCACGGACCATCCGGAGACCACCATGCGCGCTCGCGCCCTGTGCGGCCTGGCCGCCGCCCTCGCCCTGCTCACCTCGGCCTGCGCGAGCGGCGGCGGCACCCCCGCCGCGGGCACCGGCTCCGCCGCACCGTCCGCGGCCACCGGCGGATTCCCCGTCCGGGCGGCCGACTGCGCCGGCGCGGAGACCGTCTTCGACGCGCCGCCCCGGAGGATCGTCACCAGCAACGCCGCCGCCCTGGAGATGCTGCTCCGGCTCGGCGCCGGGGACCGGGTGATCGGCACCGGGTTCCCGCCCGGCACCGGCACGATGCCCGCCGACCTGGCCGAGCGCGCCGCCGCCGTCCCCGTCCTCGGACGCGCCGTCATCGCCAAGGAGAAGCTGCTCGGCTCCGGCGCCGACCTGTACGTCGACACCTTCGCCTCGATGGGCGCCATGGGCGGGGCGACGGGCGCCGCCCCCACCGAGCAGGAGTTCGCCGCGGCCGGCATCAAGCACGTCCAGCTGCGCTCCACCGCCTGCGCCGACCGGCTCACCGGCCCGCAGCAGGACCTCTCCGAGGTGGCCGCCGACATCCGCCGGCTCGGCGCGATCACCGGCACCACGGCCCGCGCCGAGGAACTGGTGGCCGGGATGGATCGCACCGTCGGCGCCGTGCGCACCGCGCTCGCCGCCGTCCCCGCCGACCGCCGCCCCTCCTACTTCTTCTTCGACGCCGACGCCGGCACCAAGCAGCCGATGGCCGCCTGCGGCCGCCAGGTCGCCAACGCGGTGATCACCCTCGCCGGCGCCCGCAACGTCTTCGCCGACTGCAAGGGCACCTTCAAGCCCGTCTCCTGGGAGGACGTCGTCGCCGCCGACCCCGACTGGATCCAGCTCGGCGTCCGCAACCGCGGCAGCGAGGCCGAGACCCGCAAGGCCTACGAACAGGCCGAGGCCTTCCTCCGCGACTTCCCCGCGACCCGGGAGCTGAAGGCCGTCCGCGCGGGCCACTTCGTCCGGATCGGCTCCGAGGTGACCACCATCGCGGGCGTCCGCAACGCCGACACGGTGCTCGCCGTCGCCCGCGCCGTCCACCCCGGACTCACCGTGGAAGGCCGCTAGATGGCCGCCACCGCAGCACCGGACGCGGCCCCGGCCGTCCGAAGGTCCGCGACCCCGCGCACCGGCGCGGTGGCGGGCGCCCTCGCGCTCGCCCTGGCGGTCGCCCTCACCCTCGCCGTCTCGCTCGGCGCGGTGGACGTGCCGCCCGCCGAAGTGTGGGGCATCGTCACCCGCCACCTCACCGGCCGCCCGGCGGAGCCCGGCACCCGCGACCTGATCGTCTGGCAACTGCGCGCCCCCCGCGCCCTGCTGGCGGCCGTCGTCGGCGCCGGACTCGGCCTCGTCGGCACCGCCGTCCAGGCCCTCGTCCGCAACCCGCTCGCCGACCCCTACCTGCTCGGCATCTCCTCCGGCGCCACCCTCGGCGCCGTCGCCGTCACCGTGCTCGGCACCGCGGCCGGCGCCGGCCTCGGACTCGGCCTCTCCGGCGCGGCCTTCGCCGGCGCGCTCACCGCCTTCGCCCTGGTCTGGACGATCGCCCGGCGCGGCGGCGGCTTCGCCCCGCTGCGGCTGGTGCTCGCCGGCATCGGCATCGGCCAGTTCCTCGCCGGGTTCACCAGCTTCCTCGTCCTGCAGGCCGGCGACGAACAGCGCACCCGCGGCGTGCTGTTCTGGCTGATGGGCAGCCTCGGCGGCACCACCTGGAGCCAACTCGCGCTGCCCTGCGCGGCGGTCGCCCTCGGCGCCGTCCACCTGCAGGCCCGCGCCAGGGCGCTGAACGCGCTGGCCGTCGGAGACGAGACCGCCACCGGCCTCGGCGTCGACGTCGCCCGGCTGCGCCGCGAACTCTTCACCGCCACCAGCCTGCTGACCGGCGTGATGGTCGCCGTCTCCGGTGCCATCGGCTTCGTCGGCCTGCTCGTGCCGCACGTCTGCCGGCTGCTCGTCGGCGGCGACCACCGGCGGCTGCTGCCGCTCGCCGCCCTCACCGGCGCCGTGCTGCTCACCGCCGTCGACACCCTCGCCCGGACGGCCCTCGCCACCCAGGAGGTCCCGATCGGCGTGGTCACCGCGCTGCTCGGCGCGCCCGTCCTGCTGTACCTGCTCGACCGACGACCGGAGCACCGATGAGGATCGACATCGAGGACCTGACCGTCCGGCTGGCCGGCCGCGACGTGCTCACCGGCGCCCGGCTGTTCGCCGCCGAGGGCGAGACCGTCGGCCTGGTCGGGCCCAACGGCAGCGGCAAGTCCACCCTGCTGCGCACCGTCTACCGCCACCTGCGGCCGCACGCGGGCCGGGTCCTGCTCGCCGGTCGCGACCTGCGCTCGCTCGGCGCCGCCGAGGCCGCCCGGCGGATCGCCGCCCTGCCGCAGGAACGCGGCGCGGAGGCCGACTTCACCGTCCGCGAGATGGTCGCGCTGGGCCGCACCCCCTACCAGCGGGCCTTCGCCGGCGAGTCCGCCGCCGACCGCGAGCTGGTCGCCGAGGCCCTCGCCGAGGTCGGCCTGCAGGGCCACGAACACCGCGGCTTCGCCTCGCTCTCCGGCGGTGAACGCCAACGCGCGCTGCTGGCCCGGGCCTTCGCCCAGCAGCCGGAGGTCCTGGTGCTGGACGAGCCGACCAACCACCTCGACGTGCAGCACCAGATCGACCTGCTGGCCCTGCTCCGGGCCCGCCGCCGCACCACCCTGATCTCGCTGCACGACCTCAACGCCGCCGCCTCGCTCTGCGACCGCCTGCACGTGCTGCACCACGGGGCCGTGGTGGCCTCCGGCCCGCCGCGCGAGGTGCTCACGGCCGAGCTGCTCGCCGAGGTCTTCGGCGTCCGCGCCGCGGTGGTCGACCACCCGCTCACCGGCGATCCGCTGATCGCCTTCGACCACCGGGCCCGGGCCGGCCGCCGAACGCCCCGGCCGCAACCCCTCAGCCCTCGAACCACACCACCAGCCTGACGTTCGCCGCGCCGTGCACCCCGGCCAGCGCACCCATGACCTGCCACACCGGGGCCCACGGGCCGTCCGGGGGCACGGCGTCGCGGCGCACCATGCGGACGGTGCGCAGCAGCCGCCCGTCCTGGATCCAGGCGGCACCCTCCGGCCGGCCCCCGGTGTCGCGGAAGGACTTGCCGGTGCGCACCCAGCCGCGGGTCGGCACGAGCGAGTACTCCTCGACCCGCTCGTCCACGGCCTCGGCCGGCTCGTCCCAGTCCACCGCGGCCAACTCCGCCC
Organism: Kitasatospora sp. NPDC093679; assembly: GCF_040683455.1. Lineage (NCBI taxonomy): Bacteria > Bacillati > Actinomycetota > Actinomycetes > Kitasatosporales > Streptomycetaceae > Kitasatospora > Kitasatospora sp. NPDC093679. Next base: position 314,468 of record NZ_JBFBDW010000002.1, read on the forward strand.
AGGAGACCCAGGACGCGCCGTGGGCGTCCCGGCCCCACACCTCGTACGCCCGCCGGACCTCGGCCGTCACGTCGCCGGGCAGGCCCCGTCCGTCGGCGAGCGGGCGGAACCCGGCATGGTTGCGCACGCCGAACAGACAGCCGAAGGCGTCGTAACTCCGGCCGCCGTACAGCAGATCGAGGTCCACCGCCGGCTCCCAGCGGATGTCGTCGTTCTCGTCGAGCACTCCGTGGGTGGCCCGGCACTCCACGAAGCCGTGGATGTCGGCTCCCATGCGGGTGGATTCTCCGGGCCCGGTGGGCGTGCCGCCAGGCGTTTTCCCCCGGCACGGCCGCCCGCGCGGCCCGGGACGGTGTTCGACACCCGCACACCGGGCCGGGAGCGGGCGGGGGCGGGCGGCGGCCGCGGCCCGGGACCGTGACCCGTCCGGGCGTCCGGCGGTTGGACCCGGTATGACGATCTCCCCACTGCCCTGGCTGCCGCTCCCGGCCACCTTCGACCAGGTCGCCCGGGTGGTGGGGCGGGGCTTCGAACAGGGCGCGCGGGCCGCCGCCGGCGAGGACCTCGCGGCCATGCACCGCGCCGCCGCGGCCGGTGCCCGGGCCGCCGCCTGGGTGCGGCGGCTCGCCGGGCGGCAGGCCGCCGCCGCGCACGGCCGGGCGCTGGAGCAGACCGCCCGGGCGCTCGCCCGGGCCAGCAGCCAGGACGTCGTCCGCGGCGAGGGCCGGCTCGACGAGCAGGAGTACTGCACCCTCGCCGGCACCGCGGTCCTCGGCGCCGGGAACGCGGACGGCCCGCCCGACCTGCACCCGGGGGAGCGGACCGCGCTGCTCGCCGCCTGCGCGCTCACGGTCGCGATGCCCGCCACCGCACCCGACCGCCGCTCCGCGGAACTCCCCCTGCTCGCCGACGAGCTGGCCGGGACCGTCGCCACGGGCGAACGGGCCGGCGCGGCCCGGGCCGCCCGCCGGGCCGCCGCGGACGGCGGCCGGCTCGCACTCGGCGCGGACGACCACGACCCCCGGGCCCGGCGGGCCCACCGGGGCCTCACCGAGCGGGCCTTCTACGTCTTCGAGCTGGACCTCGCGCACCAGGGCGGCCACGACGAGGACGCCCGCCGCCGGGCGCTCACCACCGCCCTGGCACCGGTCGGCCGCGGCGCCGCGGCGGCCGCCCTGCTGCGGGTCGCCGACGACCCGGCCCTCGGCCTGGACGGCGACCAGCGCCACCACCTCACCCGTCTCGCCGCCGACCTCGACCCCCGCACCACCCGCGACCTGACCGGCCGCACCCGCACCTGAAGGACCCGTACCTGGAGGACCCGTGCCTGGAGGACAGCCCCTCAGCCGGTGGCCTCGACGTGGCTCGGCCGGCCGTGGCGCAGCACCGTGCGGCCGAGCCGCTCCGCCTCCGCACGGTGCATCAACTCCCTTCTCCCATCCGGGTGGTGCACCACGCAGGAGTGCCACGGGGTGGTCCACGGGTCGGCCGCGTCGAGCAGCCGCAGGCCGAACTTCTCGGCGCCGGCCCGCTGCGGATGGATCGAGAGCCGGACGGCGCGCGGATGGTGCTCCTCGATCAGGGCGCCCCAGGCACGGCTGCGCCGGACGACCTCGTACGCGCGGCGCCGGCACTCCCGCTGCAGGGCGGAGCGGGTGCCGGTGAAGCCGACGGTGTCGTCGAGCAGGAAGCGGGTGATGCCGCGGTACAGCGCCAGGGTGTCCGGATCGCTGCGCACCTCGGCCCGCAGCTCCTCCAGCGCCGGGGCGTACCGGTCGTCGACCAGGGCGCGCTTGGCGTCGTACGGCAGGTCGCCGAGGACGTCGCGCAGGTCGAAGAGGGAGAGCCGGCGCAGCCCCTCGCGGCGGACGGTGGCGGCGAGTTCGTCGGCGTACTCGTCGATGTGCGCGTCCGGCACCCCGACGAGGTCGCCGAAGACGTGGCCGTCCGAGCAGATCACCAGGCGGGCGCCCGGCGGGTGGACCCGGGCGACCTGGGCGCAGAGCCCGTCCAGGAAGGCGAGGGAGAGCCGTTCGCCCTCGTCGGGCAGGTGGCCGAGCACCTTCGCCGGGCTGGGCGACTTGCAGGGGAAGCCCGGCAGGGTGAGGACGACCGGCTCCCCGGCGGCCACGAAGCCGGCGATCCGCCGCAGCTGGGCCGGGAAGGCGGCGGCGGGCAGGTCGGGGGCGCCGTCGCAGGAGCGCCGGTGCGGGAGCAGCAGCTCCAGGACGGCGGTGCTGGTGCGCTCGACCGCGGTCGGGAGCGGGGGACGGGGCTGTCCGGGGCGCGGCGGTGCGGTGAGGGTGCCGACGGGCGGCATGCGGGACTCCGGGGTGTGGTCGGGGTGTGGTCGGGTCGCGGCGGGTGGTCCGGTCGTCGTGCGGCCGGGATCAGAGCCGGCGGTCGTACGCCACCGGGAGGCGGTCGACGCCGCGGGCGAGGACGGCGGGGATCCACTCGACGGCGTCGAGGTCGCCGGCCGGGCGCAGGCCCGGCAGCCGGGCGAGCAGGGTGCCGAGGGCGATCTGCAGCTCGGCCCGGGCGAGCGCGGCGCCGGGGCAGAAGTGCGCGCCGTGGCCGAAGGCCAGGTGGGCGTTGGGTGTGCGGCCGAGGTCGAGCGTGTCGGCGTCCGGGAACTGCGCGCCGTCGCGTCCGGCGGCCGCCAGCGAGACGATCACCGAGTCGCCGGCCGGGACGCGGGTGCCGTGCAGGTCGCTGTCCTCGGCGAAGAAGCGCCAGGTGGTGAGCTCGAACGCGCCGTCGTGACGCAGCAGTTCCTCGACGGCCCGGGGCACCAGCGCGGGTTCGGCCCGCAGCCGGTCCAGTTGGCCGGGGTGGTGGAAGAGCGTCATCAGCATGGTGGAGATCTGGTTGGTGACCGGTTCCTGGCCGGCGACGAGGAGTTGGAAGACCATCGAGTCCAGCTCCTCGCGGGTCAGCGCGCCGTCGTCGTGCGCGGCGACCAGCCGGGCCAGCAGGTCCCCGTCGGCGGGCGCGGTCCGCTTCGCCGAGACCACCTCGGCGATGTACCCCTGGAGCGCCCGCAACCGGGCCTCGTACGCGGGCCTGGCCGGGTCCTCGGGGCCGACCGGCTGGACGACCTTGCCCCAGTCCCGGTCGAAGCGGGCCGCCAGCTCGTCGGGCAGCCCGATCACCTCGGCGAGCACCAGGAACGGGAAGCGGGCGGCGAACCCGGCGACCAGGTCGGCGCCGCCGGTGGCCGGCAGTGCGTCCACCAGCCGGTCGGCGAACTGCTGGAACCGCGGCCGGAGTCCGGCCACCCGGCGGGGCGCGAAGGCGTCGCCGAGCAGGGCGCGCATCGCGGTGTGCCGGGGGGCGTCCTGGTGCAGCAGGTGGACCTGCAGCTGCGAGTGCTGCGGCTCGGGCATGATTGAGGCACGCCGGCGCCAGGCCGCGTTGCCGAGGGCGTGGTCCTTGCCCAGCCGGGGATCGGTGAGGGCGTCCCGGGCGGCCGCGTAGCCGGTGACCAGCCAGGCGGCGACACCGCTCGGGAAGCGGACCCGGTGCACCGGCCCGGCCTCCCGCAGCCGGCGGTAGAGCGGGTACGGGTCGCGCTTGTACGCCCGGCCGGACAGCGGCACCGGGTCGGGCGACGGTACCGGCTCGGGCAGCGGCAGAGGCTCGGGCAGCGGCAGAGGTTCGGACGGGGCGTCACCGGCGAACGGGCAGACGGGCTCGGGTACGGGCATGGCGGAACTCCTCCGGAGGTGGCGGACGGTCAGGACGTGGATCGCCCGGGGACGGCGAGCAGGACGACCGCCGCCCCGGCGCAGGCCGCGGCCGCGGCCAGCCCGGTGCGCGGGCTCCCGGCAGCGGCGCCGGCGGTGGCCAGGGCCGGGCCGAGGGCGAAGCCGAGGCTGCGGGCGAGTTGGACGGTGGAGCCGGCGGCACCCATCCGCCCGGGCGGGGCGGCGGCGAGTGCCAGGGCCTGCACCGGCCCGCCGTACAGCCCCATGCCGCAGCCGGCGAGGGCGAGCCGCCAGGCGGTGTCCTGCAAGGTGCCGTCGGCGCCGAGCAGGAGCAGCAGTCCGGCGGTGGTGACGGCCGCGCCGGTGCGGGCCGTCCGCCGGGCGCCGAGGCGGTCGGCGATCCGCCCGCCGGCCCGGCCGGCCAGCGCCATCGCGAGCGGGAAGCAGAGCAGGGTCAGGCCGGTGGCGGTGGCACCGGCGGCGGTGTCCCGCTGGAGGCGCAGCGCGGTGAGGTACTGCACGGCGGCGACAGCGGCCGCCAGGGCCGCCACCGCGCCGTGCACCGGGGCCAGCAGCGCGGCCGTCGTCCGTCCGGCCGGGCGGCGCAGCCACACGGCCGCGGGGACGACCGCCGCGGCGGCCAGTGGCAGCAGCGTCCACCGGCCGGGGGCGAGGGTGAGGGCGAGCAGCACCGCCGCGACCGCGCCGCCGACCAGCGCCGCGTCGGCGAGCGCCGTCCGGTCCGGCGGGTGCAGCGGGCCGTCCCAGGGCGGGCCCTGCGGCGCGGTGCGCCGCACCGTCCACAGCGCGGCGAGGCAGACCGGCACGGCCAGCGGCAGGACGGCCCGCCAGCCCGCCGCGTCCAGCAGCGGGCCGCCGAGCGCCGGCCCGGTGACCGCGCCGAGCGGGCCGAGGGTGGCCGGCACGCTCAACGCCCGGGCCCGCAGCGCGGGTCGGACGGCCCGCGCCGCGAGCACCGGCATCAGGACGAACACCAGCGCGCCGAACACTCCCTGGACGGCCCGTGCGGCGATCAGCCAGCCCGCCGCCGGAGCGAGCGCGGACGCGGCGCCGCCCAGCGCGTACCCGCCCGCGGCCAGCTGCACGGCGGCCCGCAGCCCGACCCCGTCCAGCCACCGGCCGGCCGGCAGCAGCAGGGCCACCAGCGGGAGCTGGTAGCCGAGCGCGGCCCACTGGGCGGTGCTCTGGGCGACCCCCAGGCCGTCCGCGACGGAGGGCAGCGCCAGGTTGACGGCGTTCATGTCCAGCAGGGCGGTGAACGACAGCAGCCCGGCGACGGCGACCAAGCCCCAGCGGTCCTGCTGCGGCGGCGCCGGGTCGGCCGTCCGGGTCATCTCGGGTCCTTCCGCGGTGGGGGGGGGGGGGGGGGGGGGCGGGGGGGGCCCCCCCCCCCGCGGGCGGGGCCCCGGGGGGGGGGGGGCGCCCGAGGGGGAGGAGGCCCGGGGGCCCGC